>JAKIVR010000039.1 GCA_022750455.1 Thermoplasmata archaeon | reverse complement strand
TCGCCGTCGCCTCGGCGGTCTACCCCGGCATTGGGGTCCTCACCGCGCTGTTCGTCGGTGTGACGCTGTCGATCACGGCCCTCCCGATCATGGCCGTGATGGTGAGCGAGTTCGGCCTCATCGGAAGGCCGTTCGGCTCGGTGGTCATGGCCGCCGCTCTGATCAATGAGTTGGCGGCCGTCACCGTCTTCGCGGTCCTCCTCCAGTTCAAGGATGCCGGGAACGCCGCGAGCTGGGTCTCCTTGGGCACGGCGCTCGGCTCCACCGCACTGTTCGTGGGCGTTGTCTTCGGGGCGTACCAGTTCCTGAAGTACCTGCAGAACCGCCGGCTTCGGATCAACGTCCGGGCCCCTTGGGTCTTGTCCCTTCGATCCCGAGAGGCCGGATTCGCCGTATTGATGATCCTCAGCCTCGGCGCGGCCCTCTTCTCGCAGTACCTCGGCCTCACCTTCGTGATCGGGGCGTTCTACGCGGGGATCCTCGTCACTCCGGAGTCCGCAGGACGGGAGGCGTACGCGAACGCCCGCTCCGTGCTCTTGGTGGTGATGTGGGGCTTCTTCATTCCCCTCTTCTTCGCGATCACCGGCTTGCAGGTAAACCTGCACCTCCTCGTCGGCCTCACGGCCGCGATCGCCTTCGTGACGTTGTTGCTGGTGGCGATGTTCGCCAAGATCGGGATCGGCGCCGGGTTCGCGAAGCTTGTCGGGTGGAAGAACCCGGACGCGTTCGCCCTCGGATTCCTGGTCAACAGCCGGGGGGCGGTCGAGATCGCGATGGCTGTGATCTTGCTGGCCGATGGAGACCTGAGCACCTTCTGGTTCACGGTCGTGGTGGCCGCGGGTCTCGTCTGCACGGTGGTGGCCCCCATCGGGGCGGTCGCCTCCTGGAAATCGACCCCTGAGAGCCGTTCCGAGCTGTACAACCGTGTGCCCGCCTTGAGGGTGCATCCGGCCATGCTCACGCCGGGAGCCCCCCTCACGCTGCGCCCGGCCTCGGAGGCGGACGCCGAGGGCGGCCTTCGGGTGTCGTTCTCCCCGCCTCCGGGCTCGGCCGAGCCGGCTCGCACGATCCCTCTGCCGAGTTCCATCGACACGGAGGCCGCACCCGTTGGACCCCCGACGACCGAGGGGACGCCCTCCGGAACACGGCCCCGCCGTCCCCCCGGCGAGGCGCCGTGATTCGAGCGGAACATCGAGTTCGTGCCCCGCGCAGAAACCTCGGGCGCCGCGACTGACACCGATTCTAGGCTGGGAATGGATGTATACTTCTCGCAGGTCGCGTGGTCGAGAACCCCATGCCAGCTTCGAAGAATGGGAAAGCGAGCCGTCCAAGTGGTGGTGCGAACGGCAACGGAACCCGCGAGCGACCTTGGAAGCTGAAGACACCGAGCGGTTCGAGCGAGTTCGAGGCATACCGAGATGAAACTCTCGATCCGCCTGCGTTGGTCGTCCAGGTGGGGACCACCCAGGTTCGGTATCATCTGCGTGGCCTCGACGATCTGAGAACGATGCTGCAGTCCCACCCGGATTGGATGCTCTTGGGGAGCGCCGATGAGCAGAATCCGGCCGCGCCCGACACGGTCGAAGCGTGGGCCCGCGCCCCCTCCAATCCGGTGGGTGGGTGGTACGGGCTCAAGAAAGGGCTTCGAGGACGGTTCGGCATGTATGTACCCCCCGTGTTGGAGGCGTTGGGTTGGGCGGAGGTCGAGCACAACCCAAAGAACAACCGAATGCGCGCTCGCTAGCGTTCCCCCACCGCCCGAGATTTCTCGAGGAGGGGGGAATCGCGCGGCCGGGAATCTTCCCCCGTTCCCGGCTCGGTCCCGCGTCAATGCGGGCCCGTGCGTACCTACCCGCCGCGTGAGACATTCGGCGTGAAACAGTCGCGTTTATAGGGCAAAAGTCGATTCCCCCGCCATGCGCCGAGGAATGTTCATCGGGGGAATTGTCTTGATCATCTTGGGCCTCGTCCTGGTCCTTGTCGGGGTCGTGGTTCAGAACACCGCGACCTCGGTCGGGATCCCCGCCGGCTCGGCCGACCAGCTCTCCCCCAGTTCGATCGGTGGGAGTTCGTTCTCCGGGACGTGGACGGGTGCGTCGGCTTCGACCACGGTGTATCTCATCACCGGGGCCCCCACCTGCAGTAGCACTCCCCAGGGGATCGTTGCCCAAGGAACAGGCGCCGGCGGAACCATTTCCGCATCCCTGAGTAGCGGCTCTACCTACCAGTTGTACGCCTGCTCCGCCGGTTCGGGTGTGGCCCTCAACGTGAGCTGGACGGCGACGGGTCTCTCCATCCTCATGGTCATCGGCATCGTGCTCGCGCTCGTCGGGATCGTCGTGGGCTTCCTCGGCTGGCGGGGCCAGCCGAAAGACGCACCGGCCGAGATGCCCGCCGAAGAGCGACCGGCCGATCCCCCGGCGGCCTGAGGCGATCCGAGCCGCCGGAACGATCCGCGAGCGGAAGGGACGCTTCCCTCGACGAATCGGATCAGAGCCAGCGGAGCCGGACGAGCTCGGCGAGCAGGTACTCCGTCGTCGCGTCGACCGACTCCCCGATCGTTCTCACGGTGACATCGGGGGCATCGGGGACCTCGAACGGGTCGTCGACCCCGGTCATGTCCTTGATCTCACCGGCCCGCGCTTTCTTGTACAGGCCTTTGACGTCCCGCTGCTCGCAGACGGTGAGCGGGGTGGCGACATAGACCTCGACGAACCGGCCGATGGTCGCCCGGGCGCTCGCGCGGGAGGTCTTGTACGGCGAGATGAGCGTCACGATGGGGATCACCCCGTTCCGGGCGAGCAGTTTCGCTAGGAACGCGACGCGTCCGGCGTGGGCCTCCCGGGACTTGCGGTCGAATCCGAGGTCGGCGCTCAGTCCCTTGCGGATCTCGTCGCCGTCCAACAGTTCGACGTGATAGCCCGACGATTGCAACCGCTTCTGGACGGCCGCTCCCAACGTCGTCTTGCCCGACGAGGGGAGTCCGGTCATCCACAGGCAGAAGCCCGAGAACTCCGGGGCGACGACGGGGATCGAGGTCCCTGAGGGCGCCGAAGAGGACGAGGTGGTACCGCTCATGGCAGAATTACCCCCGGACCCGACAGGACCTGGGCGATCTCGGGTCGGATGATCTCGGCCGGGAGAGGCGCCCCATCCAGGAGAGATTGGCGGATCTTGGTCTGGCTCGTGGAGATGCGGTCCGTGGCGGGATGGGCGCAGGTCTTCGGCGTGGCCATCCCGACGCAGCGGCGACAGTAGAACGTCTCCTCGTAGCGGAGGGGGACGATCCCGATGTCGAACTCATCGAAGATCTTGTGGCACGCGTACGGGTCATAGTACGTCCCGACGCCCGCCTGGTCCCGACCGACGATGTAGTGGCTGCACCCATAATTCTTGCGTACGATCGCGAGGAAGAGCGCGGCCTTCGGTCCGGCATACCGCATCGTGATGGAGAGGGACGCGAGAGCCACCCGCTCCGGGGGATAGTAGGCGTCGAGGAGAGCCCGGTAGGCCGTGAGGATGACGTCGGGGCGGTAGTCGCCCTTCTTCAGTCGTCCGACGACCGGATGGACGAACAGCCCGTCGATGTCCGGGCGTTCCAGGGTCACACGTTGCAAGTATTCGTGGGCGGTGTGGGGCGGATTCCGGCACTGGTACGCCGCCACCGAGCTCCAACCACGCCGGACGAACTCTGCGCGCGCCTCAGCGGGAGAGAGCTCGAGCTGGCGGGCGGGCAACTCCAGAGGTTGCACCAGATGGAGACTCCCGCCCAACGCCTCATCGCCGGCGGCCATCAGGTCCGCGACGTTGGGGTGGGCCGGGTCCTTCGTCCCGAACGCGCCCTGGGCGATCCGTGGCTTGTCGAGGGGAAACTTGTCGTCGAGATGCAGGAGGGCGACGAACCGGTCGCTGGCATCCAGGAGGGCGAGTTCGTCCCCGGATCGCAACCCGGCCACGGTCTCCCGGTCCGCCCGCTCCTTGACGGTGAGGAGGATCGGCAGGCTCCACGGAAGGTCGGAGGGCAGCCGGCCCCGGTCGAGGACGGATTCGAGGGTCGAGGAGTCCATGAACCCCTCCAGCGGACTGTACGCCCCCACGGCGATCTTCTCCACGTCGTACAGCTCGTCGACAACCGGGTGGATCTTCGGGAGGTCGGTGAGCTCCGATTCGCGCTTGGCCCGTTCGGAACTGGAAAGTACTCGATCGATCAGTCTTCCTCCGTGGGGAACTGGCAACATGGAGTCTCGGCGTACCGAGGGGGCTATTAGAGAAGAGCGCACCGAGAGCGAACCCTATACACCATCGATTGTGCGGGCGGGCATGAGTTCCGAACGACGTCGGGTGCTCGTATTGGGGTTAGACTCGATGCCCCCCAATTTCCTGTTCGACCGGTTCCTTCCCGTGATGCCACGGATGCGCGAGTTCCTCGGGAAGGCGCAGTTCGGGGTCTTGCGGACGATCGATCCGCCGATCACCGTGCCGGCGTGGGCGGTCTTCTTCACCGGCGTCGATCCCGGCACTCTCGGCATCTACGGATTCCGGCACCGGCGAGCGGGCAGCTACAACGACACCTACACCCCCACCCCGCAGATGATCCCGGTCCCTCCGGTCTGGGAGACGCTCTCTCGATCCGGTCGGCGGGTCGCCGTGATCGGGATGCCGCCGGGCTACCCTCCACCGACGGTGAATGGGGTCTACGTCAGCGATTTCCTGACGCCGGAGAAGGCTCGCGACTTCGCGACACCGATCTCCCGCGTCCCGGAGCTCGAACAGGCCGCCGGAGGATCCTACCGATTTGACATCACGTTCCGGGCGGAGGACCGGGAGCGCATCGCGACGGAGCTCTTCGACATGACCCGTCGACGCTGGGCGATGGCACGCCACCTCTGGGCCCAGGAGAAGTGGGACCTCTTCGCCTTGCACGAGATCGGACCCGATCGTCTCCACCACGCCTTCTGGAAGTACATCGATCCGGCCCATCCGAAGTACGAGGAGCATCCGGTGTTCTCTGGGCTCGCGGACCGGTACTACTCAATGCTGGACCAGGAGATCGGCCAGCTCCTCGACCACGTGGGGGACGAGGTGACCGTGCTCTTCGCTTCCGATCACGGCAGCCAGGCGATGGACGGCTGCTTCTGCATCAACGAGTGGCTGGCCGACAACGGCTACCTGACCCTGCGGGGCGCGCGGCCGCCGGCGGGCACGCAGATCGAGAAGGCCTCGGTGGACTGGTCCAAGACGAAAGTCTGGGGCGCGGGAGGCTACTACGCCCGACTGTTCTTCAATATCCAGGGCCGGGAACCGGAAGGGACGGTCCCGCCGATGGACGTGCCGGAGCTCACCCGGACCCTCACGGAGCAACTTTCCCAGGTCCGACGGGAGGATGGACGCCCCCTCAACCCGATCGTTCGGGACCCACGGACGATCTACCGTCAACTTCGGGGAGACCCGCCGGATCTGATGGTCTACTTTGGAGACCTCCGCTGCCGCTCGGCCGGTACTCTCGGCTACGGGAAGTGGTTCATCTCCGACAATGACACGGGCCCGGACGACTCGGTCCACACGTTCGAAGGCATCTACGCGGTCGCGGGAGGCGGGGTCGCCCCCCGGGGCCCCTCGCCGGAGCGATCCATCCTGGATGTCTCCTCGACGCTGCTCACCATGCTCGAGCAACCGGTGCCGACGCACAATCAGGGGCGACCGATCACCGACTGGATCTGAGCGTCTCAACCCCCGGGCGAGAGGGCGACCCCCCGGAACGGCCTCTCAGACGGCGGCCGCGGGGAAGAATCCGACGTGGCTGAGATGCTCGAGGATCCGACGGGTGCACGCGTCGACCGACGCCGTGTCCGTGTCGACCACGAGGTCCGGGTTCAGCGGCTCCTCGAACGGGTCATCCACGCCGGTGATCTTCCGGACGGCTCCGGTCGTCGACGCGGTGTAGAGGCCCTTGGGGTCCCGGGTCCGGCACACCGTCAGCGGGCACCGGAGCCAGACCTCCGTGAAGCGGGTATCGACCGCGGAGCGGGCGGCCTGCCGCGAGGTCTCGTACGGGGTGATCATGGCGACGAGGACGGCGACCCCGTTACGGGCGAGGATCCGGGCCAATTGGCTGACGCGTCGGGCGTGCACCTCCCGGTCCTTGCGGGAGAAGCCGAGCTCGGGGAAGAACGTCTGCCGCACGCTTGTGCCGTCGAGGATCTCGACTTGGAGCCCCAGGGACCGGAGCTTCTCTCCCAGGGCGGCCGAGAGCGTCGACTTCCCCGAGCCCGGAAGCCCCTCGATCCAGAGCACGAACCCCGGGGAACCTGTGGGAGGCGTCGACGACATTTTCCACCTCACCCCGCGGAGCCCGAAATACATTTCGCCGGAGAGATCGGACCCTCACCGCCCCGGATCTCCCCCCTTGGGGTCTCCCTCGCCTCGTCGACCTGACGTCGGAAAAGGCGAGTAGCGTCGAACGGTAGACGCAGTATGCGCGGTGGGACCACCCGAACCTGCGTAATTCCCTCTCGCCTTATACTGCCCCCATTCTGGCGCGGCCGTACGGATATGATGGAATCACAACGAAACCGGTCCCTCTCGAGCGAATCTCGTCGCCGGAGCGATCTCTTATGATACCTCCTCCCCAAGAGCCTGCCACCGAAGCGGCTCCCGCGACTCCCCCGGAGAAACGGCCGGTGATCCAGCGCAAGGCGAACCGAACGTGGATCTTGGCGGTGGTCGTCGTCGTGATCCTGTGCGGCGTCGTCGCGGGGGTCGGGTACCAACAGAAGTGGTTCTCGCCCGCCGCCAGCCAGACCGGAGCGTGCCCCACCGGCATCACCTTGGAAGGGAACGGAGCCCAGTTCGTCCAACCTCTCGTCGACCAGTGGGTCTCCAGCTTCGACTCGAAGACCTCGAACCAGGTCGATTATACCGCCGGAGGTTCGGGAACCGGGATCACCGACCTTCAGCAGAAGGCCGTCGATTTCGCCGTCACGGACGACCCCCTGACCCCCTCCCAACAGGCGGGGATGCCCGGGACGGTCCTCACCTTGCCCGTCGCTGGCGGCGCTCTCGCGGTCGTCTACGACGTGGCCGGTGTCACCACCCCCCTACGCCTCTCCGGGGCCGTGCTCGCGAACATCTACCTCGGGAAGGTCACCCACTGGAACGACCCATCGATCGCGAACAATAACACGGGCGTCACGCTGCCCGACGCGACGATCCTCACCGTCCACCGGTCCGACGCGGCCGGTACGACGTTCGTCCTCACCGACTTCCTGAGCCAGGACAGTCCGGCGTGGGCGGCGGGACCGGGCACGGGGATCCTCGTGAGCTTCCCTTCGGCCCCGGAGCAGGTCGCGATCAAGGGAGACTCCGCGCTCTTGACGGAGGTCACGACGACCGCCAATACGATCGGCTACACCTCCCTCTCGGGCGTGCTGGCGGCCACCACCCCCGCGTCGTACGCGGCGATCTTGAACCCGAGCGGCACCTATGTCCTCCCGAACGCCACGAACACCGCGTCCGCGATCGCCGACAAGGCGACCGCGACGACGTTCCCCAACTCCACGGGCAACTGGAGCTCGGTCAGCATGGTGAACGCCGGAGGCATTGGCGACTATCCTCTCGCCACGTTCGCGTACATGTATGTCGTGCAGAACGGGAACCTCGGATTCACGCCCAGTCTGGACAAGACCGAAGTGGTGAGCCAGTGGCTGACCTGGATCTTCGCGGATGGTCAGTCCGCGGCGGCCCCGCTCAACTACGTCCCGCTCCCCACGTCGCTGGTCGCCGTCGACCAGAAGGGAGTTCAATCGATGAGTTTTAATGGGGCGGCCATCCCATCGTGCAGTTGAAGGGGTGGCCCCAGGACCCGCTCCGTAGGTCGTGAACGCGGCGCGAGGATCCACCGAGGCGAAGAACGCGCCCCGAGTCCGGCTCCTTCGGGGGCTGGACCGGATCTTCCACGCCGCGACGGCGGCGTTCGCAGCCGGCATCCTGCTCCTGGTCGGCACGTTCCTCGCCGTCCTCCTCTCGGGCGCTTGGCCCGCCATCGTGCGATACGGCTTCGGGTTCCTGACCGGCGACGTCTGGGATGGCGTCCACAACATCTACGGGGCACTGCCCGCCATCGTCGGCACCCTGCTGACGAGCGGGCTCGCCTTGTTGCTCGCGGTCCCGATCGCCCTCGGCGTAGCGATCTTCCTCTCCGACATCGCCCCCCCGCGCCTCCGGGAGCCGCTCTCGTACGTCGTGGACCTCACCGCTGCGATCCCATCGGTCGTCCTCGGATTCTGGGCGTTCATCGTCGTCGTACCGTGGATGCGGGGGACGGTCGAACCGGCGCTCGCCTCGGTCACCGGCGGCGTGGGGCCGTTCTCGGGACCCGCCTTGGGTCTCGACATCCTGACCGCGACGATCGTGCTCGCCGTGATGATCCTCCCCACGATCGCGGCCGTCTCCCGGGAGGCGTTGCGCGCCGTTCCGAGGATCCAACGCGAGTCGGCTCTCAGCCTCGGAGCGACCCGGTGGGAGGCGACCCGGATGGTCGCACTGGGTCAGGCCCGTTCGGGCATCGTGGGTGGGATCATCCTCGGGCTTGGCCGAGCGCTCGGCGAGACCATTGCCGTGACGATGGTCATCGGCAACATCTTCCAGATTCCCACCTCGCTCCTCTCGCCCGGGCAGACCCTCGCCAGCCAGATCGGCAACAATTTCGGCGAGGTCGGTCCGGGGATCGGACTCGACGCCCTCGTCGAGCTCGGAGTGATCCTGTTCGCGATCACTCTGGCGGTGAACGTGATCGCCCGGCTCCTGATCTGGCGGATGGGTGAGAACGGCCGGAGCGATCCGTCGCGTTCGCGGTGGCGCCTGCGGAGCCCGTGGGCCCTCGCCCGACGGTCCCGACGACCGCTCGGGGCCCGGTCCTCGACGGCCCCCGAACCGTGGAGGGAACGGGTCCACGCCGCCGCCGCCGCGCGGATCGTTCGCCGCCGCACGGTCCAATGGGTCATGGTCGGCCTCACGGTGGCCTGCGTGGTCGTCGCTCTCCTCCCGCTGACGAGCGTGATCATTACCGCCGTGGAGCACGGAGGCGGGGCTGTCTCCACCGCGTCGTTCTACACGTCGGAGCCGCCCCTCGAATGCAACCCGGGACCCGGCCGGACGTGCTCGTTGGGAGGCATCGGACCGGCAATCGAGGGGACATTGATCCTCCTCGGCGTCGCCGCTCTGTTCGCCGTCCCCGTCGGCTTATTCGCCGGCATCTATCTGTCGGAGTACGGCCGGCGTTCCCGCCACCCTCTCGCCCGCAGCGCGAGCTTCCTCGCCGACGTGATGACCGGCGTGCCCACCATCCTCGTCGGCGTATTCGTCTTCGTCCTCTTCCTCCAGTTCGACCACAACTCGGCGACTAGCGCCCTCTCGGGAGGATTGGCGCTCGGTGTGCTGATGCTCCCGATCGTGACCCGGGCGACCGAGGAGTCGCTGAAGAGCGTCCCGAACGGCGTGAGGGAGGCCGCCCTCGCCCTAGGCTTCCCCCGACACCGCGTGAGCCTCCGGGTCGTCCTTGGTTCCGCGCGCCGAGCGGTGGTGACCGGCATCCTGCTCGCGCTCTCTCGCGCGGCCGGGGACACGGCCGCCTTGATCGCGACCGCGGGAGGGAGCAACTTCTGGTTCCAAGGCTTGGATCGACCGACCGCGGCGATCACCCCGTTCATCTTCAACAACTTCTCGTCGAGCTACTCGAACCTCCAGGAGGACGCCTGGGGCGCGGCGCTCGTCCTCCTCCTCCTCATGTTGGTGATCAGCCTAGGGGCCCGGCTCGCCACCCGATCGACGGGGGCCGGGCTGGACGGAGAGTGACCATGGCCCCGAAGATGGAGGTGAAGTCGCTCGACGCCTGGTACGGCTCGCGACAGGTCCTGTACGAGGTCTCCTTGGACATCCCCGAAGGGGCGGTGACCGCGATCATCGGCCCGTCCGGCTGCGGCAAGTCCACGTTCCTGCGCTGCCTCAACCGGCTGCACGAGGAGACGCCCCGATCCCGAAGCTCGGGAGCGATCCTGCTCGATGGGGAGGACCTCTACAAGAAGGACGTCGTCACCGTCCGGTTCCGAGTTGGGATGGTCTTCCAGAAGGCGACGCCGTTCCCGAACATGTCGATCTACGAGAACGTGGCCGCAGGCCTTCGTCTCCTCGGGGTCCACCGACGTGACGAACTCGACGAGGGGGTCGTGGACGCCCTGCAACGGGCCGGGTTATGGGAGGAGGTCCAGGAGAACGTTGACGCGCCGGGAACGAGCCTCTCCGGCGGACAGCAGCAACGGCTGTGCATCGCGCGCGCCCTCGCCGTCCGTCCGGAAGTACTGCTGATGGACGAGCCGTGCTCGGCGCTCGATCCGATCGCCACCAACCGGATCGAGGGGCTCATCGCGACGTTGCGCTCGGAGTACACCGTGGTCATCGTCACTCACAACCTCGCTCAGGCCCGGCGAGTGTCGGACCACACGGCCTTCTTCTATCTCGGCAAGCTCGTTGAGTTCGACGAGACCGCCAAAGTGTTCGAAAACGCGCGGGAGAAGTTGACCGAGAACTACGTGAGTGGTCGGTTCGGGTAGCCCGATCGGGTCGTAGCGACTCCTCCGGTGGGAGCCGGGAAGTACGCCGAATCGGGGCTCCGGAGGCGTGCCGGAGCTCCAAACCGTGCGACGTTTGCGCCTTCGACCGCTGATCCCGTTGGCCGAACAGGAGCACCGTACCTCGTCGGTACCGACGACGATCTCGGAAAGAATCGACCCCTGACAGGTGACAGCACGCGACGGCGCCAAATTCGCGTCAAGACGCTCGGTTGGCATCTTCCATCGGAGCATACATACGTGTCGAACCTCCTGAGTTCCTATGAACACTACGTCGACCGTTCGCGGTTCCGCCGCGGCAGAGGTTGCAGTCTCCTTTCCCGTCGCTCTCATCGTGAAGGGTGTGCCTTTGGACGCGGCCCGGGAGCTGCGTGCGGAGCTCAACCGGGTGTTCGCGTCGGACGATCATTCGTACCGGGCCGAGTTCCAATCCCATGAAGGGGACGACGGGACGTTGGCCATCGTCCAGTTGGGAGTTCCCCGCGTGCAAGCCCAAGAACCGCTGAACTTGGCGGGCTTCGAGGCGTTCTCCGCGACCAAGCTGGCTCCCGTGGTGCTCGGTCGACTGGAGGCTCGCGCGTCCGATTCGATGGAACGCTCGACGGACGCTCCGTCCCCGATCTGGTGCGATCCGGCGTAATCAAGCCGTCTCGTATTTCCGACGGGCTCACCGCGTCTCGCCCCGTCAGAATTCCGCGGCGTACGGTTCCGCGCGCGCCGCTACGCGAGCGCGATCCCGAGGGCGATCAGAATGTACAGGCCCGCCACCCCGCCGTAGCACAAGGTCAGGATGAACTGCTCCCGGTGGATCCGATCGAGGTCCTCGCCGGTGATCGGTTGATGGGTGTGGATGAGGTCGCGGACGTACCCCTTGGCCCCGAAATCGTACCATGCCCCAGCGAACAGCACCACGATCGCTCCGAAGAAGAGGAACAACGGCACAATGTTGCTGTACTGGGACCAGCCGAGAAGCGCGACAGGGAGGGAGAGCGCCAGCAGTCCGGCCAGCCCCTTGAGCGGAAGGAGCGTGAACCGCCATCGTGCCCGAAGGAGCCGCTGCCGGTCCTCCTTGAGTTGGTCATCGTACGAGAGGGGGGTCGACCGGTCCATGCGGATCCTGTGTCGTTACGGGGGCGCAGCGAAGCCCGAGGACGCGGGCGGAATCATGAACCCGCCCTTCTGCCGGATCGCCAGCAGCTCCTCCTGGGTGAAGTGGCAGAGGTACCAATGGGCTCCGTGCGCCTTCCGGGGCGGAGGAACGTCCTCACATTGGGACTGCCGGTAGGGGCAGCGCCGGGAGAACCGGCACCCTTTGGAGACGTTGATCGCGTTGCCGATCTCCCCCATGATCTCCAAGTTTCCCGGGTTCCACGTCGGGCTCGGGAGCGGGACGGCCTGGATCAGCGCCTTCGTGTAGGGGTGTAACGGCTCCCGGATCAGCTCCTCGCTCGGGCCAAACTCGATCCCGACGCCAAGATACATCACCAGGATCCGGTCCGCGACATACCGGGCCGACGCGATGTCGTGGGTCACATAGACGATGGTGGTGCCGAGCTCGACCCGCATCTGCCGCAGGAGGTTGAGGAACCCCGCCCGCAGCGAGACGTCGAGCATGGAGATCGGTTCGTCGGCGATCAACAGGTCGGGCTTCAACACGAGGGCCCGCGCGGCGGCGACCCGCTGCCGTTCCCCTCCGGAGAGCTCGTGGGGGTACCGGTCGAGATAGTTCTCCGGAGGCGTGAGCCGGACGCTGCGCAGCGCCTCCTGGATCCGGCTCAGCGTGACGTCCGGGTTGGCGGCCATGTGATGCCCGATCAACGGCTCTTCCACAATGTCGTAGATGATCTGGTTCGGGTCCAACGAGTCGTACGGGTCTTGGAAGATCATCTGACTTCGACGGCGGAACTCTCGCAGCTGTCGGCCCGACGACTTCAGCGGGACGATGTCCACCACTTCGCCGCCGCTCTCCTTCCCCTCTTCCCGGAATCGGAACCGGATCTCGCCTCCCGTGGCGTCGATCGTCCGGAGCAACGTCCGGCCCAGGGTCGTCTTCCCGGAGCCGCTCTCCCCGACGATCCCCACGATCTCGGACGGATGGATGTCCAGGTTGACGCCCTCGACAGCATGGACCACCCGGCTGCTCCCCGGGCGACTGAACAGGGAGCCGCCGGCGGATGCGCGCAGGTCGAAGAACTTCGTCAGATCCTTGGTCTCCACCAAGAGCGGGCGGTCCAACAACCCGTCCGGCATCGTCACGGGAGGCAATGCCTCCGGGGGCGGGACGGTGGGAGCGCGACGGCCGGCTTGGATATCGAGGGCGAAGTGGCACGCGCTCCAGTGCCCCGGCGAGATCTCCTGGGGGATCGGGTCCTCCCGCCGACATCGCTCCTCCACGTACGAGCAGCGGGGGGCGAACGGGCAGCCCGTCGGGGGATGGATCATGTCCGGTGGGGTGCCAGGGATCCCCTGGATCCCGGTACGCGCCCGGGCGATCGACGGATAGCTTTCGATCAACGCCTTCGTATACGGATTCGCGGGGCGCGAATAGATCTCATCGACGGACGCCAACTCCATGATCCGGCCAGCGTACATCACCGCCACCCGGTCCGCGAGCTGGGCGATCACCCCGATGTCGTGGGAGATCACGATCATCGACTGGATCCGGGTCTGCCGAAGCTCCTTGAGCTCCGCGATCAAGCGCGCCTGGGTGACGACGTCCAACCCCGTAGTCGGCTCGTCGGCGATCACCAGTTTGGGGGTCAATGCGAGCGCCATGGCGATCACGGCCCGCTGCTTCATGCCTCCACTCAACTCGTGCGGGTACGCCTTCAGGACGGCCGGGTCCAAACCCGCCCGTTGGACCGCTCGTACTACCCGGTCGTGGATCTCCTGTTTGGGCAGGTCGGTGTGGATCTGGAACACCTCGGCGATCTGCTTCTCGATCGTGTACACCGGATTGAACGCGTTCTGGGAGCCCTGGAACACCATCGAGATTCCGCGCCAGCGGATCCTCGAGAGCTTCTGGGAGAGCCCCTTTCGCTCCCGACGTTTGAGCTTGCGAATGGCGCCCCCCGAGATCTGGGCGTCGGCGATCACTTCTCCCGAGAACAGCGCCTGCCCTTCGACGTGCGCATTCTCCGGCAAGAGGGTCATCAAGGCCAGCGACAGAGTGGTCTTGCCCGAGCCGCTCTCCCCGAGGATCCCGAGAGTCTCCCGAGCGTGGAGGTCAAAGGAGATCCGGTCCACCGCGAGGACGGTCCCATCCTCCGTGCCGAACTGGACGGAGAGCGATCGGATCTCCAGCACCTTCTCGGCCGACGGAGCCGACGGCCGGGCCCGAGAGGGGAGCGGGACGCGGCTCACCTCGGGGATATCGACGGCCACGGTCACCGCGCCCTCAACCGCGGATTGACGACCTCATCCATCCCCCGGGAGACGAAGACGAACGCAAAGACGAACATCGTGAGAGCGATAGTGGGGGGCCAGATCCACCACGGCGCCTCGAGCGCGAAGTAGAAGTTGTCGAGCATCGGCTGGAGCATCCCGCCCCACGTCGGGATCGTCAACTGGGCGATCCCGAGGAACTGGAGCGTGGAGAACGCGGTGGCCGCGCCCCCGATCGAGAGCGCCGTGAAGTACGCGAGCAGTGGGGTCATGTTCGGGAGCATATGCCGACGCAGGATCTGGACCGTGCTCGCTCCCGAGACACGGGCGGCCTCGATGAATGTCCTCGATTTGATCTGGCGCACCACCCCGATCAGGGTGATCGCGGTGAACGGCCAGCTCACGAACGTCAATACGAGTAACGTGTTCACAAAGCTCGCCCCGACGATCGAAGCGACGACGATCAGCAACGCGAGACCCGGCAAGAGGAACAGCACGAGGGTGAGCGTCTCCACGACGGCGGCGGCCCAGTTCCCCACATATCCGATGAACATGGCGACGAGCACCGAGACGAGGATGATGCCCGCAGCGACGGCAAGTCCGATCTCCCAGTCCCAGACGAAGCTGGCGACGAACTGGCTCCACACATCGTTGCCGGCAGAGTTGGTACCGAAGACGTAGATGTTCCCGGATGGGGTGTGGAACTCGGGAGGCAGCGGATTATCATCGGTCCCGACGGTGGAGTAGAGGTCCAGGATCGATCCGCTGGTCACGAACGCCACGGCCAAGCCGCCCTTCAGAGCGTTGTAGACCAGTAGCGGGGGCGAGATCGCCGACGGCAACGGATTCGGGGCGAGCTTCCACTGGATCGGATCGGTCCCCAGGGCCGCGTTGATGGCGATGGAGAGCCCCGTCGACGTCGAGACGATCATCAGATTCGAGTTCTGGTCGTACAGCGGGTCGGTCTCGTACGTCCCAGACCCTTGAGGAAGCCCGAGCCCGTCCGCGGAATTCGCGACGGCCTTCGGTCCGTTGAGCATGTAGACGGTCGTGGGGCTCACCACGCAGACGTAGGTCGGGTACCCGGCGTCCCCGCTGGTGGCGACTCCATCCACCCCGCCGGGAACGGTAGTGACCGTCGTAATCGCCCCGGAAGTCAGATTCGCGTCGACGACGCTTCCGGGACTCCCGGCGAGCCCGAGGAAGAGCACGTCGGCGGCGCTGAAAGAGTCCTGATCCAGGAACGGGACGACGATTCCTACGTCCGGCAGGATGGGGGCGGAGAGGTTCTCGGCCCAGCGGAGTTTCCCATTGCCCGGATTGTACGAGCTGAGCGTGCTGCCCTGGGCCACTAGGACCGCGGTGTCCTCGGTGCCCGCCGGCGGGGCGTAGTAGCTCCCGAGGTACTGGGGGGCCTCTGGGACCGCAGTTCCGGTCAGGTGGACGGACCACACCCACTGCAGCGGCATCGCGTAAAACTCGGAGAGGTTGAAGCCGGAAGCCGACCGGGTCACTGTGTAGACGTACGCCGCCTTCAGTCCCCCACTGGTGTACGCGGACGACTGCGCGAACGGTCCCCACGACGGGATGATGCTGGTGGCGGTCGAGCTGGAGACGGGAGGCGCGACCAGGGTTCCGGGAATGGTGAGGGTCTCCGCATCGTACGCGGACGGCGATCCGTCGCCGGGTCCTTGAGGTCCGCTCCAGTGGATCGGAGCGAAATCAATGGTGCTCGAATTGGCATGGGTGGCCCCTTCCAGAAGGTACTCCGAGTAGTCGAAGGAAAAGGCGCTCTGGAACGTGGTGTAGTTCGCCAGCGCGAACACAGAAGCGGCAAACACCGTGCTCCCCGCGGCCCAATTCGGGGAGAAGACGTGGAAGATCTCGCCGGCAGCCGTGGAGGGAGTGGCCCCGAGCCCCACCGCCGACACATTCCCATCCGCGGTCGTAGTGTAGACGACGTAACTACCCGCCGACGTGATAGGGACCGCCGTGGGCTCTAACGGCATCCCGTTCACTACGGCTGAGTACGGCAGCTGGGCACCTAGCTCTTGGGTCGCGGACCACGAGTCCTCCCGCGGCGCGATGAACGTGTACGGGTCATGGAACGTCAGGATCGGGGACAGCAACGTCATCACTGCGAACCCGATCAACAGCCAGAATCCGATCTTTCCATAGCGGGAACCGTAGTAGATCCGCCACATCTTCCTCCAGCGGCGCACCCGGTCCCGCAGTCGTTTCTCCCGGTACGTCCGGTATTCCGCAGCGGACCCTTCCGTACTCGCCACCGTACTCTCGTCTCCCCTAGATCTGGATCCGTGGGTCGAGCCAGGCGTGAATGAAGTCAATGCCCGCGTAGGCGAAGATCGTCACCAGCGAGATGACGAAAAACGCGCCTTCGGCGAGGGGATAATCCAAGTCCAAGATGGCGTTGTACGTCAATAGTCCCAATCCGGGGATCGAGAAGATGATCTCGGTGATGATCGCGCCCGAGACGATGAGGGCGAAGTTGAGGGCCATCTGCGTCGAGACCGGGATCATCGCGTTCCGGGCCGCATGATGGAACATGATCGACCCCTCGGACGCTCCCTTCGCCCGGGCCGTCACGATGAAGTCCTGCCCCAGGACAGAGACCATCGCCGCGCGCATCGTCAGTAAGTTCGAAGCGGCGCCGATGACGAGCAACGTCGCCAGAGGTAACGCGAGATCAGTCGTCACCGTCACGAAATTCCCCCAGCCGACCGTGGTGAGATCCCCGACCGGGAACTCCCCGGTGACCGGGGCAATATGGAGCTTGACCACGAAATAGAGGAAGAGAATGATGGCCAGAATGAAGTACGGGATCGAACTGAGAACGAGACCACTGGTCACCAACGCGCCCTCGGTGGTCTTCCCTCGGAACCAGGTCGTGATCACCCCGAGCGGTAGTCCGAGGACGTACGAGAGCACCGTCGCGGTGCCGAGCAGCGCGAGGGTGTAGGGGAGCGCCTGCTCGATCAGGAACCAGACGGTGGCTTCCCGGTAGTAGTCATACCCGAAGTTGAAGGTGAGGATGTCGTACATGTACACCAGGAAGTTGTGGAAGTTCCACTTCCCTCCCTGGAGTCCCAGCTCGATCTCCAGCGATTGGAGCTCTTGGGCGTTCCCGACGTGACGGGCGCTGACCAGGAACAGCTGCGCGGGGTTCCCCGGCATCAGCCGGAAGATCACGTACAGCACGACCGCCATGAGAAGGACGAGCGAGATCGTCTGGACGATCTTGCGGGCGATCAGGTACGGGTTCACGGCTCGACCGAATCCTCCTGAGGACCGCCCCCCGACCGTCGGGGGGCGGGACCCTTCCCTTCCCTCTTGGAGCGGGCCCTCGACTGTGGCCCGCCCCTCCCCATCCTCCGACCCGCCTACCGGACGGGTGGGGTCGTTCCTGCGGAGTCGGACGTCCCTTCCGCGCTGCTCGACGTGTCAGTTGAGGAGGTCGAGCTGGAGGAGGATGGCTTGTCCTCGGGGTCCTTCCACTTGGGTGGCTGCTTTCCCTTGCCCCCGCTCATCCACATGACCGCGAACACGGCCGCCAGGATCGCCAAGATCGCCGCCACGGCCGCCAACGCGTAGACGTCGGTCCAGTCGGTGGTGCTGGGTCCCGCGGTCCCGGTCCCCGGGGTCGTCTTGTTGGAGCTCGCCGCGCTCGCCGGCTCGATGTAGAATCTCTGGGTGACCGTGGGCATGCCCGAACCGGCGATCTGCAGCATGACGAGCGTGAGCACGGTGACGTTCGGAGCCGCATACGTGGTGGCAAAGCTCCCTGCGGAGTTCGTCGTTCCCGACGGGCTCCCCGTCGTGCCGAACGAGGTGGTCAGGTTCACGGTCACCGCGCCCACCGAGGGTCCCCACTGCGTGTTCAGCGTGCTGTTCACGTAGAGCGGGTAGGTGGCGTCGCCCGTCAGCAGCGTCACCCCTCCGACCGCGCCCGAGCCCGCCAAGAAGGCGGTGACGACGGACGTCGTGGAAGCCGGCGTCGAAGTTCCGTTCGACGTGATGACCGCCGCGGCGACGTTCGACGTATTGCCTCCCCAGACGGCGAGCTGGAAGAAGTCGAACGGAACCAGGTAGGGGTCCGTGTACGGTTCGGGGGTGAACACCAGCGCGCCGCCCGTCCCCGCGTTGGGGAGATAGAGCCCGGGCGAGAAGGTGGCGCTCGCCTGTCCATTACTTCCGGTCAACAGGGTCAATCCCGGAATGAAACTACTTCCGGTCGACCCGTATCCGAACAGGGAGTTCGGGGTGTAGGCTTCCACCTGGGTACCCGTTGCGTTCGACAACGTACCGCGGTTCGCCCCCTCCGCGTTCTGGACGGTGAGGGTGACCGAGTAGTTGGCGACCGGGGCGTCCGTGGCATTCGTCGCCGTGACCGTGACGACTCCGGTGGACGTCGAGTTTACCGGGGAACTGACCGTCACGGTCAGGTCGATGGAGGGCGGAGCGTCCGCGACGAGGAGCGGGATTTCGACCGGCTCTTGGGTCCCGAACCCCGGGGCATCAAAGGTGCTCGTCACCGTGCTGATCAGCGCGTACGGAGCGGACCCCGCCAAGGGAGCGCTGGCCCCATATGAGCCGAGGAACAGCCACGAGTCGAACTCCCCGCCCATCGAGGTCCAATTCACGGAGGCGTTCACGG
>JAKIVR010000038.1 GCA_022750455.1 Thermoplasmata archaeon | reverse complement strand
GTTCGCCGCGATGGAGCTCGGGGGGATCGCCGGGTTCAGCGGCGTCACCGACGCCGGGTTGGGGGCGAAGGCGTACGACGGCGGGAGCGTGATCGTGGTGTTCGCCGGGTACTCCCACTCGCTCGTGGGAATGAACGACTGGACCTGGCCCTGGAGCATCCAGTTGATGAACGCCTCATCGAGGGCGACATGGGTGGAGCCGCGGACGATCCCCACGCCGTAGATCGTCTGCCAGCCGTACTGGGTCCCGTTCCAATGGGAGACCGTGCTGTTGTACGCGCCCGGGGTCCCATAGTAGTCGGCGTACGCGGGGTCGGTCAGGAAGCTCGAGACGAGCTGGGGCGTGCCGGCCGCGCAGGTGAATTCGTCGAACGCGGTGTCCCAGCTGTCGGCGACCGTCGCGCCATCGTCGTGGACCGAGCTCCACCACGGCGTCCAGCTCTGGTGGAGCACCGACTGGTAGAACGCGATCTCCGAGAGCAGATACTCCTCGCCGACGATGTCGACGGTCGGGTCCTCGAGGATCAGGTTGTGGGCCCACGTCGAGTTCGCCACGAGCGATGGGAAGGAGCTCGTCGCGATCGCCCCGTCGGTCGCTTGGTCGAACGCGGGGCAGTAGTCGAGCCCGAGGTACCCCCACTCGTACGGCGTGACGGAGTGGTCGGGGCTGATGGAGTTGACGAGCGAGGGGGAGACGTCGGCGAGCTCCGGCGAGACGTACGGCTGCAGCACCCCCGCCGCATCGGCCTGGGGCCCCGTGATCTCGTCCAGGCCGATCACCAGGTCGGCGGCCGGCGCGTTCTTCTGTGCGATCAAGGTGCTCGCGAGAGTCCCCACCGGACACTCGAGATCGAACTGGACGTTGAACTGCTTCTCGAACGGCGCCAACACCGCAGCCGAGCCGTTCTCCCCGCAACCTCCGCCGAACAGGGAGTCGTAGGTGTAGACCACGATCGTCGTCTGGCCCGTGTGGGTCGCGAGGTACGTGTAGACCCCGAACCCGGCGAGAGCGACCACGGCCGCGAGAGCGATCACGCTGGTGAGGCGCCACAACCGCCCGGGGCGGCGTCGCGTTCGGGTTCCCGAGAATTCGTCGGTCGCGCTAGATTCCATCCGTCGGCCTCTCGGCCGGCGGAGCCCCTACAGCGACCATCGCGTTCCCTTCGCGGGGATTGCCCCGATCAGGTTCAAGGGGTCGACAAGCGTTGCTTGTCCTCTCAGCCGCTGCACAGCTCCCCCAGCCATGCCGCGGCACACCTAGGCGGGCACTTATTCTTTGTCGCCCAGCGCCGCTTATACGCTCGGTCGCGCCTTCGGTGGCCCATGGTCGAATCGGCAGCTCACCTGCGCTTCGGGACCGAGCTTCTCAAGCGGGGGTTTGCCCGCATGCAGCAGGGCGGCGTCATCATGGACGTCGTCAACGCGGACCAGGCGTCGACGGCCGAGGAGGCGGGGGCGGTCGCGGTGATGGCGCTCGAGCGGGTCCCCTCGGACATCCGGATCGCCGGCGGCGTCGCCCGGATGGCCGATCCGCAGAAGATCCGGGAGATCCGCGAACGCGTCTCCATTCCGGTCATGGCGAAGTGCCGGATCGGCCACACCGTCGAGGCGCAGGTGCTCCAGGCCCTCGGGGTCGACATGATCGACGAGTCCGAGGTACTGACCCCCGCGGACCCGTTCTTGCACGTCGCGAAGAAGGGGTTCACGATCCCGTTCGTCTGCGGCGCCAGAAATCTCGGCGAGGCGCTCCGCCGGATCGACGAGGGGGCCGCGATGATCCGCACCAAGGGCGAGGCCGGGACCGGCAACGTCGTCGAAGCGGTCCGGCACATCCGCCAGATGCGCTGGGACATCGAAGCCGTCCAGAAGATGACGAAGAGGCAGATCACGGCGTGGGCGAAGGCCGAGCGCGTCCCCGAGGCGCTCGTGACCGAGACCCGGACCCTCGGACGACTGCCCGTCATCAACTTCGCGGCGGGGGGGATCGCCACCCCGGCCGACGCCGCGCTCTGCCGGCAGCTCGGCGTCGACGGCGTGTTCGTCGGCAGTGGGATCTTCAAGTCCGAACGGCCGGTGAAGATGGCCCGGGCGGTCGTGGAAGCCTCGTTGCACTACGACGACGCCGACCTCCTGGCCCGGATCTCGTCCGGCCTCGGCGACGCGATGAAGGGGCTCGACATCGTACGCATCCCCCCGGCGGAGATGCTCCAAACGCGCGAGTCGGCCCGGGGCGCCCAGAGCAGCTGACGGCGCCGGGATAGTCGGGTGCGGATCGTTCAGGTCGCGCCGTTCTTCCACCCCCATGAAGGGGGGGTGGAGTCGCACGTCCGGGCCCTCTCCCGGGAGATGGTGCGGCAGGGCCACGAGGTCACGGTCGTCACGGCGCGGCACCGGCCCGATCTCCCCGCCGAGGAGCCGTTCGAGGGGTACCGGATCGTCCGGGCGCCGTGCCTCGGCGTCTGGTTCAACACCCCGATCCCCCGGGAGCTCGACGCGACGCTGCGACGTGTCGGGGGAGATGTCGCTCACCTGCACTTTCCCCCGCCCTTGACGGCGTACGTCGGCGCCCGCTCCGTACGCCGACGTCACTTCCCGTCGTGCCTCACATACCACTGCGACCTGTACCTGGCGACGCCGATCGGCTCCGCGATCACCGGGATCTATCGACGGACGCTCCTGCCCGCGACGCTCGATGGCGTCGGTCGCATCATCGTGCACACGGAGAGCTACGCCCGCACCTCCCGGGCGTTGCGGGGTCGGCGGGTGGAGGTGATCCCGTCGTCGGTCGACCTGACGCGGTTCCGGCCGGACGTCTCCGGGGAGGACATCCGGCGTCGGCTGGGCCTGGAGGGACGCCGCGTACTGGCCTTCACCGGCCGCCTCGTCCCCCACAAGGGGCTCGACGCCCTGCTCCGCGTCCTCGCCAAACTGCCGCCGGATGTCTCGCTGATCGTCATCGGACGAGGCCCGGACCGGGAGCACTTGCAGGCGCTCGCCACCCGGCTGGGGGTGGCCCCTCGTACCCACTTCTGCAGTTCGGTCGACGACGATGAACTGCCCCGGTACCTCCGGGCCGCGGACCTGTTCGTGTTCCCGTCCCACAACCGCCTCGAGGGGTTCGGCCTGGCCGTGGCCGAGGCGCTCGCCTCCGGTCTCCCCGTCGTCGTGGCGGACATGCCCGGGGTTCGCGAGGTCATCCAACCGGGGGTCGAAGGGCTGCTCGCCGAGCCGATGATCGAATCGGACCTCGAGGCGAAGATCATGGAGCTGCTCGAGGATCCCGAGCGTCGGCGTCGGATGGGGATCGCCGCCCGGCTCCGGGCCGAGGAGCGGTTCGATGTCGCGCGGATCGTGGAGCGTCTGGTCAGCGTCTACCGAGCTCTGATCGCCGCTGATTGATCTCGATCCGAAGACGAGCCGCCTCCTTCCCCGCGGCGGCCTTCCAGTCCTTGCCGGAGGAGGCGTAGACGATGGACCGCGAGGCGTTGATCAAGAGAGCGCGTCCGTTGGAGTCGATCCCATCCCGCACCGAGGTCGCGAGATCGCCGCCCTGGACCCCGACGCCCGGCACGAGGATCGGCACGGTGTCTCCGAGGGTCTGACGCGCCGCCTTCACCGCGTCGGCGAAGGTCGCACCGATGACCACCCCCGCGTTCCCGTGCCGGTCCGAGAACTCCTTCGCCTCGGCCACCACCGCGTGCCACAACGGGCCGCGGGGCGTCGGGATCTCCTGGAAGTCTGGGGCTCCGGGATTGGAGGAGTGGGCGATGATGAAGAAGCCATGCTTCTCGTCCTCGATGAACGGGGCGAGCGTGTCCCACCCAAGCCAGGGTGTGACGGTCACGGCGTCGAACCCGAGCTCGTGGAACGCCGCCTGATGGTACATGCGCATCGTGTTCTCGATGTCATTCGCTTTCAGGTCGAGGATGCGCAGGTGGGTGGAACCGATCCGCCGGTTGAGCTGGCGGAGCAGCGCGATCCCGTCCGGGCCGTACCGGAGGTAGTGGGCGAGCTGCATCTTGTACGCCGCGGCGCACGGGGCGGTCGCGGCGATGATCCCTTCGAGGAACTTGCCGACCGCCTTGGCCGGAGCGCTCTTCTTCATCGAGGTCGGGAGCCGCTCCGGATCGGGGTCGAGGCCGACGCAGAGGAGCGACCGGTGCCGTTCGAGGATCTTGTCCACCCGGTCGATGAACCGCGCGCCCATGCGGAGTCCGAGCACGCCCGGCCCGCAAAAGGGTTGTCCCCGAGAATTCGACGCCCCGTCCGGCTCCGGGCGCGTGCCCGTTCGTTCCGCGACCGTTTAATATCGGGCTCCGGGTGCGCGCGGGACAGGATTCTCGTCCCTGTCCCAGACCATCGATGACCGATTCCAAGCACGACTTTGGCGACGTGCTCCTATTCCTCCGGAAGATCCGCGAACTTCCGCCTTATCCTTGGGAAGTGCTCACGCACAAGGGGCGGCTTGCGCACCACGACCGTTGCCTCCAGCGTCGGGCCCAGAAGGTCCGGGCGAAGGCGGCGGAGCTGGGTCTCCAGCTGCCGGCGGCCTGGACATACAAGGAAGTCGCCGAGATCTATCCCGTGATGTGTTGTGGTCCATACGATGCGCCCGGCTTCGACCCGTCCGGTCAGGTCGTGGACGCCGGGGCCGGGTTCGGCGAGTACGCCGTCCTGAACTCGCGGCGCCCCGACGTCACCGAGGTCTACGCGCTTGAGCCCGGCGCGGTCGCCGCCCAGCGAGCCCGGGAGTTCATCGAGGCGAACCACTCGCGGGCGCGACTGGTGGAGGCGGCGCTCGGGGCCGAGCGCGGCAAGCTGACCCTCGGCGATGCCGGCTTCGGGGCGATGTCGGTCCTCTCCCAGACGGACGTGAAGCAGGTCGACCTGATCCCGGTGGACGACCTGCCCCTCGCCCGGATCGATTTTCTGAAGATCAACGTCGAGGGGGCCGAGCTCGACGTTCTGAAGGGGGCGCGCCGGACCCTGTCGACCTCGCGACCGCGTCTCGCGATCCAATGCCACACGATCAAGCTCGCGGGCGAGGTGGACCAGTTCCTGCAGGGGTTCGGGTACACGCTCGCGTACCACGACAAAGGGTTGCGGGCAAGCTATCCGATGGACCTCGTTCAGAACCGGTACTATCTCCCCCCGGCCGCGACGGCGTCCGCCCCTCCCGCGACGTCGCCCCCGTAACGGGCCCCACGGAGCTCGAGCGAGCCGTCCAGCTCTCGGCTGCGACCGACTCCTTTAATCCCGGACCGATGTCCGCACCCTTCCATGAGCACGCCGGCGGGTCCCGCCCAGGAGACGCGCCTGCGCGACCTCCGCGCCGGCAGCGCCCCGGTGGCGATCGTTGCCCGGATCGTCACCGCAGAACGTCGAGAGGTCGTTCGCAAATCCGATGGCGGCCGGCGACCGGTGTTGAGCGGCCTGGTGAGCGACGGCACCGCGACCGTTCGATTCACCTGGTGGGACCCTCCGAAGGAGGACGTGGATCGGGGCAGCGTCCTGCGAGCCTCACCGGTCGAGGTGCGCGAATTCCGCGGCGCGATCGAGCTGACGCTCGGGTGGCGGACGAAGGCGGCGCCGGCGAGCCCGTCGGAGCTTCCGGAGCTGACGGACGAGGAACGGCGCCCCCGACCGTTGGCGGATCTCAAGACCCGGCAAGAAGGGTTCGTGATCCTCGCGCGCATCGCGCAGATCTCCGAGAAGGCCGTGACGGTCGGCGCGGACCGTCGGATCGTCTTCGAAGGGATCCTCGAGGACGCGAACGACGACCTGGCTTTCACGGCGTGGACAGATTTCCGCCTGCGGGTCGGCGAGACCGTACGTATCGGCGGCGGCTACGTCGGGACGTTCCGCGGACTGCGACGCCTCACCCTCGATGAGCGGGCCCAGGTCGATCGCGTGGACGCGAAGCTCGTTCCCCCCTCGACGAGATCGATGGAGCGGGTCCCACTCGGGAGGCTCGCCGAAGGCTCCGGGAGTGAGCGGACCCGGATCATCGGCCGCGTCGTGGGGTTGCAACCTCCGAGCGGCCTTGTCGCCCGTTGCCCGTCGTGTCATCGCCGGACGGACGCCGGAGCGTGCCGCGTCCACGGGATGGTCACCCCGGAACCCGATCTCTCGGCACGCGCCGTCATCGACGACGGGACCGGGACGTTGTCGGCGAACCTCGACCGGGCCATCATCGAGCGGTTGACCGGACGCACCTTGGACGACTATCGACGTCTCCTCGCCGCGCGAGCGGACGCGTCGGCCGTCGAGGCGGAGTTGGCCGATTCCCTGTTCGGCCGCCGTCTCGAACTGGAAGGTCCCGTGCGCCGCGACGAGTACGGCCTCTCCATGGATCCGCGCGAGGTCCACGAACAGGAGCTCGACCTGACCGTCGCCGCGAAGGCGCTGCGCCAACGAGCCTCCCGCGGAGCGGGTTCATGATCCAACGCGAACCCGCGTGGCGCGTGCTGCTCGAGGAGATCACCAGCGCGACCCATGAGATCCCCCCGGAGGGGGAGCGGGCCGCGGGCTACCTTCTCTCTCCGCTCGGAGCCCGGATGAATCGCGTCCTCGTCGCCGGCGCGCTCGAGCCGGGAGAGTCGGTGGGGAAGGATCCCGCCCAGCCGTTCTATCGAGCGCGCCTCACGGATGCGACCACGAGCGTGTTCGTCACCGCGGGCAGCTACCATCCGAAGGCGCTGCAGGTGCTCCAGCAGCTGAAGGAGTCCCGCACGGCGATCGTGCTGGGCAAGACGCACCTGTACCGGGGGAAGAACGAGGTGCCGTACGTCTCCCTGAGGGCCGAGAACATCCGGTTCGTTTCCCAGGCACTCTCGACGGCGGTCACGGCGGAGGCGATCGACGGCACGTTGGAGCGCCTCGAGGGGATCGCCCGGCTCCACGGGGGGCGTTCGGCCCGAGCTCCCGAGGAGCCGGGCTCGTTCTCCTCGTCCTGGACCGCCTCCGCGCAGCAGGCGGTGCGCCGCTATCCGAACGATCCCACCCCGCGGTTCCGGGAGATGATCGGACGGGCCCTCCGGGGGCTGGAACCGGAGATCGGCCCGACGATCCCTCCTCCGAAGCCCGTCGTCCGGGCCCCTCCTCCCCGGCCGACGCCACCGCCGGTGGCTCCGGGAGCGTCCCCGACACCGTCCAAGGACCGACCACCGCTCGATGCCGCGCAGAGCTCCGCGCTGCTGGACCTGGTCGACGAGCTCTCCGAGGGCGCATCCGACGGCTACGCCGATCTCCGGGAGCTCTCCCAACGAGCGGAGCTCCGGGGCCTTCCAGCCGAGCGGGTGGAGGAGATCGTGAACCGGCTGGAAGAGGACGGCACGATCGAAGAACCGATCGTGGGAAAACTTCGGCGCGCGTGACCCTCCGGGAGTCCGGAGCCCCGACGGAGGTTCGGGGAGGCGAACCCCCCGCGCCCCCCGCATGTTTTATATGGCGCGAAGCGAGGCGCGGCCGGGGGAATGAGGACCACCTGTCTCACCGATATCCATGACGAGACCGGCGACTTGCTGACCCCCCTTCCGGAGTGACACGAGCGATGGCACCGACCCCCACGTCCTCTTGGATTCCCACGCTGATCGTCTCGATCCTCATCGTGCTCGCCGCCCTCGGCATCGGGGTGTTCTTCTACTTGCACGACAAGCCGAGCTCGCCGCCGTCCCCCCTCGTGGTGGCGGTCGGCGACAATGTGACGGTCAACTACATCGGCGTCTTCGGGAGCGGGCCGGAGGAAGGGAAGGTCTTCGACACGTCGATCTACAACGTCGCCACCAACCCGGCGGCGTGGCCGAAGGGCTTGGAGTACAGTCCCCGGGGCGTGGAGTCGAACTACTCGGCGCTCCCGGTCTACGTCGGTTCGAACCCCCCGAGCTCGGGGTATTCGGTCGGCAACCAGTCGTACATCGGAGTCGTCACGGGTTTCTGGCAAGGGCTCGTCGGACTGATGGGGAATGAGACCCACTCCATCGTCGTCCCCGCCGACCTCGGATACGGCCCGACCGACGAGGCGTGCGTCACGACGGAGCCGCTCGTCCAGACGATCCCGGTCTTCGCCTCTCTCACCGTGGCCCAGTTCGGCTCGACGTTCCCCGGCACGATCGCCAATACCGGGGCCGAGATCACCGACCCCCACTTCGGCTGGCCCGTACTGATCCTGGCCGCGAACTCCACGAACGTGGCGATCGAGAACCTGGCGACCGTCGGGGACACCTCCGCCCCGGCCGGCTGGCCCGTCGTCGTCACCAACGTGACGAGCGCCCCCGCGGGCGTCGGCTCCATCACCATCCAGAACGAGCTGACCGCCTCAGACGCCGGCCACATCGTTGGGGATGATTTCGAGGGGACCGGCCCGTGCTCCAGCCAGAGCAGTGGGAAGTTCATCGTCACGAACGTGAACGTCGCGGCGGGGACGTACACCGCCAATTACAATCAGGAGGTCCAAGGTCAGACCCTGATCTTCATCGTCACCGTGGTCAACATACACACCCCCGCGGCCTCGTTGGCCGCGACGACCTAGATCGCTCCGACGCACGCGGTCAGTCCGTCAGTCGGACCCGACCTTCCTTCATCAAACGCGCTAGGCGCTCCTCGGCCGCGTTCGCGTAGGCGGCCGGTCCGGCGACGGCGGTCCGCACGGAGCGGTTGTACTCCGTCACGGTCCGTCGGGCCTCGTCGCGCTTGGACTTGGTGGTACGCAGGAGCTCTCCGATCTCGCGGTCCACCTCGCCGAGCTGGACCCCGATATCTCGCATCTTCTGGAACATCTCCGCCCGGGCCTTCGACTTCGCGCGGATCTGCGCCACGACGCCACCGGTCGCCTGGAGCTCGGCCCGGGTGGATTGGAGCAGCTGGTCCCGCTGCTTGCGGAGCGTGGCGATCTCGGCGCCGATCTCCTCGAACTGTTTGCGCAGGGTCGCCAACGTCTCGGCCACGGAGCGGGCGTCCATCTGGGCCACGTCCCGCTGGGCCTTGCGCTTCACCGCCTCCTCCCGCTCCCGGCGCAGGCCGCGCATCTGGTCGATCATAGCGTTCTCATCGGCCAAGGAGAGGACCTGGGTCTGCTGCCGCCGTTCGAGCTGGGCGACCTCTCGTTCGATTGCCTCGACGGAGCGGAACTCGGGCTCCCGGGGACCGGCCCGGCGCTCCCGCCACGCGGCGGCCGCCTTGTCCAGCTGGACGCGGATCTCCTGGCGGGCGGCGTTCTTCTCCGCGAGGAGGTGTCCGATCTCGCGCCACTGGCCTTGGAAGCTCTCCGCCTGCATCTCCACGGGTCGGCGGGTCGACTCGAGCTCCCGCTGCTGGTCGGAGATGGCGTGGACCTGGGCGAGCACCGCCTCGCGGCGGTCGAACAGTTCGTGGCGGCGCCTCTCGGCGGCCCGCAGGCGGTCCCGGGACTCGCGCTCGGCGACCTCGTCCTCCTCCGTGAGGTGGCTCAGTGGGGGCACGGACGGACGAGGGTCCCCGGGCCACAAAAAGCTGGTGGCCTAGCCTCGGGAGCCGCGAACTTTCCCTACTCTCCGGATCCTGGGGCCCGGGGCGACGTTCCGTCGACGGTGGGCCGCGCGCACGATCTGGGCGGCCACGAGGGCCGCCGGGACCCCCCCGTCGATGTTCACGACGGCGATCGGGGCGCACGATTGCAGCATCGCCGAGAGCGCCGCCTCCCCCCGCCCTCCCCGGCCGTACCCCGAGGAGGTGGGCACCCCAAGGACGGGGGCGGGGACGAGGCCGGCGACGACGGTCGGGAGCGCCCCCTCGCGTCCGGCGCAGACCACGTACACCGCCGGATCCGCCGGTCGAAGCCGCTCGAGGGCGCGGAGCAGCCGGTGCAGCCCGGCGACCCCGACGTCGTCGGCGACCCGGGTGCGGACCCCCAAGGCGTCCAGGACGGCGACGATCTCCTCGGCGATCGGACGGTCGGCGGTGCCGGCCGTCAGTACGGCGACGATGTCCGTCGGGGGGCCCGCCCGAGCCGGCGGACCGACCCGCGCGACGCGTCCGCGGGCGGCGAACGTCACGGGCAGGCCGGCCCGATGGGCCCGGGAGAGCGCTCGCCGGTGGGTCGCGTCGAGGCGGGAGATCACGGAGCCGTGCTGCCGGCCCCAGAGGGCGGTGGCGATCCGCACGACGTCCTCCGGCGACTTGCCTTCGGCGAGGATGATCTCGGGGACCCCGGTCCTCGCCTCCCGGTCGAGATCGATGCGGGCGGTGCCGCGGACGGTCAACTCCCGACCCCGGAGGGCCGGACGGCGACGGTTCTTCACGAGGTTCGGCTGACGATGGGGGACAGACGTTATAGCGAATCCGGATGGTCGCGCACGACCGGTGCTGGGATGCCTGATTTCTCGCTGACCGACGACCAGACCAGCGTGCGGGACCTCGCCCGGAAGTTCGCCCGCACCGAGATGGCGCCCCGGGCCGCCGAGTGCGACCGGAAGTCGCTGTTCCCCGAGGACATCTATCGCAAGGCGTGGGAGCTGGGCCTGATGAACCTCAACGTCCCGACCGAGTACGGCGGGAGCGGGCTCTCGCTGTTGGACCAGTGCCTCATCGTCGAAGAGCTGTCGTACGGCTGCGCCGGCATGACGACCTCCATCATCGCCAACTGCCTCGCGCTGGAGCCGATCCTCCTGGGAGGGACCCCGGAGCAGAAGACGCGCTTTCTGAAGCCGTTCTGCGCCTCGTACAACCTCGCCTCGTTCGGGCTCACCGAACCCGCCGGGGGCAGTGACGCCGGCGCCCTCGCGACCCGAGCGACGCGGGACGGGGACCACTACGTGATCAGCGGAGAGAAGTGCTTCATCACGAACGCGCCCAACGCCTCGTTGTTCACCGTCTTCGCCACGACCGACCCGGCGCTCCGCACGAAGGGGATCTGTGCCTTCGTCGTCCCGAGGAGCACGGAGGGGGTCACCCCCGGCAAGGACGAGGAGAAGATGGGCCACCGCGCCTCCTCCACGGGCACCGTCCGGTTCGATTCGGTCCGCGTGCCGGTCGCCGACCGGCTCGGGGCGGAGGGCGAAGGGTTCTCGATCGCGATGCGCACCCTCGACCAGACGCGTACCCCCATCGGGGCGCTGGCGAACGGGATCGCCCAGGCCGCCATGGAGCACGCCGCCCGGTACGCCCTGCAGCGCAAGTCGTTCGGCAAACCGATCGCGGAGCACCAGGCGATCCAGATCAAGCTCGCGAACATGGCCCAGTCGATCCACGCCGCCCGGCTCCTGACGTGGCACGCCGCCTGGAAGATCGACCACGGCGAGCCGGCGACGCTGGAGTCGTCGATCGCCAAGACGTTCGCCTCGGACTCCGCGATGCGCGTCGCCGACGAGGCGATCCAGGTCTTCGGCGGGTACGGCTACATGAAGGAGTATCCGGTCGAGAAGCTGCTCCGCGACGCCAAGCTCACCCAGATCTACGAAGGATCGAACGAGATCCAACGCACCGTGATCGCGCGCGAACTCCTGCGCCGGTACGCGTGAGGTCCGGCGCGTGGAGATCGTCGTCTGCGTCAAGCCCGTCCCGGACGCCGAGACCAAGCTCCGCCCCGCCCCGGACGGTCGGACGCTCGACCTGGAGGGGGCGAAGTTCGTCCTGGCCGGATATGATGAGTCGGCGGTCGAACAGGCGCTGCTGCTGAAGGACGCCGTGCCCGGCTCGACGGTGCGGGTCGTGAGCTTCGGCCCTCCCGGGCGCACTGAGGAGGTGCTGCGGGCCGCGCTCGCCTTGGGATGCGACACGGCGACCCTCGTCGAATCCCCCCCGTTGGCTCACAGTGCGGACGTTCGGAGCGTGGCCCGGGCGCTAGCGGCCGCCGTGAAGAAGCTCCCCCACGATCTCGTTCTCGTCGGCAAGCAGTCCGGCGACAGCGAGGCCGGGATGCTTCCGACCGCTCTGGCGCAGGCGCTTGGTCATCCGGGGTTCAACGGCGCGGTCGAGCTGAAGTTCGATCCGACCCAGAAGCTGTTCACGTTCGGTCGGGCCTCCGAGGCGGGCCTCGAACGGTGGGAGTGCCCCGGACCCGTCGTGCTCGGTCTCCAGCAGGCGGGCAACGACCCGCGCACGGCCAAGCTCCAGAACATCCTGAAGTCCCGACGGGCGACGCTCGACAAGGTGTCGCTCGCCGAGCTCCCGACGCTGGATGTCGCCGGCGCGACGGCCGAGGCGTTCCAGCTGCCGCCCCCCCGCACGGGCGCGAAGTGGATCGAGTACAAGACCCCCGAAGAGGCCGCGACCAAGCTCGTCCGACTGCTGAAGGAGGAGGCGAAGGTGTTCCCGTGAGCCGCTCGGTGCTGGTCGTCGGGGAGCCTCGTCCCACCGGTCTCGTCCCGGCGTCCCGGGAGGCGGTCGCCGCCGCGCGGCTGGCGGCCGAGGGGGGCGCCGTGGCCGGCGTCTTGCTCGGCGGCTCGCCCGAGGCGGTCACCGAGTTCTCGCGCGGGGGCGTCACCGGACTGTGGGTCGGCTCCGACGCGTCGTACGCCGAGCGACGCATCGACCGCTGGGTGCCCGCGATCCTCGCGGCGGCCAAGTCGACAGAGAGCGAAGTGATCGTTCTCGCCAGCACCGGCTTCGGCCGGGAGCTCGCCGGGGCCCTCGCGGTGGCGTGGGACGCGGCGGCCGCCACCTCCGTCACCGAGCTCACGCCCACCGACGAGGGGCTGTTCGTGGCGATGCCGGTCCTCGGCGGCCGAGCGACGAGCAAGCTCCGCCTCGCCGGTCCCCGAGCGGTCGTGGCGATCCGGCCCAACGCCTTCGGGGCGCCGGCGATGTCAGGGGAGGCCGCGCCCGTCGAGAGCCTCTCGGCGGCCCCCCCGACCCCGACCCTCGCGGGCCGCCGGGTCGGCTTCGAAGCGAACGCCGCGTCCCAAGGACCCGACCTCTCCAGTGCGAGCATCGTCGTCGCCGGAGGCCGCGGTCTCCGCGCGCCCGAGAACTTCCACCTCGTGGAGGAGCTCGCGGAGGCGTTGGGCGCCGCGGTCGGCGCCTCCCGGGCGGTCACGGACGCCGGATGGAAGCCGGGCACGTACCAGGTCGGCCAGACCGGCCGCTCGGTCTCGCCCCAGCTCTACATCGCGGTCGGGATCTCGGGCGCGATCCAGCACCTCGTCGGGATGATGAGTTCGCGCGTGATCGTCGCCATCAATTCGGACCCGGGCGCGCCGATCTTCAAGATCGCGGACTACGGCGTCGTCGGGGACTTGTTCCTTCTGCTCCCGGCCCTCACGGCCGAGGTCCGCAAGGCGCGCGCGTCGGGCTGAGCGCTCGGCCTACCGGCCGTACTTCTCGGCCGCTCCGTTGATCAGGCGCTGGAACTCCCACGGTTTCGGGATCCCGACCCACGCCTCGTTCGCGATCCGGTTCTCCCCTTCGGAGGTGACGCGGACCGTCCCGTACCCGAGGAGGCGCTGGAGGATCCCCTGGTGGACCTCCACGGCCCGGACCTTGTTCACCGGGATCTCATCAAAGTCCCGGGAGAGGATCCCGCGTTGGATGATCACCCGGCTCGTGGTCACCGCGTAGACCGTGCGGATCCACTTGATGTAGCGGACGAGGAGCCAGACGAGGCTCAACAGCGTGAGCAGTAGGAAGAAGATGGCGATGTACTGCGGGATCATCCCGTTCCCGACGCTCTTCGCCGAGGCGATCCATCCCGTGACGTACGGGAACGCGGGCCAAGAGGACATAGCGGCCGCTCCGGCCGCGTACCCCAACAGTCCGAAGATGATGATCGCCAGGATCGGCCCGGGCAGGTAGTACAACCGAGTGGCCCGGGTCTCCCGCAGCATCTGCTCGCCTTGCGAGAGCAGAGAGGCCCGGATCAACTTCGCCTGGGGCACGAGGTAATCGATGGGACGTCCCGACGTCGAACTGGCGTCCGACGGCTGGGAGGGGTTGAGCGGAGGGATCGTAGGACCGGGGGTCGCCATGGGAGAGGGCAACCGCCCCGGGTGAAATAGGCTCCGGTTCGAGCGGCGGTGCGGCTTAGCTTAGCGTCCCTGCTTGCCGGCGGCGCCGTTGATCAGCCGCTGGAACTCGAACGGTTGGGGGATCCCGCGCCACGCCTCGTTGGCGATCGGGTTCAGCTGCTCCGACGTGACCCGAACGGTCCCGAAGCCGAGCAGTCGCTCGATCAACCCTTGGTTGATCTGGACGGCCCGGACCTGCGAGATCGGTATCTCGTCGAGCTGGCGGGAAAAGATCCCCCGCTGGATGATGACGCGGCTCGTGGTGACCGCGTACACATTGCGCACCCAAGCGCCGTACCGGATCAGGAGCCAGAGCAGGCTCAGCCATACGGCCACTCCGAAGAAGAGGGCGAGGTACTCGGAGACCCGCAACCCGCCCGGCGTCCCGACGTTCAGGATCCACTGGGTCAGGTACGGGAACGCTGGCCACGAGAAGTACGCCGCACCGGCGGCATAGGCGAGGACCGCGAAGAACAGCGTTGCGAAGACCGGACCCGGGAGATAGTACCACTTGGTGGCGCGGGTCTCCCGAAGGAGCGTCTCATTCGGGGACATGACCGAGGCCCGGAGGAGTCGGGGGGTCTGGATCGGTTCATCGGCGCGGGTGTCGCGAGGGACCGCGACGGGGTCGGAGACGGGAGCGGGGGAGGTCGGGAGCGCAGGGGTTGGGTTGGCCACAGGGGTTGCCATGGCGAGCCAAGGCCGGGAGTGGGGGATAAGTGGCTCCTCAATCGCACTCAAGCGAGTTCGGCGCCACGCCTATACTCGGTGTCGCCCTGAGTCGCATCATGGGGATCACGGACTGCCACGTCCACATCAACCCGCTCTGGGAGATGCGCCCCGAAGTCCGCGCGAAGATGCACACCGGCGGCCCGGCGGCCGAGATCGACCGCTTCCTGAAAGAGCCGAAGGCGTTCCTCGAGTACCTCGACCGCTGCAGCGTTGAACGGGCGGTCCTGGTCAACTACGTCAGCCCGGACGTGATCGGCTACACCGAGAGGACGAATCCGTTCGTCCTCGATTTCTGCCGGTCGAATCCCGAGCGACTGATCCCGGTCGGCTCGGTGCTCCCCACCCACAAGGAACCTGGATTGGAGCTCCGCCGCCTGCACGCACTCGGGTTGAAGGGCGTCAAGATCCACCCGCCACACCAGCTGTTCGCACCCAACGCCTACCGCGACGGTCTCTCCGGCCTGCGCGAGATCTACGCCACGGCGGAGGAGCTGGCGATGCCTGTGATCTTCCACACGGGGACCTCGACGTTCCCCGGCGCCCGCAATCGGTACGCCGAGCCGCTGCTGATCGAGGATGTCGCGATCGATTTTCCGAAGCTCACGATCGTGCTCGCCCACGGAGGACGACCGCTGTGGATGGAGCAGGCGATGTTCCTCGTGAGGCGTTTCCCGAACGTCTTCTTGGAGGTGTCGAGCATCCCGCCGCGCAGACTGCTGGATTATTTTCCCGAGCTCGCCCGCATCGGGGATCGGGTTCTCTTTGGCAGTGATTGGCCCGGTCCGGGCGTGGAGGACATCCGAGAGAACCTCGCCCAGTTCCAGGCGCTCCCCCTGCCGAACGAGCTGATCGAAAGGATCCTCACCGTGACGCCCGAGCGGGTCTTCCCCCGATCCGCCCCGTCGGTCGACATCGCGCCGGCGTGAACGGCTCGGCCGGAACGTGCGCCCCCGGCCCGTTCCCGTCGGCGAACGAGGTGCTTCCCACGCGCCCTTCAAATAGTGCGCCCTACTCCGCCCGACGTGATTCCCGATACCCCCGAGCCCGCGGCCGAGGAGGCCGTGCCCGAGACGCCCGAACCGCCCACGACGCCGGAGGCGGTCGAGGGGGGAGAAGGCGTCGGTCGTCTTCCGCTCCCGCGACGCGCGCGCGGAGAAGTCTTCGGGATCGCGAGTCAGCTCCTCGGCGCAGCCCGAATCCGCGTTCTCTGCGAGGACGGGGCGAGCCGCATGGGCCGGATCACGGGGAAGATGAAGAAGAAGATGTGGATCCGGGAGGGCGACCTCCTGATCATTCGCCCGTGGGGGTTCCAAGAGGGGAAATCGGACGTCCTGTTCCGATACAGCCGGACCCAGTCCCAGTACCTCTCCCGGCGCCACCTGCTCCCGACCTCGATGGACCTGTTCGGGGAAGGGGACCAACCGACGCCGCCCGCGTCGTAACGGATCCATGACGGCCGATGCCGTGCCCCGTACGCCGCGCGAGATGGCGGTGCTCGAAGCGAACGCCTCCGCGCGGGGCGCCTCGGTCGACGACCTGATGGAACAGGCCGGACGCGTCGTCGCGGAGGAGGTCATCGCTCGCCTCTCGGACCGGTCGAAGCCCGTCGCCGTCGTGGCCGGGTCGGGGAACAACGGCGGGGATGGTACCGCCGCGGCGTTCTATCTGTCGCAGTGGGGCCAGTCTGTCGAGCTCTGGCTCCTGAAGCCTCCCAAGGACTTGCGCACGGCGGCCGCCCGGCGCTGTTTCGACCGGGCGCGCCGGCGGGTCCCGACCCACGTGGGTCTCCCCGATCGGGAGGCGCTCCAACGCTCCGGCTTGGTCGTGGATGCGATGCTCGGGATCGGCCAGGCGGGCTCCCTGCGACCCCCGTACGACGAAGCGTCGAAGCGGATCCAGGCGAGCGGACGTCCGATCGTGAGCATCGACGTCCCCTCCGGCCTCGGTTCGCCGGGGGCCGTGGTCCCGCACTGGACCGTGACCCTCACCTGCCCGAAGGTCGGGATGACGCCCGCGACCTGTGGGGAGATCCTCGTGCGGTCGATCGGGATCCCCCCGGAGGCATTGGACTGGACCGGACCCGGCGAGTTTCTCCTCTTCCCGATCTCCCCCGGACGGGCCCGGAGCGCGCGGGTCGTGGTCATCGGCGGGGGTCCGTTCGCCGGGGCACCGGCCTTGACGGCGATGGCGGCCCTCCGGGCCGGCGCGGAGCGCGCCACCGTCCTCGTGCCAGAGCCCGCGTCGCAGGCGGTCCAGCAGTTCGCCCCGGAGCTCGTGGTGCGTCCGATCGGTCGGGAGCGGTTCCGTCCGGCGGACGTCCCGGGAATCCTCGCGCAGCTCGAACGGGAGCGTTTCGAGGTCGTGGTGCTGGGGATGGGGTTTGGCCGCGATCCCGAGACTCTCACGTTTGCGAACGTGCTCGTCCAGTCGCTGCGGCACCGGGGGCCGCTGGTCGTCGACGCGGACGCGCTGGAAGCGGCGTGGAACGCCCCCGAGGATCCCGGCTCGTTCGGGATCGTCGCGACCCCGAACCAAGGGGAGTACGCCCGGCTCCTGGGAGCTCCCCCGCCGAAGGACCCCGTCGAGTCGATCCGCGTGGCCCGGGAGTCAGCATTGGCCCGAAAGCTCACGCTGCTCGTGAAGGGCGACCCCGACCTGATCTCGGACGGGAGTGTCGTCTACCGGAACGGCCACCACGACCCGGCGATCTCGGTCTCGGGCGTGGGCGACGTACTGGCCGGCGTCACCGCGGCGTTGGTGGCCGAAGGGGCGAATGGTCTCGAGGCCGCCCGTCTCGCCGCGTACTGGGTCGGGGAGGCCGGAACCCGGGCGGCGTCGGCGCGAAGCTACGGAATCATCGCGAGCGACGTTCTGAATGAACTCGGTCCGGCCCTGGCGGACGCGATCCGAGCCGAGCGCTAGTCCACGCGCCTAGACGTAGCGCATCCGTCCCTTGATCTCTTTGGCCCGCTGCCGGACATCCTTGCCGTGGTCCGGGTTCGCCGCTTGATACCCGTCCAAGAACACCTTGTACAACTTCGCCCCGTTCGGATGCAGGCTCCCGAGATCCTCCTCCACCAAGTGGAGATCGATCCCGAGCTCCTCGACACTGGCGCTGCGGTGGCCGAGCGAGAGGTCGATGAGAGCCGGAGCCGCGTCCGCTCCGCCAGGAAACATCACATTGGAGCTCGTGAGGTCCCCGTGGGAGATTCCGCCGGCGTGCAACCGTCCCAGGACCTCGCCGAACGCGCGGACGGGTCCCTCGAGGGACGCGGCGTCCTCCCGCCCCGCATCCAGCATCTCCTTCAGGGTCGCGCCGGGAAGCTCCTCGAGCACCAGCCGGTACTCCGTGAGGTCGACATCGTACACGATCGGCGTCCGCACGCCGAGACGCCGAGCGTCGGAGAGAAGGCGCGCCTCGTTCCGGGTCCGCTCCCGCCGTAACCGTTCGTCGAGCTCCTTCGGCCGGTAGACCTTCCGGTCCCGGGACTTCCGGAGAGCCGGCCATCCGAGCCACTCGACCTTGGCGATCGCCGCCTCGGCGCCGCGGTGGGTCGGCTTCGGTTCCTCAGCCCCGTCGACAGGCGGCTCCGGAGCGCTCACCGTCGGGCCTGGGCCGCGTATGACCGCAAGATCGCCTCGCGGGCGAGACGGGCGGCGACCGCGCTCGTGTTGCCGGAGTCGTACGGGGGAGAGACTTCCATGATGTCGAGCCCGAGAAGCCTCGGGGCGACGACGTCGATCGCCTGCTTGATGTCGCGGGGGGTGAGCCCGAACGGCTCGGGGGTCCCGGTCGCCCCGGCGTACGCCGGGTCGATGACGTCGATGTCCAGGGAGACGTAGATCCGGTCCGCGGTCAACTGCTTCAGGGCCCGGCCGAGAGTCGCGTGGATCCCGTCGTTCGCGACCTCGTGGGCGGTGATGTACTGCATCCCGATCGACTTGTTCTCCTCGACCTCCTCCTTGCCCGCCGACCGGACTCCCAGGACCACGATGTTTTCCGGACCGACGCGCTCGAGGATGCGGCGCGCCGAGCAGGCGTGGCTTCGGGGGTCCCCGAGATAGCTCGAGCGGAAGTCGAGATGGGCATCG
>JAKIVR010000037.1 GCA_022750455.1 Thermoplasmata archaeon | reverse complement strand
GCCCGCTGCCCGTCCAGCCGACGAACGAGTACCCCGGATCCGGGGTCGCGGTGATCGATACCGTCTGCCCGAACGGCTCCCAACTGGTATTGAGGCTCGTCGATCCCCCGATGGTCCCTTGGGTGGTGAGCTGGTAGACCGGCGAGTAGACCACGCGGATCGCCGCCGACCCGTTGAAGGAGAATCGCGCCGAGGCCCCCGTGACGTTCTCCCAACTCTCGTTCGCCACGAACGGTTCCACATCGATCCCGCGGGCGACATACCCGGTCCCGTTCTCGAAGTAGACCGGGTTCGATCCGATCGTATGGGTGCCCCCGGAGAGTGAAACGTTGCCGACCCCGCCGGTCACCCCCCAGCTCTGGTTATCGACCTCATACGTCCAAGAGGTCCCGTTCGGAAGCCCCACCTCCTGGATGGTCGAGGGGAACGACACGGAGCCCACGGCCTCCAGCTGGTAGTCCAGCGTGGCGGAGCCATCCAAGGGGCCGAGCAGGGGCGAGGTGGGGGTTCCCGTCGCCACCCACACGTCACCGGGCGTGACCGAGGGGACGGTAAACGCCTGGTAGTCGACCTCGGAGGTCAGGGTCGGGTCGACGATGTCCAGCACGTTGGAGCTGGTCTGCCCGACCTCGGGCGTCCACTGATCGGGCTGGTTGCCCCACACGGAGACTCCCCAGGTCACGCCGGCCGGCAGTCCCACCTCGCGGAATTGGGCGAGGAGATCCCCCGGGGGGCACGTCGAGTTCCACGGAGACGGGTACCACAGGCAGACCCCGTTCACGGCGAAGCTCGCCGTCTCGTTCACCGGCCCGCCGATCCGAAGAACCGTCGAGTTCGAACTACCGCTGTACGATCCGGTCCCGTTCCCCGACCACGTCACGAAGGTGAGGTTCAGGTACGGTTGCCACCCGTAGCAACCGAGGAACCCGCAGTTGAACTCCGCGGAGCTGATCGGCTCGGCTTGGAGCGGGAATAGGGAGCCGGCGTCGACCCAGGTGCTCCCCGGACCGGGGGTGATGTTGTAGTTCACGGTCGTCATGCAGCTGTCATTGAACGCGAGAGCGGGGGTGAGACACGCCTCCCCTTCCTGCAACCAGAGCCACGTGAGTCCGTTCGTCGCCGAGGGTAGAGGAGGCACGGCGGCCACGGTGACGAGGTACTGCAACGTGTAGCTCCATACGAGGGTCGTGTTGGCCGTGAAGTTCCCGGGGGACCCGGTGCTCGAGGTCGCGGCGTACTGAGCGTACGGGGAGATCGGGACCGTACCCGCGCTCCACGTCTCGTTGGTCGATGGGGGGACGCCCGAGACGCTCAGGTTCGTTCCGGCCGCTCCGGATCGAACGTTGCCGGTCAGGTCGACCGACCACGGGTCGCCGGCCGGCAGTCCCGTCTCGTTGAACGTGACGGTCAATCCGGGTCCCGAGAACTGCCGGGAGACGACCACGGTCGTATTCGAGGCGTACGGCGGGGAGTTGCCGAGCAACGGAACGCTCGCGTCATAGACGCAGTACGAGTTCCCCGTCGTATTCCAGTTCGGACAGGTGGTCAGGGTCCAGGCGATCCAGACCTGGGAGCCGACCGAGAGCATCGAGGAGCGGAGCCCCTGAGGCATGTCCGAGTACCACGTACCGCTCAGACTGACGTTCGCGGGAGCGCCGAAGCTCACCGAGTCATCGTGACTGACCGCCACGATCTCCATCGCCTCCCCGCAGTAGACGGGCCCCGCGTCGCCGTACAGGTCGTACTCGATCGCGAGCTGTCCGGCCGCCGAGACCGGGGCGCAGGCGGACCCGTTCTGGAACTGGGCGGAGAGGTAGATCGCGCCCGAGGACGTGCTCGCGATGGACGGATCGTAGAAGTAGGAGTCCTCGAGCCCGTTCGCCGAGCCGTTCGCCAATCCCGAGAGGGAACCGACCAGGCGGTGCGTCCAGCCCCACCCGGTGACGCTGGCGTTGCCCGTGAACACGAAGGTGGAGGCGAGCGGGGAGCAGCCGTCCACGGGGTCGCAGGCGGTGAAGGCGATGTCCCCCGTGTACGCCATCACGACCTGCTGGTCCGCGGGATCGTAGGCGAGCTGCGGCGCTGGGAGGATCTGAGAGGGCGCGACATCCTCCATCAGGTTCGTCAGGTAATCCTGGGAGTCGTCGACGTTCCGGGCGGCGGTGGCGTAGGTGAACGTCGTCCCGTTGTTGGACGACTTGCCGACGACGATCTCGGAGACGAACGCTCCGTCGCTGCAGACCGTATAACACAGGTCGAAGGCGTTGGGAGCCATGGGGAAGCTCGCATTGTACGCGACATCGGTCATGTACGCGACCACGAGCATCCCGCCGGGGACCGTCAGGAGGAACGGATTCGCGGCAACGTGCGCCGTCGCGTTCGTGGAGACCGTCACCGGGAGCTTGGCCACCGCGCTCCACGCCCCTCCCCCCACCTGGTGGTCCAACAGGACGTTCGAAACCCCGGTCGCATTGCCGTTGTCGTCCGTGCCCCAATCCGTGGTGATGTTGGTCCAGGCGAGGTACACCGTTTGCCCGAACGCCGTGAGGCTCGGGCGTTGTTGGACCCAGTTCGCCGTGCCTCCGGCCGAGTTCGCCTGGGAGATGACGGTGGGTACGCTCCACGTGGTCCCGTTGTCGTAGCTGTACGTCACCACCAGACGGTTGGTGCCGAAGTCGCCCTGGCTCACGTACAGCTCAGGGAGGTTGTCGTAGCTGTTGATGCTGACGTTGAACTCGACATACGCCAGGACGAGCGTTCCGTTCGCCAACGACGTCAGGGAAGGCTGCCACGCGTCGACCCATTTGTTGCCGAGGGCCTTGGTCGTGCACTGCGAGTTTCCGAGGTACAGGGGAGGAGCCCACGTCGCGCCTTGGTCTCGGGAGGTGCTGAAGCCGATCTCCACCTGGGCGACGTCGGCCAAGACCGGGTATTGCGCCGCACACGGGGTCGCGTTCGTGTAGGCCGAGTACGCCACCGCCAGCACTCCGTTCGAGGTCAGGTTGAGGCTCGGCTCATCTGTGTCGTTGATCGTGCCGCAGTCCCCCTGCCCAAAGCCCACGGAGTCACAGGTCACATTGCCGGTGACGTTCGGGAGCGGAGAGTTCACCCAGAACGACCCCGGGCCGACCGAGGGGGTGGTCGGGGGCGCCCACGCCGCTGCGGCCGACCCCGGGAGCGATCCATTCGTCGGAGACGGCGCCGCGTTTCCGGTCCAACTCACCGGGATTGCGGCGCCGCTCCCCAACATGATCAAGGCGATCGCGAGTGTGAGGAAACCCACCCTCCCCGGGGATGTCGACGACGGCCTCCGGGACCTGGACGATCTCGCCGCCTCCCAAGGTGACAACCCGTCCGGAGGGGTCTCCAGATCCGCACTCCCCTCCGGGAGCTCACCGGAAGGGTCCGGACCCGTTCCCGAGCTGTCGGGAGGGTCCTGGCGCCGACGGAAGATCACCCATCCGGCCGCGGCTCCGATCCCCAGTCCAACGGCCGCCAGAATCGCCAGCCCGGCCGCCGAGGTCAGGAAATCGGAGCTCGGGGGAGGCGCCGGAGCGGTCGAACCCAAACTCCCCGTCGTGAACGTCGCCAGCTCAACGAGCGGTCCGAGGGCCGTCGCATTGGGGTTCGGGGCGGATCCCGAATACGCTCCAGGTCCCGTTCCGGCCCATCCGAGGAACGACGATCCAGCGTCGGGGGAAGCGATGAGTACCACGACGCTCCCCGCGCTGATCCACTGCGAGGCCGGAGCTACCGAACCGGGTCCGACCGACGAGATCGCGACCCAGTACGCCGCGGAGTAGGTGACGTACTCCGTCAGATCCTTGTTCACGTGGAGCGAGAGCGTGAAGTTCTGGGGCGTGTACTCGGTCAATCGGTCCGGGGATTCAGCGATCGCGACCCTCCCCGAGTACGTGCCCCCCGTCAGGTTCGACACCAAGAGCTCCGAACCCGTCGAGACGTAGGTGGTCGTCCCGAACGTCACCGTCCACGCGGTGCCGGAAGCGATCGGTTTGGCGAGGAGGAACGTCACATTGTATTCGGGAACCGGGGGCGGCGCGATCGCCGCGAACTCCGCGATCTCGGAGATCGAACCGTTGGGTGTCAGCCCCGGGGAGGGGTTCGATCCGGAATAGCTCCCGGGACCCACGCCGACCCATCCGACGAACTCGTAGCCGTCGAACGTGGCAGCTGAGAGGCTGATCGGGCTCCCGTCGAAGAACCAGGAAGAGGCACCGAACACCCCTCCCCCGAACGCGCTCGCGCCGCCACCGGCAGTGCTCTCCAGGGTGAGGTAGCCCTGGGTCCGGAAGGTGATCGGCACCGGGGTGCCCTCGCCGCCGCACACGGTCGATGGGTAGGAGGTGGGCACGAACCGGGTCGCGTTCGACGGGTTCGTGCCGTAGACGTACGGGACGACGATCGTGTACTGCCCCACCGCGGGAGAACGGGCGCAGGAGTAGAGTCCGTTGACGACCAGCTCGGCGGTCGGGCTCGCATACGCCTGACCCCCGACATTCACCTGCCAGGAGGTCCCGACCGGCAAGCCGGTCTCATTGAAGGTGAGGTTGTAACTATCGAGAGAGCGGGGGGCGAACCGGGCGGTCTCCACGATCGGCCCGTTCGCCACGATCGTCGGTGAGAGAGTGGCGCCGGTGTACGATCCGACGCCGGTCCCGGACCATCCGATCCAAGCGTACCCCGGAGCCGCCGTCGCTTGGAGGACGGTCTCGTTCCCGGGCATCACCCAGTACGTCCCGCTCGGGCTCACACTGCCTCCCTGGGAGGCCCCGAGCACGACCTTGAACGCGGGCGAATAGTTGATGGAATAGGTAACGCCCGTCGAGACGTTCCAGTACGGTCCGACCCCGGTGGCGACGTACCCCGCCGAACCGTTGGCGGAGACCGCAGGTTCCGCGTGGACCGGATAGTCGCCGGGGTGGGACGTGACGTTGATCCACGGGGTGGTCGACGCGTACGTCGTCCCGTTGAACTCGAGCTGCCACGACGTGCCGACGGTCAGGTTGGTGGCGTGGAAGGCGATTGTCGCCAGGGGAGCTCCGACGTCAATGAACGAGAAGGAGAGGTTCACGGTGAGGATGGCCGGCACGATCACCGCGCTCCCGACGGAGGAGGCTCCGACCCAGATCCACCCGGCCTGGGTGGACGTGCCACGGATCTCGGTGACTTGATGCACTCCGGTCGGGACGTTCGTGACGACGGTCGAGCCCCCGCCCGTCCCGCCGAACGCCGCCCCATCCCAATCGAACGAGTACGAGCTGCTCGGGGGGAGGTCGGGGGCCCGGAGCTCGACGTTGTAGCTCCCGAGAGGGAGCGTCCACAACGTCTCGTTGACCGGCTGGTCCATCACGACGGTGAAATTGCCATTGAACCCGGTGTAGCTACCCGGGCCGGACCCTTGCCAGTAGGTGACCGGCAGGCTGACGTCATAGGTCAAGTTCGCCACCCCGACCTGCGGCGACGACTGCACGTTCAGCACGTACCCTTGCGGGAGGTACCAGGGCATCGAACACCCCGACGTGAGGATCGTCGCATTCCCGTTCGGTCCGTTCTCCAACGTGTACGACAGGTCGTAGCTGAACCCATCGGTGGAGTCGGTGATTCCGAAATTGGCGTAGGCGCCCGGGGTCGATCCGAGGGTCAGATCGAACGGCTGCACGCGGCTGTAGTTGATCCACACGGTCCCGTTCGAGGTGAAGTCCACGCCTCCGCCCCCGGAGATCGCCTGGTACCGGACACCGGAGAGCTGGATGGTCGACGTGGGGGCGACCGTGACCGGAGTTCCGGACGGGACGTTGTTCACCGTCAGGCTGGGGGAGGTGGTAGAGAACGGGTTCCCGGAGAGTTGGAACGCCCAAGGCGTCGACGCCGGCAATCCACCTTCCTGGAAGGTGACGGAGATCACCGGGCCGGTTCGAACGGTGGCGACCGTGATCAGCGTGGAGTCTCCGTAGGTGATCGACGGGAGGCTCGACGCGACGATGGGGTCGCCGCCGCGGACCAGGATCGACGAATCGTACGCGTCGTACGCGAAAACGTCGTTCTCGCTCTGATACGCGACCGAGATGGCGGGGGACCAACTGAGCCCGTTCGAACTCTCTTGCACCCACTCGTTGGTGCCGGATCCGCCGAACTGCTCGGATGAGAAGCCGCACGCGGCGAGGCCTGCGTCCCCGGTGAAGTTCTCGGTCTCATACCCGAGATAGACGACTCCCGCCGACTCGCCGAGGCCGATGTCGTACGACTGGACCGGTTCGGAGGCCCCTCCTCCCACGGGCGCGAGCAGTTCGGACGACCAGGTGGTCCCTCCGTTCGTCGAGGCCGCCGAGTAGACGGCTTCCGCGGCGTACGGGTCAACGGTGACGTTCTCGCTGTTGTTGTACGACCCGCCCCACGCCACGAAGATGGCCGAGCCCGAGCTGTTCCAGGTGACACTCGTCGGAGGGGCGAACTGGAAGAGCTGATCGAACGGGGCGCGGGTGCTGTACACCATCGACTCCCAGCCGCCGTTGGGGTCGGGCTGCGACGGTTCGCCGGTGCCGCGGAAGATCGTGTGAAGCGTCCACGCCGATCCGTTGTCGAGGGACGTGGCGACGACCACGTCATCGCCGAACTGGCTCGTGGCCCCGATGAGCGAACAGAACTCGAGGCAGGATCGATTGGTCACGTAGGCGACCGCGACCTCCCCGGACGCGGAAATGGAGATGGACGGGGACATCGCGCTGTCCAACTCCGTCGCGTTCTCCCCCGGAAGATCCACGGGGGAGCTCCAGTTCCCCCCGCCATCGGTCGAAACGATCAGATCTACCGAGATCGGGGTGTACGAGCTGCCGGGAAGTAGGGAACTGCCATTGCTGATGTTCTCGTAGACCACATAGATCGTCTGGCCGAACGACGCGATCGCCGGCCGGGAGAAGTTCCCACCCTGAAGGAGGACCTTGCCGGGGGAGAAGCTCGAACCATTGTTCGAGGAGTTGACGTACACCACCGCGTCGGCGGTCCGGTTCGTGTACTGGGTGACGTAGAACGGATCGGCGGTATTGAAGCAGATGAATATGCAAATGGTCGTGGGAAGGAAGAGGCCGAACTCCGACAGGTTCGCATTGGCGGCGACGTACACCCCCTCGACCGAGCCGGACGCGTTCGTCGTGAACGACGGTTCCAACTCTTGATTGTACGGACAGGTGGCGGCCGTGTCTCCGAGTAAGATGGGGGCACCCCAGGTGGCGCCGGAGGTGCTGGATTTGGCGAACGCGACGTGCCCGACGCTCGAGTTCACCGGAAGCCCGCAGATGGATTGGCTGGTGTTCTCGATGACCCCGTAACCCACGCCGACATCGCCGTTCGCCAGGGAGACCAGTGAAGGGGCCGCGGAGGACGGATCGCAGCTCGGAGCGCGGAACCGGATCGAGGTGCAGACCTTCTTCGAACCGAGAAATGCCGATGCGGCGACGGCGCTGGTGTTCTGAAAGAATACCCCGGTGCTGCCTCCCGCGAGGGGGTGGATCGTCCCCGCGGGGGAGGGGAACGTCGAGCCCGTATCCGGGTGCACCTGTGTCGGAGAGCCCGACCCCGGAAGGGATCCCGAGGCGAGGAGGCCCGAGAGCGTCAAGAGGAGCACGAGCGCCACCGGGAGCAGGCCCCGGGAACGGCGCACGCTCTGGTTCGGAGTGGGACCTCGAGGTTGGCCCTCGACCGGCATGCAGAACTAGGATTCTCGGACGATTACATACACCTGTCGGATTACCCAGACGGAGGGGCTCCGGCCGCCGAGATCAGGAAATCCTATTCGGCGGGCGCCTGCGGGCACGGGGGGAACGGCTCGCTCGCCCCGGTTCCGATCCGGAAGGGGCTTCCGCCCCCTTCCCAGGCGGAGATGGTCCAACGTCCAGCACGCGATCTTCGGCCCTTGCCCTGCGATCCATCCGACAGGTCGAGGAGTACGGGCCCGCCGGGATTCGAACCCGGGTCTGAGGCTCCGGAGGCCCCTGTGATATCCAAGCTATACTACGGGCCCGCGTTGGATAGCGGGCACGCACCACCCCTGACTCTTAGGCTCTTTGGGGCTTTGGGCAAGGTGAAAGGTGGTATCGGGGCACTCCAAACGTGCCATCGAGCTGCCTGGGTCTACCGGCCACCTGAGCCGATTCTCGTGGGTGGGTTCAAGCCGCGGAATCCCTTTCAGGATAGCTCGTTGTGCCGACCGAAGGCCTCGGGAGTTCGAAGCTCGATGAACCAGATTTCGGTCTTGCGTACTTCTGCGTGATGGATGACCCGATGTTCCCCTACCTCGAGCCGCCAATAGCCGAGCTAATCTCGGACCCGAATCACGTCAAGGTTCGAAGGGGGATGCGGGGGATCCCGTGCGATTGCCTCCAGGGCCTTGCGGAGTCTGAGCTGCCCGTCCCGGGGGAGTTCCAATAACTCGTGAGGTGGGGTGTGTTCGTACCTGACTCGGGTCCTCATGCCGGGAGACGAGCCCGGCGATACACCTTCTCAGCGGGAACTTAGGGCAGGGTCTCGGATCTTCGACGGGTCAACTCCTTCTCCATTCGAGGGGTCAACTGACCCTGGTCGAGCGCATCGCGGTCCTCATCGCTCATGAAGAAGCGGACGGGGCGCCCCCGGGGAACGACGTCGAGGAGGAAGTCATCCCACGTCTCGTTGCCCTTCTTCCTCTCTTGAAGCAGGTGAAGGGTCGAGGTGCGGACAGTGATGCTGGTGGTCGAGTCATGAGTGGACATCATGGATACAAATTGCAGCAATGCATTTAGTTCTGGCTGAGGCCCCTTCGCGGGCTACGATCACACTCTGCGAATTTGTCAATCTCAGGGTAATCCTGGCTCTCTAGACTGAGAAGCCGGTCGGACGGATACCGTGGATCGACGAATACGGCTCGCGCTGGGAGCGGGGCAAGTGCGGGAAGGCAAATCGGTTGGCGAGGGGGGACTTTTAGGCGCCGTGGAATGCGCGGATCTCCGGGTGCTGCTCGACGACCTTCTTTTCGATCACCGCGAGGGTTACCGAGAGAGTCGAGACCGCCACCCCCAGCTTCGGTGCTAGCGCGGTGAGAGAGATCCGGCGGGGGACGTCGAAATACCCTTCTCGAATGGACTGACGGAGGATTTCGTGCTGGCGCGGAGTGAGGATTCGCGCCGCTGACGCGGCTTCGGCCGTCCGGAGCGATACGACGGTAGGGGACCGGCCATCCGCTTCGAGACGACGGAGCAGCTCGCGGACCCTTCGCTCGGGGCCGAGTACGGTCCAGGTCGCGACTCCGTCCTCTACGGGAAACGGGAACTGACGGACGAGACGGGTCTCCTTCAGCCGCGGGATCAAGGTGGGTCCGTTAAAGACCACTTGGCAGGTCTCCGCCCCGCTCTCTTGGGAGAGTCTCTCGACGCGGCGCACCCCCGCATACCCCCCGATCCATTCGCTCGCCCCGAAGGACCCCGGGCCTTCGACGCGGACTTCGAACAGGGTCTGACGGGGAGAGATCTCCAGTCGATCGAGGACCATCATCACGAGGTCAGGGTGGTCCTGCGTGAACCGCTTCATCCATGAGCCCGCGGGCATCGCGGCCCGGACGCGGCAAGAGACGATCCGGTCCGAGGGGGTCCCCCGTTGGGTGGGGGGCGGTGAGAATCGGGGGCTGCGGGAGTCCGGGCCCCGGGGACCGGGGGCGCTGTTCGACCGGACCCGAGGGGATCTGGATGCCCGGGACCCGTTGTCCGAGGATCGGCCGGGAGTCCTTGGGGGGGGGGACACGCACAGAAGACCCCCCGAAAGGTCTAGAGGCTTTCCCCTTGGGTCCGGCGCCGGTTCCCACGGCGGAACCGACCCTGCCATCGAGGCCGGATCGGCGCTCGAGGGGTGACTACGGAGAGGATCCGGATCAAGCGCGCGTACGATCCTCCCTCCCCCTCGGACGGCCTACGGGTCCTGGTGGATCGGCTGTGGCCGCGTGGGTTGAGCCGGGCGACGGGCCGGATAGACCAGTGGGCGCGGGAGCTCTCCCCAAGCGACGGTTTGCGCCGGTGGTACGCCCACGATCCCGCTCGGTTTCCCGAGTTCCGGATCCGCTATCGGGATGAGCTGGCGACCCACGCCTCGGAGTTGACAGAGCTCGCCCTGGCGGCCGAGCGAAGTCCGCTCACCCTGGTCTTTGCGGCCAAAGACCTTGACCGAAGCAATGCCGCTGTCCTGAGGGAGCTGCTGGAGGAGAGCCTCCAGTGATCTCGGCCGAGGGTGGACCACCCACCCCCCCGGTCGCCGGGGCGGAGAGCCCGGACCGAAAACAGGAGACGCCCTCCGCACGGCCCGCCATCGGCCGGCCGATTCCGTTCTCGAATCTCTCAGACTTTACGACCGTCGATCGACGAACCCTGCTGCTGGCCGGAGTAGCCGCGGGAATTGGCGTCGTGGCGGCCCTGATCGCCGCGCTGCTCTTGGGTCTGATCGGATTGTTCACGAACCTGTTCTACTACGGCCGTCTCTCTTGGAGCTTCGCCTCCCCCGCCGGGAACTCGCTCGGTCTGCTCGCTATCGCCGTCCCTGTCCTCGGAGGCCTGATCATCGGAGCGATGGCCCGGTTTGGCAGCGAGCGCATCCGGGGGCACGGGATCCCCGAGGCGCTGGAGTCGATTCTCATCCACAAGAGTCGGATCCAGCCGCGAGTGGCTATCCTGAAGCCCGTCTCCGCGGCGATCTCCATCGGGACAGGCGGACCGTTCGGCGCCGAGGGGCCCATCATCATGACAGGGGGATCCGTCGGCTCCGTCCTCGCGCAGACGCTCCACCTCTCGGCGGCGGAGCGCAAGACGCTCCTGGTGGCCGGCGCAGCCGCCGGCATGGCGGCCACGTTCAACACGCCCATCGCCGCGGTGCTGCTGGCCGTAGAGCTGCTCCTGTTCGAGTGGCGTCCCCGGAGCCTCATCCCCGTGGGGATCGCGTCGGCCGTAGCCACCGTGGTCCGATGGCCGATCCTCGGGAGTGGACCACTGTTCCCACTCCCTTTGTCGGGATTGCCATCGGCCCCCCTCGTGGCCTGTGCGGCCCTCCTCGGAATCATCGCCGGGTTGGTCGCGACAGTCCTCACCTGGGGGGTCTATGCCTTCGAGGACTTGTTCCGGAGGCTGCCGGTCCACTGGATGTGGTGGCCCGCCCTCGGGGGAATCATCATCGGCGTCGGGGGACTCATCGATCCCCGGATTCTCGGCGTCGGGTACAACACGATAGATCTGCTTCTGGTGGGCGGGCTGGGCGTGGCGGCGATTCTCACCCTCCTGATCGTCAAGGGAATCGTCTGGACGGCCTCCCTCGGCTCGGGGACCTCGGGAGGGGTCCTCGCCCCGCTGCTGATGATGGGCGCGGCGACGGGGACTCTGGTGGGGACGCTCCTTCCCATCGGGAGCCCCAGCCTGTGGGCACTGGTCGCGCTCGGCGCGATTCTGGGCGGGACCATGCGGGTGCCGTTCACGGGGGCCATCTTCGCCCTCGAGCTTACCCACGACCTGAACATGCTGTTCCCGCTGTTCGCGGCCTGCATTGCCGCGGAGGCAGTGACGGTGTTCACCCTCCCCCGGTCAATCCTGACTGAGAAGATTGCCCGCCGGCGGATCCACGCCGCCCGAGAATACGCCGTGGACCCGCTCGAAGTGACCCCGGTGAAGGCGGTGATGCACATGGACATCGTGCTCGCCCCCTCTCGTCGGCCCGTGGGGGAAGTGGCGACCATGGCCCCGGAACGGAGCAGCCGGTTCGTCGGGTTCCCGCTGGTGGACGACGGCGGACACCTGGTGGGGTTCGTGACGAAGACCGAGATCGCAACATACCTCACGGAAGGCGGCGACCCCGCTCGGGCGGTGGAAGAGATCGGATCGCCGCCTCCGGTGATGGTGGACCCGGATCAACCAATCCGCGTCGCCGCGGCGCTTCTCGCCGAGTACGACCGAGACTCGTTGCCCGTCGCCGACCCGGACGACCCCTCCCAGGTCGTGGGACTGATCTGTCGGGAGGACCTTTTCGCGGCTCGGGTGCTGGCGTTCCAGGAGGAGCAGGAGCGGGACCGCCCGCTTACGATCACAATCCCCTCCCTCCGGCTCGCCTCCGGCCCCCTCGGGGCTCGCGACCCGTCCTCCGAAGGACCCTCGAGGTGGTCAAGGAGGTCGCGCCCCCGACGTCCCCCGCCGGACTCTCGGAGCCCGGGTCGGTAAGGGACTGAGAGCGGCCTCAGGGGCAAGCTCGCGCTCGGGGATGTCGCTGGAGCCGACTCCGATTCGAACAGCTCGGGTGGATGGGGGGAGAAGCTCCTCGGAGTAGCGTGGCATACCGTCGGTCGCTCCGGCCACGCCGGGCTGGTCGCCCCCGAGGCGGCTCTGCAAAGGGCTGGCGACCTGTCCGAGACCGACTGGACCCTATGGTCAGCGGGTAGGACGGATTTCATCCGTGAGCGCGTCAGCGGCGTAAGCTTTCGTCGAATCAGGTTTCATTCCGCCGCCGATGCCTCGGCCAAACCTAGCGGCCCAAATCACTCTCGTACAAGAGACAGCAAGTTTCTACAAGTCTGATTAGCTTGGCCAATAGTATACTACGGGCCCGCTGTGGATGTCCCGAGCGGACCTCCCCCGACTCTTAGGCTCTTTGGGCCCTGACGGAAGATGAAACGTGACGTAGACCAATCCAGCGTTTGGCCGAGCCCGCGCTCACCAAACCGGGTCGGTCGGAGGAGCTGAGTTCCGACCCGACGCGGGTAGGCCCATCCGAGAGCCGTTCGTCAGCGGAGCAAGGTGGCTCGGGCTCCCTCGAAGATGCTCTTGGCAACCCGACCGTTTTCAGAGCCTCTAAGTGCGCAACGTGCTCCCGCCCATCCTGAATGACCGGAGTGCTACCCGATGTGCTCGAAGAGCAGCGAAGTTACTACCGGGCAAGGGCCCAGGAGTATGATCAGTGGTGGAACCGCGAAGGGCGGTACGACCGCGGTGGAGTGGCGAACGCCCAGTGGCTCCTAGAACGACACGAGGTCGAGCAGCTCTTCGACAGCCTCCCGTTCGGCCACCGCGTCCTCGAACTCGCTCCGGGGACTGGCATATGGACGGAACGACTGGCTAGAAGGGGGCTCTCCGTAACCGCAGTCGATGCGTCCGAGGAGATGCTTGCCATGAATCGTGCGCGACTCGGGTTGCAATCCACGCGGGTGGACTATCGAGTAGCGGACCTGTTCGATTGGACACCGACCCTTGAGTTCGATGCCGCGGTCATCTGTTTTTGGATCTCCCATATACCCCGAAGAAAGATCGGCCAGTTTCTATCGGGCGTGGCTCAGGGTGTCCGCCCTGGCGGAACCGTATTTTTCTTGGACGGACTCCGCGAATCGTCGTCGACGGCGATAGATCACCATCTTCCCTCCGCCGAGAATGAGGTCATGGTGCGACGACTGAACGACGGGCGCGAGTTTCGAGTCGTGAAGAACTTTTGGTCGTCAGGCCAACTTGAGGACGCGTTCCGTTCGGCTGGGTTCCGAACGCAGGTGCGCGAGACAGCCACTTACTTCCAGTATGGCGTAAGGAGGAGAATGCCGAATGGGGAGGCCACTACGACTCATGCCGTGGAGTCGAGCCTCTATTGAGAAACCCCTCTGTTGGAACGGGTCGATGTTCTCGAACCGAACCCGGTTTTCAGAAGCCAGCTGTTTGGAGGTGTCCCAGGGCCGTAGGGGAGCACTGGACCCACCGGCGGTCCGTTCGGGGAGCCCGTCCGGACCTATGGCCGGTGGAGGCCCAAGATTGTCCGCAGACCCTCGTCCACTTCCGCCATGACCGGGCACCACCCATGGACGCTCACGATCATGTAGCGGCCAACGGTCACCAAGTTGTCCAGCGTAATCAGGGAGTCTCTACGGAGCCCCATTTCCTGTCCCTCGGGACTCGCGACGGCAACGAAGATTCGACCGGGACCGCGGCGAGCGACCTTCGTCGTCAGCGGAGCCACGATCAGATTCGGGAAGGCCGTGGAGAGATGGGGATCCTGGACGACCACCGCCGGACGACGCCGGATCTCCAGCCCATCCGTCGTGGGAGCCCCAACATAAACAACGTCGCCCCGCCTAAGGCTCTTCGTCATACACGTCCATGGACGGGTCGTCCCAATCTTCCGCGATGGAGGCAAGGCGTCGACGGGCCTCCTCGACCTGGGCCTTGCTCCACCCCAGCTCTTTGATCGGAATCCCATGCGCGCGCTCGCGCCCTTCGACGTGCTTGAGGGGGGCCACGGGATGACCCTTCGCGGCAGCCATGAGTGTCCGTCCTACCGAGGGAGGCAGTGAGCAATGACCATATCGTATTTTCCTTGCGATGGAACTTTGGGGGAGGAGGCTGCCGAGGGCTACAAGGGATTTCAGTGGACAGGGCACCCATTTGGGTTTCCAGCCAGCCCGGGATTTGACTGATTACGTGCCAAACTTCTCCATTCGGTCCGGACGCTCGACGAAGATTGAGACCCGGCACACTCCCGATTCGGAGAGGACCAGTTACTACGGGCCTGATCAATTGCGCCAATACTATACTACGGGCCCGCGTTAGATATCCCGAACGCACAAACCCCGACACTTAGGCTCTTTGGGGGATTGGCGAAGTTGAAAGGCGGCGTCAGGACCATCCTGCCGCGCCATCGATTCTTCCGGGTTACCCCGCGAGCCGAGCTGGATCTGCTTGGAGACGTCGCACCGTCAGCTCCCTTTCAGGGAAGCTCATTGAGCCGAACGTAGGTCTCGGGAGTTCGATTCTCTATGAACCAGACGTGGATATTGCCGGTATCAGCGTGATAGATGACTCGGTGGTCCCCCATGGCGAGACGCCAATAGCCGGGGTGGTCTCGCAATCGGACTACGTCCAGCTCCGCCGGGGGATGCAAGGGGTCCCGCGCGATCGCCTCGATGGCCTTGCGCAAGGAGAGTTGCGCGTTCCGGGGGAGTTCGAAGAACTCCTGAGGAGAGGTGTGTTCGAACCGGACCTGGGCCCTCAAGGCGAAAGGCGAGCCCGCCGATACACCTTCTCGGCGGGAACCGAGGGAAGGGCCTCGGATCTTCGACGGTCCATCTCCTCCTCCATTCGTGGGGTCAACCGGCCCCGGTCGAGCCCATCGCGATCCTCGTCGTTCATGAAGAATCGGACAGGGCGCCCCTTGGGAATGACGTCGAGGAGGAAGTCGTCCCACGTCTCATTGCCCTTTTTTCTCTCCTGCAGCAGCCGAAGGGTGGAGGTGTGGACGGTGATACTGGTGGTCGGGTCGTTAGTGGACATCATTTACAAAAATTGCGACAATGTATATAATGCTGGCTGCCCACCCTCGTCCGAGCTCGAAATGTTTCATCCATCGGTCGAATGAATCGTTCGCTCGCCTCCCGCGGGGGAGCGTCGCGCTATCTCGGCGGGGGACGAGACATTGCCCCGCGCGCAAACCTCATGCGGATTCGTCGTACTCGACGGAAGAACCGTCCGTTGCCGCCCCATCCGCCGTCGAAGATGAATCGCTGATCGCCTCGGGTTCCGCAAACGGCTCCGGCGGAGGCTCGCTCGCGGGGCGACGCCCGGCGATCGCGCCCACGGCGATGCCGACGATCAGAAGGCCCCCCAGGAGCGCCCACGGAGCGTACGACGGGATCGAGCTCCCACCGCTTCCGGTCGGGTTCGAACCGGTCGACGTGTTGGGAGAGAATTCGGCCATCTCGGTGATCGCCTCGCTCACGGTCACCGTGCCCGACGGATCGGCGCCGGTGTAATTCCCCAGCCCCGAACCGGACCACCCGACGAAGTGGTCTCCGGTCGAGGGGGTGGCTTGGAGGTCGACCGTAGCGCCGGCGGCGATCCACGAGCTCCCCGGGGTCGCCACGCCACCGGAGCCTGCCACCACGGAGAGACAGAACTCGGCCGAGAAGGCGACTTCGAGGTGGACGTCGGACGTCACCGCCTCGGACTGGTTCGTCACGTTGGAGAGATAGAGGGAGCCCGCGCCGATCCGAATCGTCGGGACATTCACGATGTACGTTCCGTTCAGGCCCCCGATCGAGGCGGTTCCGTTGATGGTCCCCGCCCCCGTCCCCGCGGTGGTGAAGGCCCAACTGGTGCCTGCAGGAAGCCCCGTCTCCGTGACGGTGAGGAGGTACGTTGCCGGGGGCAACGGAACGAAGGGAAGGAACTGGGCGGCCTCGGCGATCGGGGCGACGCTCGTCACGGCGAGGACCGCCGTCGGCGCGCTCACCGATCCCGCACCGGTTCCGCTCCACCCGGCGAAAACGTACCCGGGGGAGGGGGTGGCGGTCAGGGTCGTATCATTTCCCGAGCTCTGCCAGTACAGCCCGGCCGTAGGATCGACGCTCCCGCCGGAGGAGACGCTCACCTGGAGGGCGTACTGGGTTGCGAACCCGAGGTTGATGGTCGCTCCGTTCGAATCGAGGTCGAACGTGCCTCCGGGCCCGGACTCCAGGTTCGAGGCGAACGAGATCGGAAGGAATCGGACGAGCGAACTGGCGTTGTCGAGCGCGATGGGGACGGAGATCGTGTAGTCTCCCCCCAGGTACGCCGGGAGGGCGAACGTTCCATTGCCTACGTACGTCGTGCCGTTGAACACGATCGAATAGGTTCCTCCGAGGGTCAGCCCGGTCGCGGAGACAGTGACCACGTAGACGCTCGTCGCGTTCGGGGCGAACGTCGCGTACTCCGACACGGGCGCTCCCACGGTCACATCGATGGAGCTGGAGCTGCTGGTGACCCCGAACGTGCCGGTGCCCGTCCACCCGACGAAGGTGTAGCCCGCATCGGCGGTGGCGTTGAGAGCCACCGTCCCCCCGGCAACGTACCAATGGCTCCCGGCGTCGCTAACGGCACCCCCCGTGGAGGCCTGCGCGGTCAGCTGATAGACCGGCGCGTAGACCATCTCGATCGAGGCCGGCCCTTCGAACGAGTAGTTCGTCGACGGCCCGGTGGAGTTGCTCCACGTCTCATTGATCACGTACGGCTCGACGTGGATCGCACGGACGACGTACCCGGTCCCGTTTGTGAAGTACACCGGGCTGCCCGCGAACGTGTGGTTCCCGCCCGGCAGGGTCACGTTCGCACTCCCGCCGTCGACGCCCATGCTGACGCCGTCGACCGTGTACGACCACGCGGTGCCATTCGGCAAGCCCACCGCCTCGACCGTCGAGGGGAACAGGCTCGCGGCGACCGATTTCAACGCATAGTGGAGGATCGAGGAGCCGTAGAGCGGGCCGAGAAGCGGAGATTGGGGGCTCGGGGTCGCTTCCCACACCTCTCCGGGGGTCCCGGAGGGGACCGTGTACGCCTGGAAGTACGCGAGGGAGGTGAGCGCCGGGTCGACCACGGAGAGCGCCGTCTGGTCGGTCGATTCCGAGTAGGGGGTGGTCTGTCCGGCCCCGGAGCTCCAGACCGAGACGCCCCAGTCGTCCCCGGCGGGCAAGCCGTTCTCCTCGAACGTTACGGTCAATCCGGCCGAGACGCAGCTCGAGTACGTGGTGGCGGCGATCACGCCGCCTGCGGACCAGATGCAGAGTTCGTTGAAGGCGAAGTTCGCTGTCTCGTTCACCGGTCCGCTCAGCGTCAGGTACGTCGAGTTCGCGGTGCCGTTGTACGACCCGGCGCCCGTGCCGGTCCACGATTGGAACGTCAGATTGAGGTAATCCGTGTAGAAGTAGCAGTAGCGCCCACAGACGAACTGGCTCAGGTTGAGGGGGTTGACCTGGACGTGGACCCGCTGGCCGGCATTCACCCAGCTCGTGCCCGGACCGGGCGTCATGTTGTAGTTGATCTGGGTCCCTCCGTCGCAGAAGTCATCGAACGAGAACGTCACGACCGTGCACTGAGGGTTGTTCTCGAACCAGACGTCCGCGTTCGCCCCGTCCGGATAGTTCGGGACGGAGGCGATCGTCAGGGTGTACTGCCGAGTGAACGTCCAGGTGATCGTGGCGTTGGCGGTGAAGTTGCCCGGGGACGGGAGGCTCGGAGTCCCGTAGTACCGTACGCCGGGACCCACGTTGACGATCGACGGGGACCAGCTGAGGTTCGTGTTCGCCGGAACGCCGCTCACCGACAGCGGGGATCCAGAGACACCGGTGCGCACGTTCCCCTCCACGCTCACCGACCAGTTCGTCGAGGCCGGGAGCCCTACCTCCTGGAGGGTCAGGGTGAGGCCGCTTCCCTGGAACAGACGCGACACGATGACCGTGGTGTTGGAGTTGTAGGACGGGGGATAGTCGTCGTCGTACTCGCAGTCGACGTACGCCGTTCCGTTCCAGCCCGGACACGTCGTCTGCGTCCACGCGATCCACACCGCGGAGCCGTTGGAGACCATCGAGGCCTGCATCCCGGGCGGCATCTCCTCGAACCAGGAGCCGACCGGGTCGACGGTCTGGGGCGCCGTGAAGGTGGAGCCGTTGTCCGAGCTCGACCCGGCGAGCTCCAGTCCCTCGCCGCAGAAGGAGGACGGTCCCCCAAAGTCGGCATAGAACCACGAAGTGGAGGGGACGCTCGCGCACGCTGACCCGTTGACGAACTGGGCCGAGAGGTAGATCGTTCCATTGGCGCTGCTCGCGATCGCGGGGTTGTAGAAGTACGAGTCCTGGACCCCGTTGAGCGTCTCATTGGCGAGGCCCGACCAGGCCGTGACGAGACGGCTCGTCCAGTTGCCGCCGGCGAGGCTCCCGTTCGCGACGTAGACGTCGGTGGTGGTGAACTGCCCGCACTCGCTGTAGAACGGGATGCAGCTGCTGAAGATGAGGTCCGCCGTGAACGCGAGGACGAGCTGCTGGGACAGCGGGTCGAAGGTGATCTTCGGCGCCGGGAGCAGCTGATCGGTCGGGCCGATCTCGTCCTGGGGGTTGATGTAGGAGTTGGTCGCATCCAACGAATCGTAGACGGACGAGGCCGCGGTCCGCAGGAGCCACTTGGTCCCATTGTCCGT
>JAKIVR010000036.1 GCA_022750455.1 Thermoplasmata archaeon | reverse complement strand
GACTTTGTACCACCGCCCCCCGAGGAGACAGAACCGGCACTGAGGGCACTGATCAGCTATCTTGAAGCCGACTCCCTCGAACCCCCCCTCCTGCGTGGAGGATTGGCTCATTCGCAGTTCGAAACGATTCACCCTTTCTTGGATGGCAACGGTCGGATGGGTCGGCTCCTGGTGACGCTCCTCCTTACGAAGTGTGGGGCGCTGCGCCGGCCAGTGCTCTACCTGTCGTATTACTTCTTGAAAAATCGAGACGAGTACACACGAAGTCTTCAACGGGTGAGGGATGCTGGCGACTGGGAGGGGTGGGTCACATTCTTCTTGACTGGGGTGAAGGAGACCTCGATTCAGGCTGGCGAAACAGCGAGGGCGATCCTTGCGCTCAAAGTGGAGCACGAGAGCATCATCGGGGGAGCACTGGGAAAGCGTGCCGGAGCTGGGCACCTGCTGCTGAACACCCTATTCCGCCGGCCGGTCATCTCGGTTAATCGCGTCGCCAAAGTTATCGGTACGACCTATCCCCCAGCGAATTCACTCGTGGAACGATTCGTCGAGATGCGCCTCCTCGTCGAGGTGACGGGCCAGAAGCGCAATCGATTTTTCCGGTATCAACCGTACATCGATGTCCTCCAGAGGGATCGGGCCCCCGCCAAGCCCTCGACACCTAGCGCGAGATCTCTTAGCACCCCACCCTGACGGTCCGGCCGCTGGCCTGTCGGCCGGTGGGTGCTAATCCGATTGCACCCTCTGCGGAATCTGAACCCGGCCTTGGGCCCTCGTCGAATCCGTAAGCGCTGATTTTGGAAGTGCTCCGTAGGACATGCGATGCAAGCAGCCCCCATAGCACGATAACTGCCTTCGCCTTTCGGTTGAGGGACTGAGATGATTTCGGAGCAGCCTCCCCAGGTGCTAGAAAGCTACCTTTTTTAGGTTCTTCCGGGTTTCGGGTGGGTAGCCTCTTGAAATAGGAGGGGGTCCGGCGCGCGGGTGAACCCCGTGCAAGATGCCGAACTGTTCCGAAAGATCCTCGGTGTGGAACCGCCCTGGTCCGTCGCTCGTGTCGACCTCAGCGTCAAGGACCAGCGGATCGACGTCTGGCTGGAGCACGCGGACGGCGTGGCCTTCCCCTGTCCTCAGTGCGGGAAGAAGCTCACCCTCTACGACCAAAAGGAGGAGCGGGAGTGGCGCCACTTGGACACCATGCAGCTCCAGACGTGGGTCCACGCCAAGGTGCCCCGGGTGGAGTGCCCGGACCACGGGGTCAAGCAGGTGGAGGTCTCCTGGGCCGAGTCCGGGAGCCGCTTCACGAAGTTCTTCGAGCGGTTCGCCATCGACGTGAGCCAGGAGACCGACACCAAGGGGGCCAGCAAGATCCTCCGGCTCAGCTGGGATGAGTCGTGGGGGATCCAAGAGCGAGCGGTGGCGCGAGGGATGGCTCGCAAGCCTCCGCTCGCCCTACGGCTCATGGGAGTGGACGAGAAGGCGGTGGGCCATGGGCACCAGTACATGACTCTCGTCTATGACCTGGAGAGATCCACGGTGGAGTGGATCGGAGAGGAGCGGAAGCGAGAGACGCTGGACAACTACTTCCGAACCCTGTCGGAGGCGCAACGGAGGCGAATCGAGGCGGTGGGGATGGACATGTGGGTCCCCTTCATCGAATCGGTTCGGGCCAACGTACCGGACGCCGAAGGGAAGATCGTGTTCGATCGATTCCACATCATGCAACACGCCGGCGTGGGGGTGGACCTGGTGAGGAAGAAGGAGAATCGGGAGCTCCTGCTGACGGGAGATCCGACGTTGAAAGGGAGCAAGTATCTGTGGTTGTATCGGGAGAAGAACCTCCCGGAGAAGCACCGGGATCGGTTCGAAGAGCTACGCTCCCTGCATCTGAAGACCGGGCGCGCGTACGCCTTGAAGGAAGGTCTGGGGGACCTGTGGAGCTACCAGAGCGAGGGATGGGCGAGGAAGTACTGGCGCCGATGGTACTGGTGGGCCACGCATTCCCGGCTGAAGCCGATGGCGGACGTGGCACGGATGGTCAAGGACCATCTCACGGGAGTGATGACCTACTTCACGCACCGGATCACGAACGCGGTGGCCGAGGGGCTCAACTCGAAGATCGCCACGATCCAGAAGATGGCGTATGGATACCGCAACAAGGACCACTTCCGGACGGCGGTGCTATTCCGGTGCGGAGGGCTGGACCTCTACCCGAGCAACCACCCGATTTCCGGATGAAGCCGAAATATTTCGGCAGTGAACTCCTTCGCACTACTTCCTCGTGCAGGCAATCGTCGCGGAGGATCGGACCCAAGGCCCGTACCCGCCGCACAATGGAGTTCGCCTCTTTCGCGGTGGACGCCTCTAAGGAATGGAGAGCGGCAGAGGCCGACGCCGAGAGGGCAACTTCCTTGGCACCCAGAGGCGTCAGAGCCGGGCGCCCGTCCGAAGGATCTCCTGGAGTTGGACGGAGGCCGGAGGAACCCAGAGGATCCCCTTGCTTCCGAACACGATATTTCCGTCGGCTTCGAGGAATTTGAGTGCGGCGTTGAGGCTCTGTCGAGTGGTCGAATGCCCCCATTGGGAGAGCACCTCCAAGAGCTGGTTCCGACTGAGCGGAACTTCGGCCCGCTGGAGGGCGGATCGAATGTATTCGATCGTCTCTAGCGTTGGATTGGCTCCCGGACTGGCGAATTCCGGCGAGGGGGCATGCGTTGCTCCGGCCATCACGTGTATGTATCCATGTAGTCCATATATGCGTGTCCCCGGCACGAAGGCACGTCCGACCCGGGAACCGTCGCACCCTCTCTGAGTTTCTCTCAGTCGCTGTGCGACAAGTCGTTCGCACCTCTCGTCGAGCTGCTGCAGCCCGTCGACGGACCCTTCTCCACCCGAGTCGAGCGCGAATCCCTTCCCGCGAACTCGGAAACTCGAACGGACGTTGCTGCCCGGAGCATGAGGTGCCACGGGGACCGCGACACCACCGACCAGACTGGCGCCGTCACGCCATTCCGCGCAGGCCGGTCGCCTTTTGGAGAGTGATCGCGTCCTCCGGGCAGGCAACGACGCAGAGCCCGCAGGCTTGGCATGCATCCATACGAGGAGTCCGGGCGGTCTTCCGATCGTGACGACGGGCCTTCAGCTTGCCAAAGTACCCCAGAGCGTCGTACTCGGCGTCAGTGAGGGTCCCCAGCTCGAATACCGAATAGGGGCAGACGGCAACACATTCGTTCTTTCCCTCACACTTCCCGCGGTCGACTACTGGAATCCACGAACCCGGTGCGGAGCGGCACTTCTCGCCGGGTCTCTTCGGATTCTTAGAAGCCCGACGCGCCTTTGCAGGGTCAAGGGAGCCAGGCGGGACTGATTCGGCATCTGATTGGTCGACCAGACTCTTCATGCCTTGGGACCGCCTACCGACCGGCCTTACCCTTTCGGGCGGAGAGCCGTCGGCGCACCTCGGCCAATTCCAGCGGGGGGCGACTCGCGTAAGCGACGTTCCATTTCATTGAGGAACGTCTCGGGTCGGAACCGCTCGACAAAATCTTCAATCACAATCTCGCACGTTTGAGCGGGCTTCTTGTAAAACTCCAAAACACGGCGGGTCGATTCGTGAACCTGATTGGAGGTCAAGGCATCCGCAGCTGCCACGGAGGGCCTATGGTGCCCGTAGATATCACGACTTTTAGCGCGGCGATACCCGGCTTAAGGCCGCGCTGACCCCGGCTGGAAGATGGGCGCATCTCACATTGCGCACCGTTCGATTGTTTTGAAAAAGGGTGGGTGGTCAAAGCTCCACTCTCCAATCTCTCGGGCCCACCCATCTGGGGGCGAGGAATTGCTAAAGTACGCCGCTCAGCCCGCCGAGAAAGCTCGGGGGGCTGACGGGGGACCATATTTCGACACCCCGCTCGGCTAGTGATCGCGCGGCCGTACTTGAATCGTGTACTTGAAACGTCAGGAGAGCATTCTCTGTCGCATGGTGGCGAAGAAACAACCCCAGGACGGCTCGAAGGTGTCCGGAAGCGGATTCACTGCGGAGGAGCGAGCCGCGATGAGGGAGCGTGCTCGAGAGCTGAAGTCACAGGCCACCAAGGAGGAGGGAGAACGCCAGGTGCTCTCAAAGATCGCCGAGATGCAACCGTCGGATCGCGTGATGGCTGCGCGGATCCATGCCATCATCAAAGCCCACGCGCCAACCCTGTCCCCGAAAACCTGGTACGGGATGCCGGCGTATGCCAAGGACGACCAGGTAGTCTGCTTCTTCCGGTGCGCTCAGAAGTTCGGGACCCGGTACGCGACGCTCGGCTTCAGTGACGAGGCACACCTGGACGACGGCCAGATGTGGCCGACCGATTTCGCGCTAACAAAGCTGACTGCGGCGGACGAGGCAAGGATCGTAGCCCTTGTGAAACGCGCGGTGGGCTGAGAATCGAGCTCATCAGTGGCAGGGGGAAGCAGACTCGACTCCGGGTGAGCGTGGAGCCGTGAATCCACGAGTCAGTTGCCCGTCAATCGCGTCCGGTCCAGAGGGATGGCCGCAACTCTGGTTGCAGCCAGTCCCGGCAAAGCCGCGTCGACGGCATTCGCCGGTTCAGAGCTTGAGCGTTCTCGGGTCCCAAGCAAAATGGAGGTCTTCGTGAAGGCCATCCAATCGGCCCATCTCCGTCGTGGAGAGTTCAAAATCGAACACGTTCAGATTTTCGCGGATCCTCTCCGCCTTGGTGGATTTGGGGATTTCCACGACTCCGTGCTGGAGCCCCCAGCGGATTAGGATCTGCGGGACGCTTCGCGACTGAGCCTTCGCGACCTCTTGAAGGACGGCGTGGTCGAGGCGATGGCCGTGCATGAGTGGGCTGTACGCTTCAAGAACGACTTTTTGGTCTTGGCAATAAGCTTGAAGCTCCGCCTGGAGCAAGAAGGGGTGAAACTCCACTTGGTCCACCGCCGGAACAACCGCCGAGATTTCGGCAAGTTCCTTCAAGTGGTCGATTGTGAAATTGCTGACACCAATGGCGCGGCATTGGTCCGCGGGAAGCTCCTCCATGACCTTCCAGCATTCCTGCCACTTGTCAAGTACCGGCCAGTGAATCAGGAACAGATCAATATAGCCGGTCCCCAACTTCTTCAGACTCTCCTCGAAGCTCGATTGCACCCGAGCTTTGTCCTGATTCGCCACCGACAACTTGGTGGTGACAAACAGTTCCTCTCGTGGAATCCCACTCTCCCCGATGCCCAGACCCACCTCATGTTCATTCTTGTATGCCTGGGCCGTGTCGACCAATCGATATCCATCTCGGAGCGCCGTACCGACCGATTTCCGGGCGTCGGGACCTGACATTTGGTAGGTCCCGATGCCGAGCATCGGGATCTCTCGGTCCTGATTCAACCGTAGCGTGGAGAGCGCGCTGAGCCCCATCGCGCTCGGAAGATGCCTGGGAACTTAAGCGTCGTCGTCGTCCCGCCGAACGGAAAACGAAAAGTTCATCGCTATGCCAGATGTGTCGCGCTGCCGAGGGGTTCTATGAGGAAGGTGCTGGCCATCGTATTCATGTCGCTCGACGGGGTGGCCGAATTCCCCATTTACGAAGTAGATCCCCCGGCAGGAAGTGTGGAGGAGGAGGAGGAGGATCCGATGTGGAAGCCCCGGATGGCCTCCATTGATACCCTCATCCTGGGGCGCATCGCCTACGAAAAATGGTACGCATATTGGCCGGCGAGGAGGGCGGATCCCACGTGCAGCGAATGGCAATCCGCATTCTCACTATTTGCCGACCGGGCCGAGAAGCTTGTTGTGTCGAAGACCCTCCGCAACGCCGACTGGCCGAACTCGCGGATCGTTAGCGGGGACATCGCGGAGGAGGTTACGAGACTCAAAACGCTTCCCGGGAAGGACATCGCTCTCGGTGGAGGACCCAGGATCTTGCAGTCATTCCTGGAACGAGGATTGGTCGACGAGCTATTGATCGAGATGTTTCCGAGCCTACTGGGCCGGGGCAAACCCCTATTCCACGTCCTTGCCGATCCGGAGCATCCGGGGGATTTTGCCCCGTCCGGGGCGGTGGGGCGCCGTGACTTCAAGCTCGTCGACGCGAAACCCCTCCGGGACGGGACTGTCTTCCTGCACTATCGACGGGTCCCCCCCACGTAGCAAGGTTTGGTGGCCGACGCAGTCAGTGCCGCCTCGGGCCGCGGCCGCATGGAACGCGAGTCAGAGCGAAATTTCACCAGCCCACGAATTCCCTCAGCATCGTCGACAGAGTAATCTCACCAAACTTTCCGACGACCGTGAGGCTACGTCTGTCGAACTCCAATTGCTCAGGTTCGGCCGGTGGTAGGTCGCGGAGCCCTCCCCGCGAGCTTGATGAGGGTCCTCTAACGTGGTGTCGGATCGACATGGGTGAGATCCCCAACGCGACCGTGGGCCCGATAGTTTCCCCGCCGGGGCCGGAACCCGGCAACAGCCGACGCGATGTTCTGCTGGTTGGCCTGACCTTCGCCGCGGGGGTGGTGGACGCCGTGAGCTACCTCGGCCTGGGCCAGATCTTCACGGCAAATATGACGGGAAACATCGTCTTCCTTGCGTTGGCGGTCGGCCAGCGAAGCATACTCACGGCGGTTCGCTCCGTCGGCGCTCTACTCGGGTTCTCCGCCGGCGCGATCTTGGCCGGCCGGATACTCACGAGGCCTCGTCCCGCGGGGATCTGGCCTCAACGCGTGACGTGGCTTCTGCTCGGGGAGCTCGCTTGCGTGCTCGCCTTTGCCATCCTGTGGGCGTCCGCCGGTGGCGCGCCCGGCGCGTGGCTTCTCTACCTACTCATCGGACTCAGCTCGCTGGGCATGGGAATCCAAAACGCGGCCGCCCGTCACCTAGCCGTGCCCGGTCTGACCACCACTGTTGTGACGACCGCGCTGACCGGCTTCATGGTGGATCTTCCCGCACTCGGGATCTCCGGCCCGGGCCAGCGGAGGGCCGGTTGGGCCGTGGCAGCCCTCTTCGCCGGCGCTGCGGTTGGAGCGAGCCTCATGGTCTACGCTCGGGATCTCGCCCCCGTCGTCACGGTCTCCGTCGTGGCAGCCGTCGCGACGGTCGCGTACCTGTCATTTGACGGGTCCACGTCAGTCAAGGGGTGACCACAGGGCGCCGCCGGGAATCCGGCGGTGAGGGTTGATGAGGGGAACGTGCGCAGTCCAGAGCCCAAGTGACCGGGTTCAACGCCTGTCCTTCGGAATATGCAGACGTCGTCACCCGCGCCCCTTCACGGCTCTTTACATCGCCCAGCACGAACACCCGGCCGAGCGCTGCCCCGCCGGAAACCCCCAGATGGCCCCCGCGCTCCTGCAGCTGGTTTCAAACAGCAACGCCGAGAAGCACGGGATCAAGATCTACGCGGACGGAGTGCTGAAGGGCAAACACCACCTCTACGCGATCGTCGATGGCCCGAATGAGGAGTCGGTCCGAAAATACTTCGCGCCATTGGGGATGCTGGGAAGCCTAGATGTGGCCCCGGCCTCTCGCTGCGAAGAGGTCGTCGCTCAAGGGCACTGCTGAATCGGCACCCTCGGCCCCCTCGCCTCGAGGCAGGGGCGGGGTGGCGAACCCCCCCGGCTTGGCGCCAGATTCCCTGGCGAAGCTCGGAGATGATTCAGCCTCGAGAAGCGCCCGCGAAGACTCGAGGATCGATCCATCATCGGGTTCAGACACTCGATTGGGCTTCCTGAACGGACAATCTCTCTCGGACGTCGGTGAAGGTCCGATGGCCTCATTGGACGCACGACAGAACCTAGGGTTCATTCTGCGCTGGATGTGGCCGTCAGGGCTCGGGGAAGGGCTGGAACCCGGCCTGCGCAAAATCGGAATCGAAGGTGAACGCCTTCGAGATGTCGAGGGCTCTCATGATCACGAAACTCGAACAATCCGCCAGGCTCCAGCTCTTGTCCGGGTGAGCGGCCATGAGTCGCACCGCCTGTTCATGGTGAACTGGCTCGATCCAAAACGTTCGAATCTCGCCACTCGAAGCAATAGCCTCCGCAAGGCTGGCAGCCGTGGGAACTCCGAGCTGCCGCCGAATCAATGAAATTGTCTCGGCGAGGATGTAATTGGTCGTGATTTGCTTGCCGAACTCCCCTCTAGCCAATCGTCTCCCAACATCGAGCGCCTCGGAATGATCCCGGTCCCGAGAATCGGCGAGTGCGAGCCACGCACTGGTGTCGACGAAAATCATCGTCGGGTGGGACCGTACAACAGTTCGTCGTGATGCCGTGCATTCGAGTGGCCCTTCGTTCCACTTGCACCCAGAGGGAAGGTCCGAAAAATCGGGTCCTTGGGGTCGACCTTTTCGTCCTGCAAGTAGGCGTGGATCGCCTTTCGGATGATCTCCTTCATTGGTTCTCCGTTCGCCTCCGCGCGCTGCCGAAGCATCCGGTACTCACCATCCGGGATCTGGGCTTGGACGAGCGTCATATCATATTGAGTATGGTGTATGGCTCATAAGGCCTCTGTGGGTTGTTCCCCGGTGACCCTCCTGCGGGCCTCGGCGTCGCTGCTGCCCACGAGGTGGTGATCCTCGACGCACGGGTCGAGTCCGACCTGATGTTGGCGGGGCGCAGGAGGCATCGGGTCGTTCTGAGCTCCGCAGCGGCATGCGGGCCCATTTGGCTCAGACTCGATCCCCGCTCAACGTAGAGTCACCGGTTGCGCGGCGGCCCCATCCGGCTCTACGACAACCGCGGTACCGTATGCCATCACTTCGGTCATCGCCGCACCAAGCTCGGACGTGTCGAAACCCACGGAAAGCACCGCATTGGCACCGAGTCCCTTGGCGTGCTCGCCCAGACGTTGCACCGCCTGGTGACGGGCCTGGGCCAGTAGCTCCGTGTAGACTTTGATCTCTCCTCCTCCCCAGCTCCGAAAAAAGGCCCAGATGTTCTGCCCGAGTCCCCGGGACCGGACGATAAGGCCGAACGTGGCGCCGATCACCTTGGTCACTCGATAACCCGGGGCGTACGGGGTAGTCACGATCAGAACGTCAGTGGACGGCGTGTAGGCAGATCCCAGAGCGGGGGTGGGCGGATTTCCGGACACGACGGACCACGGGTCTGAGGATAGATTAGATTGGTCACCCCTCGAACGCCCGAATCGCCTCCGTCACGGCAGGGGGCCGTGCGGCTCGGTCCCGGCTTCGAATTTTCCCTTGAGGCGACCTCGCCCCGACGCGACCCCGCTCTCCCTGCCCGTTGGGAGACGCCGTTCCGGAGTCACTCCCAACCCCCTCGTTCGCATGGTCGGAGCTTTCAACCGTGGATCGGCGTATCCGCGCGCCATGGTGACTCCCCGCTTTGTTGGCCGCGCGTTCCTCGTGGGAGTTCTGGGATGGGCGTTCCTGCTGATCCTGTTCGGAATTACCATCCTCCTGTTTGTCCCGGAGGCTCGGACCGGCAGCGATGCATGGGTCGGGCTGATTCCTATCTTGGTCGGGCTGGTCTATGTCATCATCCTCGGGCTAAGGATCGGGCAAGATGGGAACTCCAGCCCCACCGGAGGCGAGGCGATCCGGGTGAAGTTCGCCAGAATAGCTCGGGGAAGGAGACCTCAGAACTAGTGCCGGGTCTTGCAGCAAAGTCGGAGATTTCGCTCTCGGTGGGAATCCGGACGGCACGATGAGCGGCGCCACTGGCCGGTGGGCGGGGCGTCCGAAATCTAGCGGGGTTATCTAGGTCCCGGGGGTGCGCGGCCCATGTCTACGAACGAGAACCAGGGCTTCGTAACCGTCCCCGCGGGACAGCTGTACTTTGAACGGGCCGGTCACGGTCCCGCCCTCGTTCTGATCCACTCCGCGTTCCTCGATCGGCGGGAGTGGGACTCGCAGTTCTCGACGTATGCCGCGCATCACACCGTGGTGCGATACGATGTTCGCGGACACGGCCGGTCCACTGGGGACAGGACCCACTCGTCCGACGCCGAGGACCTGGCCGCGGTACTCGATCATCTCAACCTCCCGAACTGCGCGGTGCTCGGCAACTCCGACGGAGCTCGCATCGCCTGTGAGTTCGCCGCGGGGCTCCCGGACCGGGTGACCGGGTTGATCCTCGTTGGGGGGGCTCCCCACGACCTGGATCCAACCAAAGAGGAGCAGAACCGGTTCCTCGACACCCTCCCAGGTCGGGAGACCCGCCTCCTCGAATTGACTCGAGGGGGTCAGAAAGAAGCGGCGCTCGATCTCATCCTGCAGATCTGGGCTCCCCAAGTGACGGGTGCCCAGAGGAACTGGCTCCGCGGTATCGCCTCGGAGAACTATGATCGATTCGTAGTGTTCCTCGGGCTCAGCCAACCCGAGGGACGTCGGCCGGAGATCCCGGTCGCGTCCACGCTTCGAAGCTCGGACGTTCGCCTCCTCTCCATTGCCGGAGCCCACGACAACCCCGCCCTCAACATGATGATGGGGCGATTTGCCCAATCGGTACGCCACTCCCACCACGTAGAGCTCCCGGACGGGGACCACACCCCGAGCGTCTCCGCTGCGGCCGAGTTCGACCGGGTCGTCCTCGACTTCCTAGCTCGTATCCAAGCCGGGACCCCTTGGCCTCCCAAGGTAGTTTGAACCCGGCCGGGCCGGCTCCCGATCTCACATTCTGCCGGGCCGCGGGAGCCCGCTCCGCCAGAATCCGGTTCCCGGCGTCGCCGACGCCCACCCCGTGTCGACGTGAGTCGGAATCCTTCGTTCCGCATTCCCGCGACAGTTGGCGAACGCGCGTACGACGGCTAGTTCGTGGACCAGACCCCCCGTGGTGGAATCGGTCCCTGTCCAATGGTCATGACAGTTCGGGTTGGATGGTCGGCGCTGACGATCGTCGTGCTTGGGCTCTTGGGATGCGCGATCTCGCTACGTTTTCCAGCTGCTGGAGCAGGCACGACGACTGCCGTTCACAGTTCGGTCGTCTCGATCAATGGGCCAGTGTGCTCCGGCGGGCCGGCCCCCCTCCAAGAAGCTCCCGCGGGGACGCCCGGCGGAGAATACCACTGCAGTACGGAGGGATCGGGCGGGCTGCCCGGGTGCCCGCCAGGACCCGGCCCGAAGCCACCCTACTCGGGGTCGTCGGGCCCGTCATTCATGATCTCCTCGGGCGACGTGCCCTCCGATTCTTGGGCCGGTGTCGCGTCGGTCGGCTCTTCGGAGCTTCCACCCTTGCTCAGCCGCAGCGCTCCCACCACCCCGGCGACCGTTGCGATGACGACCGCGGCGAGGATCCAAAGGATCTCGTTGGCGGAACCGAGGCCCCCGGTATTGGAACTTGCCACCGATACGGTGAGCGTTGTCTCCACCGATTCTCCCGCGCTATCGTTGACCCAGAGCGTCACCGGGTAATTTCCCTCGGAACGATAGACATGGCTCGTTGTCCCGCCGCTGCCCGTCCCTCCGTCTCCGAACGCCCAGGTGTAGCTCTCAGGTCCGGTCCCGCCCGTGACATTCGCCGCGAACGTGACGGTCTGGCCCGCCGAAGAGGCCTCGGGTGTGGCCGAGAGGCTCACCGCGAGTGGGCTGGCGATGGCGAGCCCCAGCGCGGCGGACTCGACCGACGCGCCGTTCGAGTCGGTCAACTTGACCTCGACCGAGAACTGTCCGGACTGGATGGGGGAGCAGGCGATCTCGACGCCCGCACCGTCGCACCCGAGGGGCAGCCCGGACCAATCATACGTGTACCCTCCGGAACCCTGAGCTCCGGTGGCCGTGAGGGTGAGAGACTGGCCCGAGTCGAACGCGACCCGGTTCGCCGCGAGCTGCACCGTCGGGTCGCTCTCCACGGTGAAGGAGAGCGCTCCGCTGGTAACGGTGCCACCGGTTGCGTCCATGACCAGCAGCTGAACGGCGAACGTGCCCGTCGCCGTCGTGGGGCAGACCAGCGTGCTCGCGGAGGTCCCCGCACAACCGGTCGGGAGGTCCAGCCAGTCATAGGAGTACGGCGCCGAGCCCGAGCTCGCCGACGCCGAGAACGTCACGCTCTGTCCAACGTCGGCCGACGGCCGCGAAGCGGAGGGGCCGGCTACCGTCAGGTCCGGGTTCACTCGGAAGCCGAGCGCTTGGCTCGGAGCGGACGAGTAGCCGCTCGAGTCGGTGACGCTCACGGAGATCGAATACTGTCCCGCCGGAAGGTCGTTTCCCGAACAGGTGACCGACACGGTGTTTCCCACGCAGCCGTTGGGCAATCCGAACCAGGTCGTGGCGGTATACGTCCCGCTGCCCAGGCTCTCCGTGGTCGTGAATGTCACGCTCTGGCCGGCATCGGACTCACCCTCCGGCGCGGTGGCGATCGGGGTCGTGGCGACGGGATCCGGATCGACGGTCAGCCCGAGGGACGTGCTGTTCACCGAATCCCCGTTCGAGTCCGTAACTTGGACGGTCAAAGAGAAGTTTCCCGCGACCGTGGGGGTGCAATTGAACGACGCCGCTCCTGGGCTGGTACACCCGGTCGGGAGACCGATCCAGGCGTAGCTCAGCCCCCCCGACCCCGACGAGCTCGCCAGCCCGAGGGTGGTGCTCTGTCCGACGTCGAGGGTCGTCCGGGTGGCCGTGATCGCCCCTAGAATAGGCGCCGCGGTCACGGTGATCCGCGCCGTTGCGGTGTGGCCGTCACCATCGACGACGGTCACCCGGTATACCCCGGGCGCTGGGACCGTCGGAACGGTGAACTGCGCGCCGAAGAGTCCTTGGGGTGAGGTCGTCAAGGCTCCGCCGATACAGTATCCGGTCGTGGCCCGCGTGCAGTTCAGCGAGACCGAGCCGAGGGTGAAGGTTAGGATCGACTGGGAACTTCCGAAGCCAGTTCCCTGGATGTCCACCGATTGGCCGATGTCCGCACTCGCGGACGAGGATGCGTCAAGCGCCAACGTGGAGTTCACCGTGAACGCCGCCGTTCCGAAGCTCAGGCCCGAGATCACGCTCACATTGTTCGACACCGATTGGGGAACGAACAGCTGACCCGTGCCCGAGTCGTAGGCGATCCAGTCCGGGGACTCCCCCGCCCCCAACGTCTCCACCACTGCATCGGAGACGTCCGAGATCACGCTCACGCTCTTCGAATTCGAGTTCGGCACGAACCACTGCCCCGTCGCCGGGTCGACGGCGACTCCCTCCGAGTCGCCTCCGGTCGTCACCGTTGCCACGACAAGGTCGTCGGTCTCGTTGATCACGTTGACCGAGCCGATCGCCGTCCCCATGCTCGTGACGAGAACTTGTCCGGTCTCGGCGTCATACGCGACGCCATCGGGGAACGGGGCGACCGCGACCTGGACGAGCGCGCTGAACGTGGTGTCGTTGATCGCAAAGACCGCGGCCGAGCCAAACGCCGTCACGAACACTTGGCCCGTCGCCGGATCGTACGCGTCGCTATCCGGATCGGCCGCGACGCCCGCCACGGTGGCGAGAGCGACCGTGTCCACGACCGAGTTGTTGGTGTCGGAGATGACGGTGACGTTGTTCGACCCGAACGGCGGGATCGACGGATTCCCGTAGTCCGCGACGTAGAGCTCGGACGTTCCGGGGTCGTAGGCGATCCCCAAGGGCCCTTGCCCGACCGAGATCGTGTCGACCACCCGATCGGTCGTGTCGTTGATCACGCTCACGGAGTTCGATTCGTAGTTCGTGACGAAGACTTCCCCCCGTCCGGAGTCGTACGCCACCCCGAAGGGGAGGGATCCGCCCGTGACGATGTTGGCGACGACGGCGTCATCCCAGTCGTCGATCACGCTGACCGTGCCCGAGTCGCCGTTCGTGACGAAGATCTGCCGCGTCCCCGAGTCGTAGGCAACGCCGAGGGGGTCGCCGGACGCATTGAACCCGGGGGCGCTGGACCAGCCGAACGCCTGCACGCCCTCGCTCCCTCCGGGGAGGGGAGGGAGGGAGAACAAGCACGCGGTGCCGCTGGAGCCCGGATAGCTGCCGTTCGAGTCGGTGGTGCAGTTGGAGGAGACGGCGGCCCCGCCGACGGTGAAGAAGACGGTGGAGTTCCCGGTCGGCGCCGTCCCGCTCGCAAGCACCGCGCTACCTACGTTCCCGCTGCTGGGAGACACGGTCAAGGCCGTGACGAAATACGACGCGTTCCCCGTATTCGCCCCATCGGTGGCGGAAACGGTGTACTTCCCCACCGGCACCGATGGTAGGTCGAATGTACAGGGCGTGCCAGTCGTCCCCGGGAAATGGCCGGAGGGATCCGTCGAGCAGGTTGCAACCACGGCTGAACCGCCGAACGTGAACGAGATGGAGGCGCTCGGGGCGAAGCCCGTCCCCGTGGCGACGACGGGACGGCCCGCATCCCCGCTGCTGGGGGTCAGCTGGAGATCCGGCCGCACCCGAAATGTGGTGTTCCCTTGGAACCTCGGGTCGGAGGCGACGACCGAGTAGACCCCGGCCGGGACGACCGGCACGGAGATCGAACACGAGGTGCCGGTGGCGCCGGGAAACGTTCCTGTGAGGTCGGTCGAGCAGACCGAGGAGACGTTCGTCCCACCGAAGGTGAAGGTCACGGGGTCGTTCGCCGAGAACCCGATCCCTGACGTCGTCACTTGGGTTCCGACCGACCCCTGCGCCGGTGCGAGCTTCAGGCTGTGAGTGGTCACGTGGAATGGCGTGGTGGCGACGTCGTCCATCAGATCGATCACGCTGACGTTGTCCGATCCGGAGTTGGGGACGAAGATCTGCTGCGTGCCGGGGTCGTAGGCGACGGACTCCGGCGCGTCTCCGACGGGGAGGACCGTCACTAGGGCGTTCGTCGACCCCGAGACCACGGTGACGCTCGCGTTGAACTGATCCGCCACGAGGATCTCCCCGTCCCCGGGGTCGAACGTGACGGCGGACGGATAGCCTCCGACCGCGATCGTCGCCACGACCGTGTCGTTCGTGTCGTTGATCACGCTGAGGTTGCCATCGGGTCCATCGGCGACGAAGAGCTCCCCGGCCCCCGGGTCGTAGGCCACGCCGTCGGGATATGTTCCGACCCCGATGTTCGCGACCACGGCGTCCGTGGTATCGTTGATCACCGTCACGTTGTCGTCGGCAGTGTTCGCGACGAAGACCTCTCCGGTGGCGGAGTCGTACGCCACGGCGTACGGGTGGTGCCCGACGGAGACCGACGTGACGACCGAGTCGTTCGAGTCGTCGATGACGCTCACATTGTTCGAGATGTAGTTCGCGACGAACATCTGGCCCGTGCCCGAATCATAGGCGATACCGATGGGGCTGTACCCGACTCCGATGTTCTTCACGACGGTCCGTGAGGTCCCGTTGATGACATTCACCGTGTTCTGGGTGCAGGCGGCGAACGTGCAGCTGCCCGAGGTGGTGGTGAAGATCTCCGATCGGGCCGAGTCGTACGCGGCATCGGATGGATTGGGCCCCAGAGTGATGTTGGCCACCACTTGGTCCGTGCTGTCCGATATCACACTCACGACCCCGCTGGTGCCGGTCAGCCGTTCGTTGGTGACATACACGTCCCCGGTCGCGCTATCGTAGGCGACGCCGTCGGGTTCGATCTTCACGGGGACCCGGGCGGTCGTGTTCCAACCGGTGACGAGGACGTCGCTGGCGCCCCCCGGCGCCGTCGGCATGTTGAACCGGCACCCCGTGCCGGTCGTCCCGGGGAAGTCGCCCGCCGCGTCGGTCCGGCAGACCGCCGAGATCGCATGCCCTACGATTTCGAATCCGATGGTGTCGTCGGGGGCGAATCCTGTCCCGGCCGCGGTCATCGAGACGCCGACCGCCCCGCTCACTGGCGAGAGCGTCACATTGGGGTCCGTCACGAAGAACGCCGTCGTCCCGGTGCTCGTTCCATCGGTTGCGGACACGAGGTGCGACCCGACCGACGCCATCGGCACGGGGAAGGAACAGGGCGTCCCGGTCGAGCCGGGGAAGGTGCCCGCCACGTCGGTGGAGCACGTCGAGTTCTCGGCGAACCCTCCGAAGGTGATGTTGATCGTGGAGTCGGCGGCAAACCCGGTGCCCCGCACCGCGAGGGTGCTCCCGACCACTCCATCGGTCGGCGTGGCGGTGACCCCCGTCGTGAGCAGGGTGAAGCGGGCCGCGGATGAGCCTGTGGAACTGGTCGGTGCGGTGACCGCCCCCCCGAGGCAGGCCACAAAGGCGACGATGATCAATATCCCCACGACGACCCGGACACCGGTGGAGGAGCCCGCGAGTGGCCGTGGACGCCGGGTGGGATCTCCCGGCCGGCGCTCGGTCCGAGCTGAGCTCTCCGAGGGTCGGAGTCGTCGCCCACCGAACTCCGCCGACCGGTGGAGCGGCCGACGAGCCGGCGTGCTGCCCCCGTTCGCCGTGGGGGCTTCGATCCGGGGAAGTTCGTCCGCCGGCACGCGTTCCCTCACGGAGATTCGGACGACGCCTCTTCGGGGGGGCTACTCGGAGCGGCGTCCTCCCCGGTGTCGGAGGGGGTCTCGGGGCTCGGCGGGGTCGAGGACGATCCTTCCGTACGTTCGTCAGACGACCCGCCCTTTCCCGTCCGAGCTCGGAGGAGCAGGAGGGCCGCCAAGGCGATGGCCGCCAGGATCACGATCGCCGCGGCCGCCAGTTCGATCCCCGAGACGGAGGATCCACTGGTGGACGTGCTCCCCGCGGGCCCCGTCACCGTGACGGCGACGGTCTTCTGCACCGAAGCTCCCGAGCTGTCGTTGACCCAGAGGGTGACCGTGTAGCTTCCGGCGTTCTGGTACGAGTGGATCACGGTCGTCCCCGTAGCGGTCGAGCCGTCCCCGAACTCCCACGCGTAGGACAATGCCCCCGTGCCTCCCGTGGCGCTCGAACTGAACGAGACGGTCTGGCCGGTCGTCGCCGAGGTCAACGAGGCCGAGAGCGTCGCGGAGAGGGGCGCGGCTACCACCAGCGCCACGACCGAGGAGGAGGCGACCTCCCCGTTCGAGTCGGTGATCTTCACCTGGACCGACGAATTCCCGGGAGCGGTGGGCGCGCAGGTCAGCACCGCTTCGGTGGGCTCACACCCCGTCGGGAGTCCGCTCCAGGCGTAGGTGTAATCGCCCGAGCCAAGGCTCCCCGTCGCCGTCAGGGTAACCGATTGGCCGACGTCAAAGTTCGACAGGCTCGCGGTGAGCTGCGCCGTCGGATCGGCGTAGATGGTGAGGGCGAGGGCTCCGCTCGTCGCGGTATACTGGTTCGAGTCGGTGATCTGCGCTTGGACCGAGAACGACCCCGCTGCCGAGACCGTGCAGGTGACCTCGTCCGTGGTGGAGGTGGGGCAACCGGTCGGGAGGCCGGTCCAGGCGAGCGCATCGCCGCCGGAACCCGCTCCAGTCACGACGGAGAACACCACGCTCTGGCCGATGTCCGCGGACGTGCGGCTCGGGGTCGGGGTCGTCACCGTGGGGTCCGGGGAGACGTAGTACGCGAGGGTCGGGCTCGCCGCCGACGTGGCGCCGCTCGAATCGGTCGCCTCGACGCTGATCGAGTACGTGCCCGCCGGCAGTTCGTCGCCGGCGCACGTGACCGTGGCCGCGGTACCCGTACACGCGCCGGGCAGCCCGGACCAGGCATAGGCGGTGAACGTCTGGCTCCCGAGCGTCGCGGTCGCCGTGAACGTCACGGTCTGACCGGCATCCGCCTGCCCGCTGACGACGCTCGCGACCGGCATCGCGACCTGGGGTGCTGGGTTCACGACGAGGACGAGCGCCGTACTGGTCACCGAGAAGCCGTTCGAGTCCGTGACCTCGACCGTGATCGAGTAGTTCCCCGCCGTCGTCGGTGTGCAGTTGACCTCCGCCAACACGTGGCTGCTGCACCCGGACGGAAGCCCCGACCAGTCGTAGGTATAGCTCCCCGAGCCGGAGAACGCGGTCACGCTCAGCATGGTCGACTGGTCCTGATCGACCGTCGACGGCGCCGCGACGATCGCTCCGACCGTCGGATCGCTGCTGACCGTGATCGATTCCGACGCGCTGTGGGCGGCGCTGTCATTGACGGTGAGCTCGTAGACTCCCGACGTCGCCGCCACGGGGACGATGAACTGCGCGACGAACGATCCGTTCGTAGCGGTGGTCACGACTCCTCCCACGCACGAGCCCATCGTCGCCTCGGTGCACGTCAAGGAGTACGTGCCCAGCGTGATCACGCTGAGCGAGAGGGAGCTCCCGTACCCGGTACCTTGGACGGTGACCGTCTGGCCCGCATCGGCCTTTCCGGGCGGCGAGGTGAGGGCGACCGCCGTCGTGCCGGAGAAGACCGCGGAGGCCTGTTCCGGCGCGATCACGGTGAGATTGCTCTCGAACGAATTGCCCACGTACACGGCTCCGTTGGCGGGGTCGTAGCCGGCGGCGTACGGGTTGCTCCCAGTCCCGAGCGTGGCGACGACGGAGTCGTTGACGTCCGAGACCACGCTGACCTCGTCCAATCCCGAGTCGGTGACGAACACTTGGCTGGTGCTGGAGTCGTACGCGAGGCCGGCGATTTCGCTGCCGGGTGGGAGGAGCGCCTCTCCGATGTCCGTGTTGTTCGAACCGCCGATGATCGTCACGTTGTGCGAACACTCGTTCCCGACGAAGATCTCGTTGAGGCGGCTGTCGAAGGCGATCCCGTCCGGATAGCATCCCACCGGGGCCGACGCCGTGACCGTGTTGGTGGTGTCGTTGATGACGCTGACGTTGTCGTCGCCGCCGTTCACCACGAAGACTTGGTCGGAGATCGGATCGTACGCCAGGTCGTCGGGGTAGGCGTTGCTGTCCCCCACGTTGATCGTGGCAACCACGGAGTTGTTCGTGGCGTTGACCACGTCCACGTAGTTGTCGCCAGAGTTCGCGACGAAGAATTCGCCCATCGCGGAATCGTAGACGACCGCGCCGGGGTACAGGAAGCCCCCGAGGCCCAGGGTGTCGATGATGGAGTTGTTCGTGTCCGAAAACACGCTCACCCCGTGCTGGCCGAACCCGTTCACGACGTAGACCTCTCCATTGGACGGGTCGACGGCGATCGAGTCGGGCCCGTACCACACGTTGACGGTCGCGACCACCGAGTTGTTGGTGCTGTTGACCACGCTCACGGTGTCGTCATCTTCGTTGGCCACGTACACCTCCGTCGTCCGGGAATCGTACGCGATGGCCGCCGGGCTGTATCCCACGTTGACGGTGGCCGAGCCCGTCCATCCGCTCGATGCCACGACGTTCTCCGCCCCCGCCGGGCCGGCCGGCGCCATGAACGAGCACGAAGTGCCGGTCGTGCCCGGGAAGCTCCCCGTGGCGTCGCTCGCGCACGTGGAGGCCAACGCCTGGTCGTCGAGCGTGAAGGTGATGGGGGCGTCCGCCGCGAAGCCGGTCCCAATCGCGTCGACCGTGACGCCCGCGACCCCGTGGGTGGGGGAGAGGACCAGATTCTCCGCCACGATGTACGTGCCCGTCCCCATGTTCGTCCCGTCCGAGGCGGTGAGAGTCTCCGGTCCGAGCGGAGCGGCGGGCACACTGAACGTACAGGCGGTTCCGGTCGTCCCCGGGAAGCTCCCGGAGGCGTCCGTCGAACACGTGGAGGTGACCGCGACGCCGGCGAAGGTGAACGAGATCGTGGAGCTGGCGGCG
>JAKIVR010000035.1 GCA_022750455.1 Thermoplasmata archaeon | reverse complement strand
GTGATACGAGACGCAACGCAGGGACGTGGTTACCCGGCCTTTGGGGTCCCCTCAGGACCGCCACAAACGTGAATGCCTACGGGCGGGAGGAAGATTGAGCTACCAATCTCGAAGGCCGTCGTCAACGCCCTTCGACCTCTCTGTGTCAAACGAGCGCCAGAGGAGAGGGTGTGGCCATACAAGCACCGGGGGCAAATCTACGCGATTCTGCACCGGCTCTGCGACCGGGCAGAGATACCCCGGATGCACCCGCACGCCCTCCGGGCAACGTTCGGCCACATCCTGCGGTTCGACCGGAACGTTGAGGTGGAGACAATCCGGCAACTCTACGGCCACCGGGACACCAAGACTACGCGCATCTACATCGGCGCGGACATGGCCGATATGCGCGATGCGGTCGAAACCTGGGATATGCCGCGACCGAAGCCAGCCGACCGGGTTCCGATGCCCAAAGGGGTCTGAAAGTATGCGAAAAACCGGGCAAACCCCTGACGTGAAATCACATGTAGCCGAACTGGCGCTTGGCGAAGTCGCTCATCCGTTCCGGGCTCCACGCGGGCTCCCAGATCATGTCCACGGTCGCGTTCTTGACACCTGTGTCCTTCTCCGCCGCGGCCTTGACCTCCTCGGCCAAGATGCCGGCGACGGGGCAACCCGGTGAAGTGAGGGTCATGTGGACGGTGACGTCGTCGCCCGTCCAATCGATTGAATAGATCAGACCGAGATCGACGATGTTCATCGGGATCTCCGGGTCGTAGACCTTCTTCAGATTGTCCTTGATCTTCTTCGCCGTCTCGGCGTGGGGGCCGTCCGCCGGGAACGGATTGACCACTGGAACGGGAGGCGTGGCGGGGGCGGCCGGGGCGGGAGACGCCGAGGGGGCGGCAGCCGATTCTTCCATGTCGACCAGATGGCCCCCTGCCATCATAAGGTGAACGGAAGCGCCGGCCACCAAAGGACCTTTAGCGACACTCCGGGTCCCACGGCCCGATGCGGGATGTTCATGCCTCGGCCCCCGAAGGTCGAGGGCAGCTGCTTCGCCGGGTCGGGGTCTCGACGATCCGAAAGCCGCTGTCCATCCAGCGCAAGGACCGAGTCGTAACGCTGACGGCCACCTTCCGGGTCGCGGTGGACCTACCGGCGAGCCGGAAGGGATCCGATCTCTCACGGAACGCCGAGCTGCTCGCCGAGGTGATCGACGCCACCGCCCTCCGCCCGGCCGCCTCCCTCGAGTCCGTCTGCGTCGGGATTGCCACCGACCTTCTCTCCCGGCACAGTTATGCCACGGAGGCCGAAGTCGATGCGACCGCGGAGTACTTCCTCTCCCGCGGCATCTCCGAAGGCCGGCAGAGTCTCGAGGACTACCTCTTGGTGGCGCAGGCCCGCGCCGTGCGGAACGGCGCCGAGCCCCCCCAGATCTTCCGTGCGATCGGCGCCGAGGCCGTCGGGATGACCGCCTGTCCGTGCGCGATGGAGACGGCGCGCACCCTGCTAACGGAGGAGTTTCCGCTCCTGAACGACCCGGCCCTCGCGAAGCTGCCGATCGTCAGCCACAACCAACGGAATCGGACTCGTCTGACGTTCGAGCTGCCGCCGGGAGCGGACATCGAGGCGGATGCGATCATCGACGCCATCGAATCCGCGCAGTCGAGCCCGACCTACGCGATCCTGAAGCGACGGGACGAGGCGACGGTCGTCATCAACGCCCACCGAAACCCCAAGTTCGTCGAGGACGTCGTTCGGGATCTTTTGAACGAGGTCCTCCGGCGATTCCCGGAGCTTCCTGACGCCGCGCGCGTCCGCGTCGAGACGACGAGCGAGGAATCGATCCACAAGTACGACGTGAGCGCCTCCCATGCCGCGACGCTGGGCGAGCTCCGTTCCACGGCGGCGTAGGCCGTCCCGAGGTACCACCATGCGCTACGCCCTCGGGGCGCTTCGCCGACGACCCGGCCGCACGGCTCTCACGGCCTTGGGCATTGGACTGGCCACGGCCCTCGTCGTTCTCCTCCTGGCGGTGTCGGAAGGTGTCACCACCAGCGCCGGATCCTTGGCGGCGTCGAGCGGCGTCGATCTGCTGGCGACGAGCGCCAACACCTCGCTCGGATCCGACTCGTTCCCGCCCGTGATCCACGCCCACGCCCTCCCCTCGGAGTTCGCGAACACCGACGCGAACGTCGCTACCGCGAGCCCGTGGCTCGTCGCCGAGACCGTCCTGGCCAATGCGTCGTTGTATGCGGCCACGAATCGATCCCCAGAGGGAACCTCCGTGCCCTCCACCTGGGCTCCCACCGGGACGGGGACGGTCGGATGGATCCCCTCGGACAACTCGGGCCTCGAGACGCCGGTGATGACCGAGGGATCCGGCTTCAGCGTCGCCGGGGACCCTCACTACGCCAACGGCACCTACAGCGGGCCCCGGACGGGCGAGATCGTCCTCGATCAGGCGCTCGCGGACGTGCTGCACGTCGGTCCGGGAAATCTGGTGTGGGCGTCGCCCAACTCCGCGAGCGGCCCCTCCGGGCTGGCGGCCTGGTTCGACAACGCTACCGCCTTCCGGGTCGTTGGCCTCTCCGGGCCTTTCTGGCTCATCCCGTCGGCGCTCCTCGCCTTCACGTACCTGTCGGAGCTCCAATCGTTGTTGGGCGGGCCGGCGGTGACCAGCGACACGGCGTCGTTGGTCCTCGTCCACCTCAGCTCGACCGGCGCCGTGTCGCACGATCAAGCGCTGCTGGCCACGGCGTTCCCGACGTTCAGCGTCTTCTCGATCAACGACATCCTCGGCGCGGTGCAGAACGCGATATCGCTCTATCGGACGTTCGGCGATCTCGTGGGATTGATCGGAATCGTCGTCGCCATTCTCTTCGCGACCACCGTGCTGGTCATGTCGGTCGATGATCGCTCGTCCGAGATCGCCATCCTCCGGGCGATCGGATTCTCTCCCCGCTGGGTCGCCAGCCAGACGGTGTTCGAAGCCGTGGCGCTCTCGTTCCTCGGACTCCTCATCGGGCTACCGGCCGGTTATGCGGGGGGCGTGGGCCTGAACCGGTTCCTTCTCGGATTAGGGGTAGGCGGTCTCCCGAGCGGCTTCACATTCATCCAGTTCGATGCCGCGGTCGTTGTCGGGGGGATCCTCGAGGTCGTGGCCGTCGGGCTGATCGCCTCGATCTTGCCGACCGTTCGCGCGCTCCGGCTGCCCGTCGTGGCGGAGCTCCGGGCCCCATGAGCCGATTGGGTCCGTTGCACCACGCCCGCCTGCAGACGGTCCTCGCCGTCTGTGCCGTCGCCGCCGCCGTCGCCCTCCCCGTAGTCCTCCTCTCGGTCGGTCGTGGCGTGGTGAGCCATGAGATCAACGCGCTCTCGACCTCCGGGTACCAGTTGGTGGTATCGGGACCGGGGGAGTACGGGATCGTGCAAGCCCATTCGCTCGCTCGACAGATCGACGCCGTGCCGACGGTGGCCGCCGCCTCCCCGATCCTCTCGGTTGCCGTGGATCTCTCCGCTCCCGGAGGAGGACCCGTCCCGTTGTTGGCCGAGGGGGTCATCCCTGCCGCGTTCACGGCCACCCTCTCGCCGCAGGAGTCCGGCCTCTTCCCGAACCCACTTCCTCTCGGAGATCCCACCGACTCGGCGCACTTCGCCGGGGGTAGCTACTCGGGGCCGGCGATCGATGACCTCCTCGTCTCCACTCCGCTCGCCTCCGCCGACGGGCTGACCGTCGGATCGACGGTCCGGTTGGCGCTGAGCTCGCAGACCGGCAATGGCACCGCCTTCAGGATCACCGGCACCTTCGGCGTGCCGCCGTCGATCTTCGGATCGACCGCGGCGTTCGCCGGACTCCTGCCACTCTCCGACCTCCAACTCCTCGTCGGCGCGGCGACGAACGGCACCAGCGGCGTGATCGACGCCGCGAACGAGGTCGATGTGGGGTTGGCCGGTTCGGCCACGATGAGCCCCGCCGCCGTCTCGACCGCCCAGAGGACGGTGCAGGCGCTGGTCCCGTACGACACGGTCAGCGCTCTCTCGACGGAGGTCTCTCAGCTGGAGACGGCCGACACCATCCTGACCGGGTTCTACGTGGCCCTCTCCTCGATCTCGCTCTCCATCGGACTTGTTTTCCTCACGGTCGTTCTCCTGCGGCGTGTGGAGGCCGACCGCTCGTTGATGGCGATCCGCCGAGCGATCGGCGAGCCGGCGCGCTCGCTGGCCGCGACGTGGGCGCGAGATGCGGTGACGATGGGCGCGGCCGGTGCCGTGGGGGGAGTGATCGCCGGCATCGTGGTCGTCAAGATCCTCGCCGCCGATGGACCACCGACGGTCGCCCAGATCGCCGGTTTCGCGGTGTTCGACCCGGTCGTGCTCGGCCTGCTCGCGCTCTCCGTCGTGGGATTGGCGGCGCTCGTCAGCCTCGCGGCGACCCGCCGGGCCCTGGCGCTCCCCCTCGCGGAGGTGCTCCGCGGATGAGCTCGCCCCCGCTCGTCCACGTCGCCGGCGCGAGCCGCGAGTTCCCCGCCGGCAAGGTCCGGGCCCTGGACAGCGTCGAACTGTCGTTCGGACGTGGAGAGTTCCTCTCCATCGAAGGGCCGTCCGGTTGCGGCAAGACGACGTTGTTGAACCTCATCGGCCTCTTGGACCGCCCGACCGCCGGCCGGATCGAGTGGGCCGGGGCGGATACCACCGGCTGGCGGGAAGGGGAACGGGCCCGACGCCGCCTCGAGGGGGTCGGTTTCATCTTTCAACGGTTCTTTCTTCTGCCGACCATGACCGCGCGGGAAAACGTGGAGATGCCGCTCCGGGCCCGAGGGCGCCCGACGGCAGAGCGCCGGGCCCGGGCGCTCGAACTGTTGGAGGAGGTCGGCCTGACCTCCCGCGCCGACGCGTACCCGCACCAGCTCTCCGGAGGCGAGGAGCAGCGGGTGGCGATCGCGCGATCGCTCGCCAACCAGCCTCCGCTCCTCTTGGCGGACGAGCCGACGGGCGAGCTCGACATCGCCCACGCCGGGGAGGTCATGGACCTCCTGCAGCGCGCCCACACGATCCACGGGGCGACCGTCGTGGTCGTCACCCACAACCCGGACGTCGCCGCGCGCGCTCGACGCCACCTGACGATCCGCGATGGCCGCCTCGTGCGGGACACCGCCCAGGAGTGAAACGTGTCGCGCATCGCCATCCTCCTCGAAGACCGGTGTCACCCCACGCAGTGCCAGTGGGAGTGCGAGTCGTACTGTCCGATCGTGCGCATGGGCCAGGAGTGCATCGTCGAGGGACCCGCCGGCAAGCCGATCATCTCCGAGACGCTGTGCATCGGCTGCGGCATCTGCATCACCAAATGCCCGTTCGACGCCATCAAGATCCTCAACACGCCCGAGGCGGACGAGTCGGAGATTGTCCACCGGTATGGATACAACGGCTTCCGTCTCTACCGTCTCCCCGTCCCGCCGCCCCGCGGGATCACCGGACTGCTAGGCCCGAACGGCACCGGAAAATCGACGGCGCTCCGGATCCTCTCGGGACTCGAGGTCCCCAACCTCGGGGAGTTCGCCAAGGCCGGGGCCTGGGAGACGGTGATCCAGAGGTACCGCGGTACCCAACTCGCGACCCACTTCACGCGGATCCAAAAGGGCGAGCTCCGGGTGGCGATCAAGCCCCAGTACGTCGACAAGCTCGGCGACACGACCACTACCATGGAGGAGCACATCGCCTCCTCCGGAGGGAAGGCGGGGCCGTGGATGGAGACGCTCGGCATCCGCTCTCGGGCGAGCCGACCTCTCCGAGAGCTCTCGGGAGGCGAGCTCCAGCTCGCGGCGATCGCGAAGACCCTGGCAACGGACGCCGACCTCTACCTGCTGGACGAACCGTCTAGCTACCTCGACATCGTGCATCGCTTGGCGATCGCCCGGGTGCTGCGCAAGGTCGGGGAGGCGCGCAGCGTCATCGTCGTGGAGCACGACCTCGCTCTCCTCGACTACCTCGCCGACCAGGCCCACCTCGTCTATGGGGAGGAGGCCGCGTTCGGGGTGATCTCCCACCCACTCCCCATGCGCTCCGCGATCAACACGTACCTCGGCGGGTACCTTCGGGACGAGAACGTCCGGTTCCGGACCGAACCGGTCCAATTCATCTCGCATCCTCCGAAGCTCGGAACCCAGCGTCGGGTGCAGGTGAAGTTCGAGGCGTTGGGAAAGTCGTACCCGGAGTTCACGCTCGCGGTGGCGGCCGGAGAGATCGCGGTCGGCGAGACGATCGGCATCGTCGGACCGAACGCCACCGGCAAGACGACGTTCGTGAAGATGCTCGCCGGTGTCGAGAGCCCGACGACGGGCGTGGCCCCGGTCGGGGTGACCGTCGGATACAAACCCCAGTACCTGAAGGCGACGAGCGCGGCGAGCCTGCGCGAGCGGGTCGCCAGCCTCGCCGGCGATCCGACGTTCGATGCGCCGGCGTTCGAGCGGGAGCTCGCGACGGGGCTGCAGTTGGAGGGGCTGATGGACGTCGCCCTTCCCGATCTCTCGGGGGGCGAGCTGCAACGCGCGGCCGTCGCCCTGACCCTCGCTCGACCGGCCACCCTCTACCTTCTCGACGAACCGAGCGCGTACCTCGACGCCGATCAGCGGATGGCGATGGCCAAGGTGGTGCGGCGGCACGTGGAGCGGACCGCGTCCGCGGCCTTGGTCGTCGACCACGACGTCTACTTCCTCGATCTGGCCTGCGACGGCCTGATGGTCTTCCAGCGAGAGGAGGACGGCGCCCGCGGCGTGGGAGATGGGCCGTTCGCCATGCGAGAGGGGATGAACCGACTCCTCGCCCACGTCCAGGTGACGTTCCGGCGCGATCCCGATACCCTCCGGCCCCGGATCAACCAGGAGGGCTCGGCTCTCGATCGAGAGCAGAGGGCGCGGGGGGAGTACTACTACGAGGCGGTGGCGTAGCTGGGCGCCTCCGCCTCGTCGGCACCGCGGGTCGGGCCCACCATCTATCGGATGGAGGGATCGCGCTCGGCGACCGTCGTCATCCTCTACGTAGTCATTGGGGCCGTACTTCTCTGGGTCGCCGACGGATCCTCCTCGGCCTCGTTCACCCCGTACTTCTTTCCCGCCTCGTTCGCGCTGTTGTTCCTCTACCTGGGGAGATACCTCTCCACGCGGTATGCGATCAGCGACCGGTACCTCGACGCCAAGCGCCTGTTTGGATCCGCCCGCGTCCCCCTGAAGGAGATCCGACGGATCCAGCCGGCCTCCCTACGGTTCCTCGGGCCGATCGGATTCTTCGGAACCTGGGGCTGGCGGAGTCGGGTCTGGTCCCGGACCGTGGGCACGTTCGACTCGATCCACACCGGAACGTTGGGGCTCCTCATCACCGCCCATCAAGTGCCGATCTTCATCTCGCCTCGGGACCCGGAGGCGTTCGAGCAGGAGCTCTCTCGCCGGGTCCGTTCGGTCAATGGGGATTCGCCGGTCGACGAGTCATCCATCGGCTCTTGATGCGCCGCGAGCGCGGCGCCCCCCCCGAAAGAAGGCCGCGGGGACTGGGCGGACGGATTGAGGCCGACAGCTCACTTGTACGTGGACTGGTGGACGGTGCCTTCGTCGTCGACGATCGTGATGCACTCGCCTTCGCACTCGAACAGGCACGCCTCGCACATGATGCAATCATCGCCGGCAATGACGGTCGACTTTTCGGCACGGAATGCGAACTTCGCCGCCACCGCGGGGTCGTCGATCACCGTGGGGTACTGCTCGCGCGGGTCCATCCGGAACACGTTCACGGGGCATACGTCGCGGCAGTGAGTGCACCCGGTGCACTTCGCGTGGGCGACCTCTACGGATACCATGGTTCGAACGACAATTCGCGGGTAGATTAAGTATGCGCTGGCGGCGCAACTCCCTGTCGGCGGAGTGGACTTCTGCGACGGCCGGCCCAGCCTCGCAGCCCGTTCCGGGACCGCCCCCCGAACTCAGTTCTTCGGGGGCGTCGTGGGCGTGGGGGAGCTCGCCGTATCCGAAGCTTGCGCTCCTTGCCACGCCTCCATGCCCGCCTTCCGTCGGGCCCGTCGCCCGATCACGAGTCCGATGGCCCCAAAGACGATGGCGCCAAGGATGGCTCCCAGGAGAAAATAGATGAGCGGGACGGTGAAGTTTGCGAACTCCAACAGGCCGAGCTGCTGGGCCAGCAGGACGATGACGATCCCGATCACCACGCCTGCGCCCGCACCCCGACCGGCCGCCGTCATGGGCTCTTCGCCCCCCCGTCGGTCGCCGGCGGAGTCTCCCCCGGCGAAGCCGGAGCCGACGCGGGGGGCGTGGTCTCCGGTTCACCGGTGGGCGGCCCCTTCTTCGGCTTGAGCGGCTCGTGGAGCGCTTCGCGTCCGGCCGTGGCGACGTAGTAGAGCTCTGCGATCACGATGATGACCAGCACGGCCGGCAGCGCGGCCCCGATGAGGAGAGGCGCGCTCGCGTCGACCAAGAACGTCTGGGACCACAGGGTGGTGCCGGTGGGGGTCAGCATCGACGTTGTGATGGCGTACAATCCCGCCAGAACGTATCCGTACGTGGTCGGGTCCCAGGAGAGGTTGATCACCCCTCCGGTCGAGGCCACCGCGCCGCTGACGTCCACGTCCCGGGTGGCGAGAGGGAAACCGAAGAAGAAGATCTGCAGGCGGGCGTCATACACCGTGAACGTGGGCGGCGGCGATTGATTGCCGCTCACCGCCGACACCGACTTCCAGGTATACTGGATGGTAATGTTCCCCGAGAAATGGATCGGGAGGGCGTCCGACGGGCTCGTGTCATTCACCGGATTTACGTTGTTCCAGGTCACTCGTCCCAGGAAGCTGGGGGAGACACCCGGCGTAAACCCGCCGGTGGCGGGCGTCGTCGACGCGTGCGTCGGCACGGCCGCCCCGACGCCGGCGATCGAGATCAGAACGGCGAGGGCCACTGGGATCCCTCCGAGGCGGAGAACGGACCGAGTCCGGGGCGAACGAACGCTCCTCAAGGTTCGGAGCGGACCACGTACTTCCATGATATGTAGCTTCGCCTGAGCGGCCGTCGCCGCTTTCCCTGGGGGGAGAGCGAGAAAATTCTACCGGAGCTGGATGAGGTGGCTGCACTGGAGGCTGCCCCTCGTGATCGAATCTTCCAAGGAAACCCCCGAGAGGCCGGTCTGGCCGAGCAGCTCCTGGGTCAGATTCTTGTCGAACACCTCGCACAGAAGATAGGCGTGGGTCAACGCGCTCGATCGGAACACGCAGTTGTGCCGGATGATGCGGAACTCCCCGATGGGGGTCTTCTCGACGGTGCAGCGGAAACCGAGCTCGTTCAAGGCATCGGCCAGGGCCTGGGCCCTCTTCGCTCGGGGTCCCTTGGTGCCGACCTCTCGGGCGACCTCCTGGGCCATCCGACGGGCCGCGGCCGCGAAGATCGTGGAGACGTACGCCTCGCCCTCCTTCGCCACCATCTCATCCATGACGGCATCGAGCAGCATCTCGTACCGGCGCGGGAACAGCTCCTGCCCGGCCGAGGTGAGAGAGAACCGCTTTCGGGGTCGGCCGACCCCTTCCTTCGTGAATACGGGAGTGACGAACCCTCGCTGTTCGAGCCGCTCCAGGTGACCCCGCGCGGCACTCTCTTGGATCCCGATCGTTAGCGCCAGGTCCTTCGCGGTCCGGGGCGCGATGACGAGCTCCTCCAGGATCCGCCCCCGGGTCCCTTCCCCCGGCCGGATCTCCGCGAGCGCCATCGTTCCGTGCATCGCTCCACCTCTATTTTGAGGTTTGGCGAGTTTAATCACACGGTAACGCGTAAATAGCGAGCCCGGTTCCTCGGCCCGAGGTCAAATGGCGACCAGCGCGACGCATACTCTCGACGTGAAGGACCTCCATGTGGAGGTCGGGGGGAAGCCGATCCTGAAGGGGGTCTCGCTCACCCTTCGCTCCGGGGAATTGACTGCCATGATGGGACCGAACGGCTCGGGCAAGAGCACCCTCGCCTACGCCTTGATGGGCCACCCGAAGTACAAGGTGACGAAGGGCGAGGTGAAGCTCGACGGAAAAGACCTTCTGGCGCTACCGGTCGATCAACGCGCCCGGGCCGGTCTTTTTCTCGGATTCCAGTACCCGCAAGAGGTCTCGGGCCTCTCGCTCTCCAAATTCCTCTGGACCTCGTACATGCAACGGCACACCGCCGAGACGGCGGACACCGACCAGTTCGGCAAGGAGCTGACCCAACACCTCGAGTGGCTGGGGATGGACGAGTCGCTGCTCAAGCGCTCCCTCAACGAGGGATTCTCCGGAGGCGAGAAGAAGCGCGTCGAGGTGCTGCAGATGGCGACCCTCTCCCCGATCTTCGCGATCCTGGACGAGCCGGACTCCGGGTTGGACATCGACGCGGTCAAGTCGGTCGGCGAGGCGGTCGCCAAGCTCGACCACCCCGGCGTCGGAATCATGGTCATCACCCACTACCAGCGCATCCTGAAGTACGTCAAACCTCAACGGGTGTTCGTGATGGTCGATGGCGCGGTGGCGCTTTCCGGTGGCCGCGAGCTCGCCGAGGAACTCGAAGCGAAAGGGTACGACTGGGTGAAGCTCGGCGTTGTGCCGAGCGCTTGAGACTCGGGCCTTCGAGGGGCGAAGCGACGAAATGGCGTTCGATCAGGCCCGCGTCCGTTCCGACTTCCCGCTCCTGCAGCAGTCGACTCGGGGCAAACCGCTCGTCTACCTCGACTCTGCCGCGACCACGCAGAAGCCGAACTCCGTGATCCTGGCCGTCGAACAGTACTACCGGGAGCAGAACGCGAACGTCCACCGGGGGGTGTACGAGCTCAGTGAGCGCGCCACCGATGCGTACGAGGCGGCCCGCGAGAACGTGGCCCGGTTCATCCACGCCAGCTCTCCCGAGGAGGTCGTCTTCGTTCGTGGCACGACCGAAGCGCTGAACATGGTCGCCTCCGGCCTGGGGCGGGTCTGGCTCGAGAAGGGAGACACGGTCCTCACCACCATCGCGGAGCATCACTCAAACATCGTGCCGTGGCACATGCTACGGGAGAGCTCGGGGATCCTCGTCGAATTCGTCGACATCGACCCGGCCGGCCGCCTCCGGTGGGACGAGTACGACCGGCTTCTCGGCGAGGGGACGAAGGTGGTGACGGTCGCGCACGTCTCGAACGTTCTCGGCACGGTCCACCCGGTCCGGGAGATCGCCGAGCGCGCGCACACGGCCGGCGCCGCCGTGGTCGTCGACGCCGCCCAATCGGCCTCGCACCATCCAATCGATGTCCAGGCGATGGGGTGCGACTTCCTGGCGCTCTCGGGACACAAGATGCTGGGACCAACGGGCATCGGCGTTCTCTGGGGCCGAAAGGAGTGGCTTGAGCGGTTGCCCCCGTTCTTGGGGGGAGGGGAGATGATCAAGGAGGTGCACACCGACCGCGTCCTGTACCGGGAGCCGCCCGCGAAGTTCGAGGCGGGGACCCCAAACATGGCGGGTGCGGTCGGCCTCGGTGCGGCGCTGGACTATCTCCGCGGCCTGGGGTGGGACGGGATCGAATCGCATGAAGCGAACCTCGTCCGGCATGGCCTGAAGCGATTGAACGAGGCCTTCGGGGACCGGATCCGGATCTTCGGACCCCCCGCGGCTGCGGACCGGGACGCGATCTTCTCGTTCGCCCTGCAAGGGATCCACCCGCATGACGTTGCGAGCTTGGTCGACGCCGAGGGCGTCTGCGTGCGGAGCGGGCACCACTGCGCGCAACCGCTCATGGAGCGTCTGGGCGTGCCGGCTCTCACCCGGGCCAGCTGCCACGTCTATACGACTCCGGCCGAACTCGACCAGTTGGTCCTGGCGTTAGAGAAGGCGCTTCGCGTCTTCGACGGCCCCGGGGCCCCGAACTCCTAGCCCGGGCGCGCGGAGTACCCGTGGGACGGCGACGCACGCCTCCCTCCGGTTCCTCGACGGAGATCGGGTCCCGGAGCGGCCCGCCACCGAGGGAGCCCGTCGGACGTCGGAACCTTGGATTTAAATACGTTCGTATGATGGAATCTCCGTAGGCTCCCATGGCGCAATCCACCGAGTTCCAGCCGCTCGATTACACCCGGTACGACTTCAAGGACCCGGAGACGTACAAGGTCCGCACCGTCCGGGGACTGACCCGGGAGATCATCGAGCAGATCTCGGACCTCAAGAACGAGCCGGACTGGGTCCGCCAGTACCGACTTCGCGCGTACGAACACTTCCTCGAGTGCCCGATCCCGGACTGGGGCCCGGACCTCACCGCCATCGACTTTGACGCCTACACCTACTACGCGAACCCCCTCGCCGAGGGCGAGACCAAGAAGAAGTGGGAGGACCTCCCGGCCGACATTCGAAACACCTTCGACAAGCTCGGGATCCCGAAGGCCGAGCGGGACTACTTCGGGGGCGTCGGCGCCCAGTACGACAGCGGCACCGTCTACCACAAGATCCGCGAGGACCTCGTCCAGAAGGGCGTCCTCTTCACCGATACGGATACGGCCGTCAAGGAGTACCCGGAGATCGTCAAGAAGTACTTCGGCAAGGTCATCCCGTACAACGACAACAAGTTCGCGGCCCTCAACTCCGCGGTCTGGTCCGGCGGGAGCTTCGTCTACGTCCCGCCCGGGGTCGACGTCGGCATCCCACTTCAGGCGTATTTCCGTATCAACGCCAAGAACGTCGGGCAGTTCGAAAGGACGCTGATTATCGCCGACAAGGGCGCGAAGGTCCATTATGTCGAAGGCTGCACGGCGCCCATCTACTCCACGGACTCGCTGCACGCCGCTGTGGTGGAGGTCGTGGCGGAGCCGTACTCCAAGGTCCGGTACACGACGGTCCAGAACTGGTCGAAGAACGTGTACAACCTCGTCACCAAGCGCGCGGCGGCGTACGAGAACGCGCTCGTTGAGTGGGTCGACGGGAACATGGGCAGCAAGATCACGATGAAGTACCCCTCGGTCTACCTCAAGGGCCGGGGCGCCCGCGCCGACATCCTCTCGGTGGCGTTCGCGAGCGAAGGTCAGATCATCGACTCCGGCGCCAAGGCGGTCCACTCGGCGCCCGACACGTCCTCGAAGATCGTCTCCAAGTCGATCGCCATCCGCGGCGGGCAAACGAGCTACCGCGGGCTCCTCCACGTCGCCAAGGGTGCCACGGGCGTGAAGGCGGCGGTGCGCTGCGACGCCCTGCTCCCCGACGATTCGAGCCGGTCGGACACGTACCCCTACAATGAGATCCACGAAAGCGATGCGACCATCACCCACGAGGCGGTCGTCGGGAAGATCGGCGAGGAGCAGATCTTCTACCTGATGAGCCGCGGGCTCAATGAGTCGGACGCCATCCACCTCATCCTCATGGGCTTCCTGGCGGAGTTTGCCAAGGAGCTCCCGGTCGACTACGCCTTGGAGCTGAACCGGCTCATCCAGCTCGAGATGACGGGCGCGGTCGGGTAAACCTCCCCCTCCCGGAACCCCCATCCTCTCCGCGGGCTCCCAGGGGCATGCGCCCGCGCGACCGGATCGGCCGGGAGTTGAGCCGACGCGATCCGATCCTGGCGGCCGTCATCGACCGCGTCGGTCCGCTCGCGCCCCTCCACGCGAAGCCCGGGTTTGATCGACTGGTGGAAACGATCATCGCCCAGCAGCTCTCGAGCGCGGCCGCCTCGACCATCGAACGGCGGGTCCGTGCCTTGGGCCGTGGTCGGATCCCGGCGCCGTCCCGTTGGTCCGAACTCTCCGACGCGACCCTCCGCGGCGCCGGACTGTCGCGGTCGAAGATCGATTTCGTCCGACGGCTCGCTCAGCGGATCGACTCCCGGGCGCTTCGGTTGCGAGAGGTCGACCAGCTGCCCGACGCGGACGTGGTCGCTCGGCTCTCCGAGGAGCACGGGATCGGTCGATGGACCGCCGAAATGTACCTGATCTTCGCCCTCGGTCGGCCGGACGTGCTTCCCGTCGGGGACCTGGGCTTCCGGGCGGCGGTCCAACGCGCCTACGGGCTTCGCCGACCCCCGGAGACGACCCAGCTCACTCGGATCGGGGTCGCGTGGCGCCCCTGGAGGAGCTCCGCGACCCGGTACCTCTGGGCCTCGCTCCAGCTCCCCGCCGCCGGCCCCCGGGGCGCGGCGGGGGGAAACGCGACAGTGTTCGGGGAGTCAGGAGCTACGTAGAGGTCCCCCGGCACCCGACCGAAATGGTATTCTGAGGGAGTTCCGAGAGAGGTCGTCATGGTCCGGGCAATCAAGCGGCGGACCGTCGTCTCCTGGAGCAGCGGAAAGGACTCGGCCTATGCCCTCGGCCGGCTGCGCCAGGATCCGCAGGTCGAGCTCGTGGGCCTGCTGACGACGGTGACCGAATCGTTCGGACGGGTCTCCATGCACGGGGTTCGTGAGGAGCTCCTGGAACTCCAGTCCCGGCGACTGGGTCTCCCCCGGTTCACGGTGAAGATCCCGTACCCGTGTCCGAACGACGTGTACGACGCTCGAATGGCCGACGTCTTGCGCTCCCTCGGGTCTGCCGACGTGGATACGATCGCGTTCGGGGATCTGTTCCTCGAGGACATCCGCCGATACCGGGAGGTGAGGCTCGACGGCACCGGATTCCGCCCCATCTTCCCGCTCTGGGGGGAGAACACCGCCACGCTCGCCCGTGCCATGATCTCCGGGGGATACCGGGCGATCCTTTCGTGCGTCGACCCGAAGGCGCTCGACCGCTCGTTCGCCGGACGCGAGTTCGACGAGGCCCTTCTCGCCGATCTCCCTCCGTCCATCGACCCGTGTGGCGAACGGGGGGAGTTTCACACGTTCGTCTACGACGCGCCGATCTTCTCCGAGCCGATCCCGGTCCGGCGGGGCGAGGTGGTCGAGCGAGATGGATTCGTGTTCACCGACCTGATCCCGTCCGCTCGGGGGACGTCGCCCGGACCGGCCTAGCGGAGCTTCGCGTCGAACCGCCACTCTTCGGGAGCGGTCGCCGAGGCGACCGAGAGAGGGGGGAGCGCCGGGAACGACTCGGAGCGCCAGAGGATCGGCTTCTGGTCCCACCGGCTCTCCAGCAGAGGATAGACGATCTCGCGAAGGCCGCTGATCGGCGACCGCTCGAGCACGTGTCCCAAGAACCCCTCTCCGATCATCCGGATCGCGTCCTGCTCCGCGATGCCTCGGGACTCGAGGTAGAAGATCCGCTCGGGGTCCACGGGCGCGACCGACGACGAGTGGGTCGCCTTCACGTCGCGGCAGAGGATCTCGAGGACGGGGATCGTGTCCGAGCGGGCCCCATGGGAGAGAAGCATGGCATGCTCGGAGAGGACGCTGAGGGTCTTGCGCGCCTCCTTCTCGATCCGAACGAGCCCCCGGCTCACGCCCCGCGCATCGTCGCGGAACAGGCCGCGCGTCATCGACAACCCGTGCGTGTCGGTCCCCTGATGGGAGATCTGTACGGACGTGTCGTACGACTGTTGCTTCTGGCCGAAGCACGTCTGAAGGTCGACCACGTCCCCGCCGACCCCGGGAATCTCGGTCAAATTTTTGAGGCGGGTCCGGAACCCTCCCAAGCCGTTCCACATCCAGGTCAATTGGGCGCTTCGGGCGACGGTGGCGTGCCGGTGGTACAACCCGACGGAGCCGAGATCCGGCGCGTGGATGGTGGCGTAGTTGACCGCGGCCTCGGCCGCGACGTCCAGCTCCACGATCGACCCGTACAGGCGCTGATCGCTCACGGTCGCCTCGTCCGCGCTGAACACCTCCTCGCTGTAGAGGAGGCGGGACGCCTCCCCCGCTCGGAGGGATCGGTGGACTACGAGCGCCTCGTGAGGTCGAGAGAGCACCGAGATATCTTGGACCCGGACCGGGAGGGTGCACCGATCTGGGACCTCGATCCGGACGGCCCGGTTCACGAGCGCTAGGGAGAAGGCTCCCATCTTGTCCTGGGCCGAGATCTCCGGCGCGAGACGTTTCGCGGCCGCCTCGCCATCCCGCCAGAGCTCCGGCAAGGTCTGCACCGTCACCCCGGCCGAGGACAACTCCGCCGGGAGTTCGACCCGGCTGCCGCTGGCATCGTGGACCACGCGGATCGTATGCGCCGGGGCCCCCGGCACGGCGACCGGCGGCCCGGGGAGGGCGGCCTCGATCTGGTGCAGATCGACGCCTCCAAAGTACACGTACTTTCGGTAGAGCGGATTCGGCTCGGCATCGAGCTCCCGGAAGGAGCGCAGCGCGGCCCGGCGGAGCTTGCGGACCGCCGGAGGATCATGAACGCTCTCCGAGAGTCGATCGACCCCCGCGTCATCCAACCATTCGTGGTACCGCGGCGCGGCGGAGAGGGCCATCGTCGGAATCACCGTCCTGCCGCCATAAGCTGAGCGCTCCGGTCCCCGCGAACGAGCGGCCTCTCCGACGGAAGAGTGGTCTTACCGACCCGGAACCGCCTTATAAGAATCGAACCATTTCCCGGGAGATTTCACGGTGGCCCCATGCAGGACATGTACCAAGAGCGGATCCTCCAGCATTATCGGGCCCCGAAGAACTTCGGCACGATGCCGGAGCCGACGATGGCCGCGGAGGAGTCGAACCCGCTGTGCGGGGATCACATCCGTATCGAGCTCAAGTTGGACGACTCCCGGACTACGCTGCAGGACATCAAGTTCTCTGGGGATGGGTGCGCCATCAGCATGGCGAGCGCGTCGTTGATGACCGTACAACTCCGGGGCAAACCTATGGAGGAGGTCAAGCGGATGACCCAGGAGGACGTGATCAAGCTTCTCGCGATCCCCCTCTCGCCGGTCCGGATCAAGTGCGCCTTGACCGGATTCAGTGCCCTGGGTCAGGCTCTGCAAGGAGGCGCCGCCAAACGCCCGGCGGCGACCACGGCATGACGAACCCCCCGGTCGAGATCGACTCGGACACTTGCGTCCTGTGCGGGCTCTGTACCGGGGTCTGTCCCCCCAATGCCCTTCGTCTCGATCCGACCGCACTCCAGGTCCTTGACAACTGCACCGGCTGCGGCTGGTGCGTGCCGTACTGCCCGGTTGGCGCGATCCACGGAGGACGCCGTGACCCACGGCGCTCGCCTTCTCGCTGAACGAGGCGTCCCCGCGGGGACGCCCGGGGGCCCGCGCCCGCGGGTGTTGCTGGTCGACCCGTACGTCGCGCGGGACGACCCGATGGAGCGCAAGGAGATCGAACTGTACCCCTCGCTCGGGATCCTGACCTTGGCCTCCTTCCTCCAGCAACAGCAGATCGAGGTCCGGGTCTCCGACCTTACGTTCGCTCGGGACATCGAACCGGTCCGCCAGCAGATCCGGTCGTGGCGACCTCACGTGGTCGGGGTCCACACCAAGTCCCTCACGCTGCGCCGATCCCTGGAGATCCCTCTCGAGTCTCGCGCCCACGGCGCGATCGCCGTCGCCGGCGGACCGGATGCCGCGACTCGCCCCGAGAGTTATCTTGACGGCGGCTTCGACGCCGTGGTCTTCGGGGAAGGCGAGCTCACCTTGCCCGAGATCGCGCACCGGGCCCACGCGGGGGAAGCGCTCACGGGAACTCCGGGAACCGTGGTCCGCGGGCCCTCTGGATTCGTCCGAGGTCCCCCTCGCCCGTTCCTGAAGGAGCTGGACGAACTGCCGCTCCCCGCTTGGGAGCTCCTCGATATGGAGGCGTACCTCGGACGGTGGGAGGCGGCGACGGGGGACCGCCGTGCGGCCGTCCTCACCTCCCGCGGCTGCCCGTTCGATTGCTCGTGGTGTTCGAAGCCGACCTTCGGGCGGAACTACCGCCAACAGTCCGCCGAGCGCGTGCTGGACGAGCTCGAAGCCCTCCACGCCCGCTATCGGGTGAACTACGTCCGCTTCTGCGACGACATCTTCGGGATCCGGCGCCGCTGGTTGGGCGAACTCCTCGACGGGATGGCCACGCGACATCTGGATCTACGGTTCGAGTGCCTGGCCCGACCCGACATCCTCCCGGTCGACCTCCTGCCCCGGCTGCGCGCCGCCGGGCTCCAGCGGGTGTACTTGGGGGTTGAATCCGGGAGTCAGAAGATCCTCGACGTGATGAACCGCGGGACGCACCTCTCGCAGATCGAGCGGGCCTCAACCGCCCTCCGCGCCGCCGGGATCCGCCAATACTGGTTCCTGATGCTCGGATATCCCGGAGAGACCCGGGAGGACATCGAGTCGACACTCACCTTGTTCCGACGCTTCTCCCCGGAGGAGCACTCCGTATCGAGTGCGGTGCCTCTGCCGGGCACGAGATTGTACGACGCTGTCAAAGACCGCCTCCGCCGGGGCGGGCGGGCGCCGGGCCACCGCGGCGGAAACTCCCTGCTCTTCGAGGCGGCGTATCCGGAGGCGTTCTACCGGTGGGAGCAGGCGCGATTTGGATGGGAGGCGGCGCTCCACCGTCTGGAAGGGCGGATCGACGGATCCGTGCTCCGAGGTCTCGAGAAGGCCTCGGATCGCTTCCACGACCGGATCGCTACGCCCCTGCTGCTCGGCGAGGAGAATCGGCCCCCTCCCCGGATCCCGATCCTCTCCTAGCGCAACGCGATCGGCCCCGCGGGCTCACTTCTTTGACGGGACGATCCGAACGGGGGATTGCGGGTGGATCGGGCACCGTCGACCCAAGCGGCAGTACCGGCATTTCTCCGGCGGTGTCGGCGGGATCGGTTTTCGCAACCGACCGTACTTGCGGCGGGGCATAGGCGCCTCGCCGGTCCACCCGAACTCGTCGGATAGCGATTCCGGCGCGACCGCACCGCGCGCGTTGCGCAAGCAACCTTTTACCTGCGCGAACGGAGCGCCGACGATGGCACTCCGACCCGGACTGGCGACGCCCGAGGGGACCCGCCGATTCGCCGAACGCGGGATCGCCTCCCACCATCTCCCCCCGGAACATTTCCGGACGACGCCTGACGGCCTGACTCTCTCCTCCATCGGGTTGGGAACGTATCTCGGTCCGGCCGACACGATGACCGATACCGCGGTCGAACAGGCCGCGCTGTTGTGTGCGACGTCCGGCCGTATCAACGTTTTTGACACGGCGATCAACTACCGGCATCAACGGGCCGAGCGCAGCCTCGGCCGCAGTTTCGGCCAGATCGTCGATGGGGGCCGGCCGGTCCTGCGGGACGAGCTGTTCGTCGCCACCAAAGTCGGGTACCTCGCCCCGGACGGCGAATCCGGATTGCCCGCTCATCAGTGGATCGAGCGGGAGCTTCTCGAGCCCGGCGTCGTGCGACCGAACGAGATCGTCGGCGGGTCGCATGTGATGACCCGACGTTTCATGCTCGACCAAGTGGCCCGGAGCCAGAAGAACCTCGGACTCGCCACGATCGATCTCCTCTACCTCCACAACGCCCCGGACAGCCAGCTCGAAGCGGTGGGGCGCAGTGAGTTCCGAGACCGGCTCACGGAAGCGTTCCGTACCCTCGAATCGCTCCGCAGCGATGGGGCGATCGGCTCGTACGGGCTGGCGACGTGGGACTCCTTGCGAGTGCCGCGATCCCATCCGCTCTATCTCGGACTCGGAGAGGCCGTGGCGATCGCTCGCGAGGTCGGCGGCGAGACGCACGGGTTCCGGTACATCCAGTTCCCGTTCAACCTCGCGCTGCCCGAGGCGGCCTCGGTCAAGAACCAAATGGTGGGCGACGTCCGAATGACGCTCTTGGAGGCCGCCCCGCGTCTCGGCTTGGCGTCGTTCACGAGCGTCCCGCTGCTGCAGGGTCAACTCGTCCAGTCCGGGCCGGCTCTCGGGGGGCTGAGCACGGCGCAGAGCGCGCTCCAGTTCGCCCGATCCGCCCCGGGGGTCTTGGCTCCCCTCGTGGGTCAGAAACAACCGGAGCACCTCAGCGAAAACCTGCAGGTCGCCGAGCGGCCCCCGTGGGAACCGGCAGAGTTCTGGCGCCACCTCGGTTGAACCCGATCACGGAGCCGGGGGAGCCGGTTCGGGGGCTGGTGGCCCCGACGGAAGTATGGACCGCCGCCGCTTTCCGGCCGACCGTGGTCGTTCGTGAGAGTCGTCGAGAGCCGGTGTCTCGCCGGCTCCGACGATCTTCGAGAGGCCCCCTTCCTTGGTGATCCGGACCACATGGTCCGCGACCCCCGCCAACTCCTCCTCGTGGGAGACGAGGATGATCTGGGGGAGCGCGAGCTCCCGGATGAGGTCGCCCATCCGGGCG
>JAKIVR010000034.1 GCA_022750455.1 Thermoplasmata archaeon | reverse complement strand
CCCGCGCCGATCCCGTAGTCGCGTGTGATCTCGACGATCGGCCGCTCCTCGATCCAACGATCGAGCACCGTCGCGGTCTTCAGGCCCGCCAGGTAGACCTCGAGAGCCGGGACGAGACCCTCCTCCTCGGGGGTGAGAAGGAGCTCTTCCCTCTCTTCGCCGAACCGCTGCATGTAGACGGCCTCCTCGCCGCTTCGAAGGAACATCGGCGTGAGGTCCGGGGTCACCGCGAGGGTGGCGAAGAGGGCGAAGGAGCTCACCCCGAGCGGGGCGCGCTCGATCGCCCGCCGCAAGAGAACGGCCGTGATCGGGTCGAGGTACAGCTCGCTCGTGAGCTGCCCGAATCCGGTCGCCTTGAGGGGGCCGCGGGCTTGCAAGAGGTCGTGGGCGATGAGAAACTCCCGGACCCCGCGCAACGTCGAACGAAGGGTGTCGAACGGCTGGGTCTGGCCGTAGAAGGTCGAAGCGAAGAACGACTCCAGATCCCCGTCCGCGGCGACCTCGCCGCTGGCGACGAGAGCCAAGAGATGGGTCCGCAACGCGGGCTCGGTGGCGAGGCGCGAGACGACATCCTCCGGGGCCGCGGAGAGGTACTGGTCCAGGATCCTCTCCTGATCGTCCTCGCTTCGGGCGATGACGATCGCTTCGCCCGTGGCATCGTACCGCGGCCGACCGGCCCGGCCGCACATCTGCTGGACCTCGATCGCCGGGATCGGGGCCTGCATGCCCAGGTGGTCGTCGTACCGGCTCGTGTCGCGGATGATCACCCGTCGGGCGGGGAGGTTGATCCCCGCGGCGAGGGTCGGCGTGGCGACGAGCACCTTGAGGGCCCGGTCCCGGAACCCGCGCTCGACGACCCGGCGTTCGGGATTCGTCAGGGAGGCGTTGTGGAAGGCGACCCCGTTCGGGACCATCTCGGTGAGACGACGGGCGCCCTCGGTCTCCTCCTCACCCACCTCGTGCAGCGCGCGCGCGACCCCGGCGGCGAGGTCGCGTCCCGCGGGGTCGAGCAGCGAATGGACGAGCCGACCGAGAGCTTGGGCCAGCAGTTCGCTGGCCTTGCGCGTCGAGACGAAGACCAACGCCTGGCCTCCGTCGAGGATGACGTCCCGGACGAGACGGGGGACCGGATCGCCCGGCGGCGCCACCTCCTGGGTCGTCAGGTCGGTGAACAGGATCCGCCCTTCGTGGTACGCGCCGGCGCGCAACGGGACGGGCCGGAAATCGCTGAGGATCGGCTTCGCGCCCAACCAGCGGGCGACCTCCGCCGAGTTCCCGACCGTCGCCGAGAGCGCCACGATCTGTAGGTCCTTCTTCCGACGGCGGAGCCGGGTGAGGGAGACCTCGAGCGTGGGACCCCGATCCGGGTCCCGGATCAGATGGACCTCATCCGCCACGACCGTCCCGACACGGTCCAACCACGGGGCGCCCTTCCGCAGCAGCCCGTCCGCCTTCTCGCTGGTGGCGACGAGGATGTCGAGCTTCTCCAACTTCTCCGCGGAGATGTCGAAGTCGCCGATCGAGAGCCCGACCTTGATCCCGAGGGAGGCGAACGCTTCCAGTTCCTCGGCTTTCTCCTGGCCGAGGGCCCGGAGCGGCACGAGGTACAGCCCGGTCCGGCCCGCGCGCACCGCGCGGAGCAGAGCGAGGTAGGCGATGAGCGATTTGCCGCTCGCCGTCGGGCACGAGACGAGAACGCTCTCGCCCCGGAGCACGGGGGGGACCGCGGCCGCCTGGGGCGGGTAGAACTCCCGGATCCCTTGCGCCGTGAGGATCTCGACGATCTCGGCGGGGACCCCCAACGACGCGGGGGAGGCCCGAGAGCCGCCGTCGGGCGTCTTCACCGAGAGATCCTCTCCAGGATGGAGCGCCCGAGGATCATCTCCTGGATCTCGGTCGTTCCCTCGACGATCGGGTAGACCCGCGCATCCCGCAGGAGTCGGTTGCACCGGGCGCTCGCGGAGATGGCGGCGGTCCCCCGGGCATCCACCGCGCGCTCGGCGGTGCGGCACGCGACCTGGGACGCGAGCAGCTTCGCGGCGCTCGCCTCGTTCCCGTACGGCTGGCCCGTGTCGCGGAGGGTCGACGCCCGCTCGATCAGGCTGCGGGCCGCGAGGCAATCGACGAACGCCCGCGCGACCTCGGAGCGGACCGCGTCCCCCGGGTGCTCGCGCGCTGCGTTCACCAGCTCCTCGAACGCCGCCTCCGCGACCCCGAGCGCGCAGGCGGCGATCCCGAGCCGACCTCCCATCAAGGCTCCGAGGGCGACCTTCAGACCCGATCCTTCCGGACCCAGAAGCGCCGTGGGAGGGAGTTGGGCGTCAGTGAAGACGAGCTCCGTCGTCTCGCTCCCGTGGAGGCCGAGCTTCTCGAGCTTCTGGGCGACCGCCACCCCCGTCTGCTTCGGGACGACGAACGCCGAGATCCCCGCGGGACCCAACGCGGGGTCGCGCGTCGCGAAGGCCACGATCACCGTCGCGAGGCCCCCGTTCGTGATGAACATCTTGCAGCCCCGAAGGAGGAACCCGGTCTCGTTGGTGGTATAGCGCGTCGCGAGGCGGGCGGAATCCGATCCGACCTCGGGTTCGGTGAGGGCGAACGCGCCGATCCACTCGCCCCGGGCGAGCCGGGGGAGGCAGCGGGCCTTCTGCTCGGAAGTTCCCCACTGGGAGATCGGGGCGGCGCAGACCGAGAGATGGACGGCGAGGAGGATGGCGACCGCGCTCGATCCCCGAGCCAACTCCTCGAGGACGCCGGGGAGCGCGGACACGGGCGCCCCGACCCCGCCCCACTCGGCGGAGATGGTCAGGCCCAAGAACCGCTCTTGGATCATCCCGTCGAGGATCGACGACGGCAGCTCGTCGGTCCGGTCGATGAACTCGGCGAGCGGGTCGATGCGGTTGATCCGGAAACTTCGCGCCGCGTCTCGCCAGTCGGTGTCGGACCGATACTCGGAGGAGGCAACCACGGAGGACCGGACCCACGGACCTCGGATTACTCTGACCTAGGGGGCGCCGATCCGCGCGACCTGGCGGTCGGACGGTGGGAGTCCCCCGACCCGGGACCGCAGGGGAGAGGCGCCACCGATTCATACACGCGCCGCGCTGGTCGAATCGTAGCATGACCGAGAGCGCCGGCGTCGCCAAGGGGCGGTTCAGCTCCCTCGATGCCCTCGCTCTCGGGCGAGAGATCCGAGCGCTCGGGAGGGCGTTCGTGGACAAGGTCTACGATGCGCCGCCGGCCGGGTTCGTCCTCAGTCTTCGCGCGCCCGGGATCGGTCGACGATACCTTCACTTGATCCCCGGTGCGGCCGCCTTTCTCTCGACCGTCCCCCCCGTGACGGGGGAGGAGCTCACCCCGTTGGCCCGCGAGCTGCGTCGCCTGTTGGGAAGTGCGGGCATCACGGTCGTGCCCGAGGTGGGCGGGGAACGGTTGGTGGAGATCGGCTTCGGACGGGCCGACCTCACCGAACCGCTGCGACTGGTCGTGGAGCTGTTCGGCGCCGGGAACGTGATCGTCGTCCGCGGGACGACCGTCGTGGCGGTCCAACACCCGAAGTCGTGGGCCCATCGGACACTCCGCATCGGAGCCGAGTACCTACCGCCTCCCTCCCGGGGAGACTCGTGGAAGCTGGGAGTCGCCGAGCTCGCGTCCGCGTTCCTCAGTAGCAAGGCCGACCGCGTCAGCACCCTCGCGGCCCGCCTCGGATTCGGCGGCCCGATCGCCGAGGAGATTCTCGTCCGAGCGGGCCTAGTCCCCGGAGCGGTGGCTGCCGAGGACGCGCTGCCCGCGGCGACATCGGTCCACGGAGCGATCGGCGCGATCCTCCGGGAGGTCGGCGACCCACCCCACGGCTTCGTCTACTGGCGAGGAGCCTCCGTGGTGGACTTCGAGCCGTTCGCCTCCCAACGATGGCGGGCGGACGCCACGATCCGCGAGGAGGCGCTGCCCCAGTTCAGCGACGCGGTCCGTCGGCACTACGAGGCGATCGCGGCCGTCCCGGCTCCCCCACCGCCCCCGTCCGAACGGGAAGCGGAGCTGACGCGGCGGATCGAACGGCAGCGGGAGGCGATCGACGGCTTGAGCTCCGAATCCGAACGCCTTCGATCCGTCGCCGACTCGATCTACGCTCACTACGCGGAGGTGGAGAAGGCCCTGCAACGCGTGCGCGAGACTCCCGAGAGCGGCGGACCCCCGACCGTGGAGCTGGACGGAGCCGTGATCGAGCTCGATCCGAAGGTCTCCGTCGAAGAGAACGCCCGACGGCTGTACGAGGAACGGACCAAGTTGCGATCCAAGCTCGCGGGCGCTCGGGCGGCGCTCGAGTCGGCTCGGGGAGAGGTCGCGGCGACCCCTCGCGCCTCGGCGCCCCGACCGGCTGCGAAGGAGAGGCCTCGGGCCGTCCGATGGTTCGAGCGGTACCGGTGGTTCCTCTCCTCGGAAGGGTTGCTGGTCATCGCCGGGAAGGATGCGGGATCGAACGACCAGATCGTGAAGAAGTACCTCGGGGAGAAGGACGTCTACCTGCACGCCGACATCCACGGCGCGGCGAGCGTCATCGTGAAGCAGCCGCAAGGGGCCGCCGCGATCCCGGTGGGAGAGGCGACCCTCCGCGAGGCCGGCCAGTGGGCCATCAGCTACTCCAAGGCGTGGCGGGCCGGGCGCGCGTCGGGCGATGTCTTCTGGGTGAAGCCCGACCAAGTCTCCAAGACCGCCCCGAGCGGCGAGTTCGTGGCCCGCGGGGCGTGGATGATCCACGGGCAGAAAGAGTGGCTTCGCGACCTGCCGTTGGAGCTCGGAGTGGGAACGTTCGATTACGAAGGGGAGTCGCGCTGGTCGGCCGCGCCCCCCTCGTCGTTGCGATCCCGCGGCACCCTGCGTGCCGTCGTGCGACCGGGCGAGGAGCGGGATCGGCCCGGGGTCGAGTCGGATCTCGCCCGGGAGTTGGGCATCTCGCGCTCCGAGCTCCAACGGTTGTTGCCGGGCGGCGGATTCGTCGTCGGGCGCGCGTAGATCCGGTCCACTTCTTCGGCCGGCAGAACGTCGCCGACGTGGTTCCAGGTCTGGCGTCTCGCCCGGACGGCAACGACCCGGAACCAGTACGCCCCGACCCGGAGCGACGCTCCCACCTCGATCGGGGGATGGCCTTCCACGCGCAGCCGGAGCGACTGCGTCCACCCCCGTTCGTGGACCGAGATTGGGATGGTGGAGGGACGGGGCGCGGCGAGCCAGACCGTTTCGACCGTGTCGCTCCGAGCCGTCGAGACGGATCGGCCGCCGGGGAGCTCGAGTCGCTGGATGACGAGCCCCTCCTCGGACCCGTGAAGTCCCGTTCCGAGCTGAAGCCGCCGTCCGCGAGGAACGTCGGTCCACTTCTTCTCGGAGTGCACGCCCCGGGAGATGATCGTCCTCACCCGGACGTCGGTCGGGACGGGGACGTCGAATGGATGCGTCGTCTGGCACTGCCGGCATCGGGCGATCCCACTCCGGGCCCCCCGTCGGCTCTGGGGGTCCATCCGCAGGATCCGGTGGGGCGTCGACTCTTGGCAGATTTCGCAGGGGAGGATCGCCGCCTGAACGCCGGGAGAGCCCGAGGGAGCTACCGCCTCGGGGGTCGGGGCGACGGGGGGCTTGGAGGGCATGGGGGCGTCACGCGAGGCGGGGTTAATGACGGCATCCCGCCGAGTCGCGGCGGGGTGGCTCGCGACGGACTCGGAGGGGCCGACGCAGGGGCCCCGCTCTAGTGGACAGACGGGATCCAAGGGCCTGGAACGCCCCCGGCCGCTCGCGGGTCCCGAGGGCCAACTCTGCGAGAGCAGTAGTGGGGCTGCCCGAATTTGAATCGGGGTCCCGGGCTCCCAAAGCCCGAAGGATGGACCAGTAGAGCGGAGCGGGTGGCGTACCCGTCTCCGTAGCTACCCCACAGCCCCGCGGCGCCTAGATCACCTCGGCACGACGTAGCGTGCGTCCGATCAGACACTCGGCCCGCTCGTTGTCCACCTGGGTGACTCGGAATCGCTGCTTGGACGGCAACGTGGGACCAGCGCAGACCGCCCAATTGGAGCAATCGAGTCGGCGGCAGTTGAACCGCTCGACGTCCACGCTCGCACCGACCACGGCGCTGCGGGGATCGAGGACGACGCTCCGGGGAATCGGCACCACCTCCACGACACTCGCCTCGGTCTCTTGCAGAGCGCACGGGTGCTGCACCGGTCGGACTCGTTCGACGCGGTACCGCCGGCCGACGTCGAGGGTCAGGCAGGCGTGGCGGAACGGGCACGTTCGGCAGACCGGGGCGGCCCCTTGGAACGTGAACTCGTAGCCGGGCTGCGCCTGCTGGTTCGCGATGAGGGTGATGTCGGCCACGGTTCACCCCATCACGCCAGTGATCGTCGCCAAGTGCTCGGCGGCTTCCCGCGTGAGTCCGTTGTCCCCGAGGATCGTGTAGCGGTCCGGACGGATCGAGTGGGCCATCACCAGCGCGCGGATCGCGGCCTCCGGGGTGACCCCGAGCTCCCGGATCGTCGTGGGAGCGCCGATCGTGCTCAGCGCCGTCTTCAGCCGGCGCCAGTCGCCGCCGTGGAGATACATCATCATGATCGCTCCGACCCCACACTGTTCCCCGTGCAAGCTCGTCCGGTTCGGCTCCCGGTCGAGAGCGTGGGAGAAGAGGTGCTCGCTGCCCGAGCACGGCCGGGACGAGCCGGCCACGCTCATCGCAATGCCCGCGACGATCAGCGGGCGGATCGCGATCCAGACCGACTCTTCGAGATTCGGCTTGATGAGGGAGGCGTGGTCGAAGATCTCCTGGGCCGCGTACTCCGCCAACGCGGAGGCCGTGCTCGAGAACTCCTCGTTGCGCAGTCGGGCGGCCAACTTCCAGTCGAGCACGGCGGTGACGTTGGCGAGCACGTCGGCGCAGCCGCTGGCGAGCAGGCGGTACGGGGCCTGGACGATCACGGCCGTGTCGGCCAGTACGCCGACCGGGACCGCGGCTTGGATGCTCATCGCCTTGTCCGAGCCCCGGAGCGAGGCCCGAGGCGACGCGACCCCATCGTGGGCGGCCGACGTCGGGACACTGATGAACGGAATGTGGAGCCGGGACGCGACGACCTTGGCGATGTCGATCTTGCTGCCGCCGCCGACCCCGACCACGAAACGGGATTTGGCCGCGGCGACCTCGGCCTGGATCCGCGTCACCTCGTCTTCCGTGGCCTCTCCGCCCAGGACCATCGCGATGTCGAAGCCGCTCTCCGCGAGGATCTCCTGGGCGCGAGCGCCGGCCAAGACCCGGGTCTTCTCTCCGGTGACCACCGCGCCTTCCTTGGGGAAGTTGAAGTTCCGGCACATCGGTCCGAGCTCTCCGAGGACCCCGTGGCCCGCGAGGACCACGCGAGGGAACACCATGGAGCGGGCCTTTCCGAACGGGTTCTCCGCAGAGGGGAGCAGAATGCGGTCAAGTCCCGATTGCATGGAGCGGTCTCTCCCCCACGGCACGGGGTGGGGTATTAGGGTTCCTCCGAACTCTGGGGGGACTACGCTCTCGGCGAGATGGACCGCGCGAAAGTAGGGGACGACCCTCTATCGGCCGGGGACGTCCCCCCACAACACCTTGTGTTCCTGCAAAAGGAAGCGAACATCGAGCTTGTCCTTCACGACCCGGTCGGCCAGGCTCCCGGCGTTCGTCCCCCAGACGGGTTGGAATACGATCTGCGCGCGGGTCCGGTGGGACTTCAAGGTCCGCTTCGCGTACGTGTAGTCTCGTCCATCGGCGAGGACGAACTTGACGACGTCCGTCGGTCGCAGCCGAGGAAGGTTCGCCCACCGGTTGTGGGACTCCATCCGGGAGGACGGACACTTCACGTCGACGCTGAGAACGACGCCTTCGATGTCGAGGTAGGGCGTGACGTCGAGCGACCCACCGGTCTCGATGACCGTGGTGTACCCGGCCTTCGAAAGCCGCCGGACCAGCTCCACCGATTCGCCTTGCAGGAGGGGTTCGCCCCCGGTGAGGCAGACGTTCCGGGTTCGGTGCGAACGGACCTTCCGCACGATCGATTCCAGGCTTTGCTCTTCTCCCGCCCCGAACGAGTACGTGGTGTCACACCACGCGCATCGGAGATTGCACCGGGCCGTCCGCACGAACGAGGTGCGTACCCCGGTGAGCGGTCCTTCGCCCTGGAGGGAGTGAAAGATCTCGATGATCCGCACGGCGACGGCATCTCCCACCGACGGGGAAAAGGGTGACTCTCGCGGGCGGAGGCGTAGGCGCCCTCGATCTCTCGGGCCTCACGGCGGCTCCCGGGACGCCGGACGCCCGGCCCGGGGACGACGGCTTCGGGTCGCCGGCTAATCGAAGTGGCTGGAGACGGCGACGAGGTAGAGGAGGAGCCCGACCACGATGAGGAGCGCCAGCCACGAGGCGGACACAAACTCCACGACCCCGTAGAAGAGCAGAACGATGATGGCGAGCGCGAGGGCCCACAGTTCCTGATCCCACAGACCGACCGCGACCGCGAGGATCACGGCCCCGACGATCAGAATGATCAGTCCGCCGATCGCTCCGCCGACCCCGAAGACCGTGGAACCCCCGGCCAGCCCCACCCCGATCCCGAAAAGGAGGACGACGATCCCGACGACGAGGATGAACAATCCAAAGATCCCGATCAAGATCGCGAGGATGGCGACGCCCAACGGAAGTCGACCGGTGTACGACATGGTCCCTCGACCCCCCGAATCGAACGGAGCTCAAGAACCCGTCCCCCCGGGAAGCGGGACGTTCGCGCGGATAGGCAGTTATATCCCGCCCCGTTCGCCGCCTCGATGGAGACGTCCCGGGAGGGCCACTGGCAGACCCGGTGGGCCTCGGAACGCATTGCCGAGGCGCACCTGGACCGGTCCCGGGAGAAGTTCTACGCTGTCGTCGCGTACCCCGGTCCGAGCGGCTTCCTCCACATTGGCCATCTCCGTGGGCTGACGCTCGCGGACTCGCTGCATCGATACTACCGGATGGCCGGCCGTTCGGTATTCTTCCCGACGGGCACCCACGCGTCGGGTCTCCCGGCGGTCGTCTTCGCCCGAAAGGTGCAGGAGCGGGAGCCGACGGTCGTCGCCGGTCTGAAGGAGCTCGGCGTCGCGGAGGAGACGTGGGGGGAGCTCGAGGAACCGGAAGCCGCGGCGCGTTTCCTCGGCCGGAGCTACCTCGAGTTGTACCGCCGCCTCGGGATCCTCATCGATGAGAGCGCGTACGTCACAACGGTCGATCCGGACTATCGAGCGTTCATCCAGTGGCAGTTCCACCGGCTCCACGACGGAGGACACCTGGTCCAGGCCCCGTACTACGCGAGCGTCTGTCCGGTCTGCGGACCGATCTCCGTCGATCCCTCGGAGACTGATCTGAGCTTGGGAGGGAACGCGGAGATCGTCGAGTACACCGCGGTTCCGTTCCCGCTCGAGGACGGGCGGACCCTGCTCGCGGCCACCCTCCGGCCCGAGACGGTGTACGGGGTGACGAACCTGTGGGTCCATCCGACCGAGCCGCTGTCGGTGTGGCACCACGGGGATCGCCTCTACCTCGTCTCCCGGTCCGCCGCCCATCGGCTTGTCGAACAGCACGGCGGACGCGTGGGGGCCGAGGAGCCGATCGCCTCCCTCTTCGGTCGTCGGGCGAGCGTTCCGTTCGGCGACCGCGAGGTCCCGATCCTCCCGAGTCCCATCGTCCAACCTACGATCGGTACGGGGGTCGTGATGTCGGTGCCGGCCCACGCTCCCGCGGACTGGGTGGCCCTGCAGGCCCTCTCGGCCGAGGAACGGTCGAAAGTTCCTCCCGTCGTGCCCGAGATCATCTTCTTCCCACCGGATCAGCCGCTCAGCGAATCGGAGCGGGCCCTCCTCGCCGGCGACGGACCTCCTGCGGCCCGGGCCGCTCGCGCCACGGGCGCCCACTCCCTTGCCGATACCGCGGCGCTCGAGGCGGCGACCGAACGCCTGTACCGTCTGGAGCTGGCCAAGGGCCGGATGCTCCCCGTCGTCGTCTCGACGTTGCCCGTGCCGGAGGCCCGCGAGCGGATGGTGACGTCGTTCGGAGCCGCCGGGGAGGTCGGCGTGTTGCGGGAGTTCTCCGAACCGGTGATCTGTCGGCAGGGGCACGAGGTCATCATCCGCCGGGTCCCCGACCAGTGGTTCCTCCACTACGGGGATGCCGCGTGGAAGACGACCACGCACGAGCTCGCCCGCTCCCTCCGCATCGTCCCGACAGAGTACGGGCGCGAGCTCCCCTCGGTCATCGACTGGTACGACGATCGGCCGTGCATCCGTCGGGGTCGCTGGCTGGGAACTCCGTTCCCCCTCGATCCGGCGTGGATGATCGAACCGATCGCCGATTCGACGTTCTACCCCGCCTACTACGTCGTCCGCCCGTTCGTCGCGTCGGGCCGCCTCCACGTGAGCCAGCTGACGGATCCGTTCTTCGACTACGTCTTCCTCGGCCGCGGGGCGGGGGAGCCGAGCGTGTCGCGGTCGCTCTCGGAAGAGATCCGCGCCGCCTTCCAATACTGGTACCCGCTGGACCTCAACATCGGGGGCAAGGAGCACAAGCGGGTCCATTTCCCCGTCTTCCTGTTCACGCACGCCGCGCTCCTTCCGCGCGAGCTCTGGCCGAAGGGGTTGCTCGTCCACTGGTGGCTCGTCGCCACGTCGGGCGAGAAGATCTCGAAGCGTCACATCGGAACGAAGGGCGGCGCGATCCCGCCGTTGCAGGAGGCGCTCACGAACTGGGGGGCGGACGCGCTGCGGCTCTTCCAAACGATCTCCGCGTCCCCCGAGCAAGACTTCGAGTGGGACCCCGCTCTCGTCGACCAGACCCGGGAACGTCTCACGACCGTCGAGCGGATGGTCCGGGAAGCGTTCCAGGATGGGGGCGGCGCCTCCCCGGAGCTCGACGCGTGGCTGGAGGACGCGGCGCACCAGCTCATCGCGCACGCGCGAAGCTCCTTCGAATCCCTGGACCTCCGCGCGGCGGCGCAGGCCGTGTACATCACCTTCCCGACGACGATCCGCCGCTACCAAACGCGCGGCGGTTCCCCGGGACCGACGTTGCAACGGATCGCCGACGCCTGGGTCCGCCTGCTCTCTCCGATCACTCCTCATCTCGCGGAGGAGCTGGGGGACGGACGGTTCAGCACGCTCGTCGCTGCCGCGCCGTTCCCCTCCCCGGAGGCGTTCGCGGAGTCCCTACCGGCGCGACATCGGGAGGAGTACCTCGAGCGTTTGGAGGAGGATCTGCTGAGCGTGATCAAGCCCGCCCGCGACCGGGGCGAGGGGTCAGAGGAGCTCCTGTTGTACGTCGCGGCCCCGTGGAAGACCGAGGTCGAGCAGTGGCTCGAAGCCGCTCCGCCGGGTCAGGCGCCGACGGTCGCGGAGATCATGCAACGGGCGGGGAAGCATCCCGAGCTCGCCAGCGCCCGAGGGGAGATCGCGGAGTACGCGGCCCGCCGAATCCCGAAGCTCCGGAACGATCCCCCGCTGCCGACCCCGACGTTCGATGAGGCGGCGTTCCTCCGGGCCTCGGAAGGGTACCTCGTCCGCCGGTTTCACGTCGGTCGGGTCGCGGTGTACTTGGAACAGGCGGCGTCCGAGGTCGATCCGATGCGCCGTCGGCAGAGGGCTCGGCCGGGTCGCCCCGCGTTCTACTTCGTGGGGCCGCCCCGGCGCTGAGAGGCCGGTCGCTTGCCGAAGTTGGCGAACATCTTCGAAGGCATCGGCCGGCGGCTGACCTTCGTGTACTTGGCCGAGCGCTTGAGGTTGTACGGGTTCGCGACCTTGCCACTGATCTCGAAATAGATCAGCTGCCCGATCGGCATCCCGGCGTAGATGCGGACGGGAAGCTTCACGGACATCTCGAGGGTCCAATAGTTGCAGAACCCCACGTCCCCCTTGCCCGCGGTCGAATGGATGTCGATCCCCAATCGGCCGACGCTCGACTTTCCCTCCAGGAACGGGACGTAGCCGTGGGTCTCGGTGTACTCCTGGGTGACGCCCAGGTACAGTTGACCTGGGGAGAGGACAAACCCATCCTTCGGGATCCGAAACTCGTCGACGGAGTTGTCGAGCCGGGCATCGAGGGTGCCGTTTCGGTAGGTTGCCAAGTGGGTTCCTAGGTGGACGTCGTACGAGTTGGAACCGAGACACTCCTTGCGGAACGGCCGGATGACGATCTGTCCGGCCCGGACGTTTTCCAAGATGCGCGTGTCGCTAAGGATCATCGCCGGGCCGCGGCACCCGCCTCCTGAGCTTAATGTCTACGGCGATCCGACGGGACCGGCGAAGCTGGGACCCGGGGATGGACGTGCGGCGCGAAGTTCGGAGACTTCCCAGGCTCGGGCCGGGACGGGGGAGCTCGGAAGTTCGGGGTCCGACGGTCCGGCTCGCCAACCAAACTATTAACCCAGCACCGCGTCTTCGCACGCCGTATGCGTCGAGCGGGGGAGCCGGTCACTTGTGCCACCCCCCTTTTCATCCTCACTCTGGCGGCGTTGCTTTGCCTCTCCCTCCCGGGGTGGCTCTCCCTCTCCCCCCCGGCGAGCGGCTCCTCGCCCCCGTCCACGTCCCTCGCCTCTCCCGCGGCGCACCCGGCCTCTCTCTCCGAGGGGAGCCCGTCGCCCGCCCCGATCTCGCAGCCGTTGGCGACGCCTCCCGACGATTTTGATTGGGGCCTGGGGTACTGGTACTACAATGGCTCCGCGCCCGCCAATTTCATGGGGGAGGGGGCGCGGATGGTCGTCGACAACTCCCGGGGAAACTTGTACGTGTTCGGGGGGGAGGGAAGTACTGGGCTCACGAGCGACACCTGGGACTACAACGTCTCGGAGCAGAGCGTGGATCAGGTGGGTACCTCCCCCTCGCCGTCCCCACGGACCAATGCGTCGTTCGAGAGCGCCCCCCAATCCGATTTCGCGGTCCTCTTCGGAGGATTATCGGACCTGACGACCCAGACGACCTCGAACGACACGTGGATCTTCTACTACTCGAACACGACGTGGTTCAACGTCACGCATCCCTTGGCTCCGCCGGCCCGGGAGAGCGCCGCGTTCGCCGTGAACGACTCGGCGGGCGCCGGGAGCGCCCTCTTGGAGGGAGGGTGGACCCCCAAGACCAGCCTCGACGGGGGAACCGCCTCGGTCCTGTGGAGTGACACCTGGAGCCTCAATCTCACCAGCTTCAACTGGACGTTGCTCCATCCGGCCCACGCGCCCCCTCCGATGTTCGGGGCGGGTCTTCTCTGGCAGAACGCCACCGACCGGTACGATCTCTTCGGAGGCTGCAGCTACAGCTGCTCGGCGGCGCTTTGGACGTACGCATCTCCGGGAGTCGGCGCCGCCGCGACGTGGCAGACCGTCTCGACGGAGGGGGCCGCGCCATCCCCCCGCGCGGCGGAGGCGTGGGCGTGGGACGGGGAGGATCAGTTGGCCGTCGCGTGGGGTGGCTTCACCTGGTCTCCGAGCGGGCCGACGGCCCTGGGGGACGGATTCTTCCTCTCCCCGTCGGGCGGGAACAGTTGGAGTCCGGTCCCGACCGCGAACGGACCTGGGCCCCGGTTCGACGCTCCCGCCGCGTGGGCCGACTTCCCCGGCTGTGTCGGCCTCAACCTGAACGGGGGGAATGTCGCCCTGAACGCACCTCCGACGAACTACTCGATCCTGCAGCCCGTCGGCACGCCGTCGAACGACTGCCTCGAGAACGAGTACACGGGGGGAGGGAGCCCGCCGCCCCCACCGTGCCAGGGGTTCAACGGGACGCTCAGCCTACGCGTCACGGACAAGCTGACCGGGGCGCCGATCGCCGGCGCCACGGTGACCGTGGTCGGAAGGTACGCCTGCATCTCCAACGCCTTGACCACCAACGCGGCCGGCTATCTCAACGAGTCGTTGGCCGCTCCCGACTTCCTCAACATCACCGTCAATGCCGTCGGGTATCGGGGCGCCGCGCTCACCGACCGACCGTTCCCGTCGAACGTGACGACGTTCGAGAACTTCACGCTCCTGCCGCTGCCCTCGCTCCACATCCGCGCCTGGGGCCGGACGGAATCCGCCGGGACGTCGCCTCTTCCCGGCACCGTCATCTCGGCAGAAGGCTCGGAGCTCGGCACGAGCAACGCCAGCGGCTGGGTCAACGCCTCGGCGGTCGATCTCGCGAACGGCTCCAAGGTCGTCATCTCCGGCACCCACCCGGGCTGGTTCGGGAACTCGACGACAGTGATCGTTCCGGACGTCGGGCCCGTGGAAGGGAACGTGACCCTTCTCGAAGGCGGGGCGCTCGCCGTCGAGGCCGTCGATGCGACGACCGGTCTCGCCCTCGCCGGGGCCGTGGGGAGCTTGACCGACAACGACACCGGCGGGGGGAATCCGGTCCACTTCGCCACGACCGCCTCCGGATGGTGGAACCAGAGCGAGCTGGTCGCGGGGAACTACTCGGTCGCCCTCTCGGTCACCGGCTACGTACCGAAGGTCGCCTCCGTGTTCCACCCGTGGCTGGTCACGACCACGGTCGTCGTGCGGCTCTCGCCGGAAGTCGGCGCCCAGGTTGGCATTGATCTGCGGAACGCCCAGACGGGGTTGCCGATCGCCGACGGTCAGGTGACGTTCGGGTCGTTGGGTCAGAGCTCGACCGACGCCGCCGGATGGGCGAACTTCAGCGGCCTCAAACCTCCGGGAAACTATTTCCTCACCGCCGCGGCGAGCGGCTACGTGGGCAATAACACGTACGTGACGATCGAGTACGGATCGATCCTCACGAAGGAGCTGAACCTGACCCCGATCTCCGTCTGTGACAACCCCGCCGGCTGTGGGACGCCGGCCGTCGGGCCCCCGGCGGCCTCGTTCGGGTTCCTGCCGTCGGGAGGGCTGTTGGGCGCTCTCATCTTCGCCACGCCGATTGCGATCCTCGCCGTCACCCTCCTTTACGTCCTGCTGCGGCCCGTGGCCCCCGCCGCCCCGAACCCTCCCCCGACCCGGAGATCCTCGTGAGGACGTGGGGCCGCCGCCCGGACGAGGTCCCGGCTCCGACGGTCATCGAGCGGATCCGTCCGGTCGAGGTCCCGATCCTCACCGACGTCAAGCGAAAGGTCGCCCTCGGCGACGTTCGGGGGGCTCTGCTCGACTCGTACCCCCAAGTGGTCGCGGACCTCGGGCGCGCGTACGACGTCGAGATCCTGCCAGGGTACTCGCACGAGGACATCGTCGGTCCCGCGCTCCCCCAGGCGGCTCGGCCCCTCGCCGTGTTCCTCGACCGGCTCTTCGCCCTGTATGCGCCGGTCCGATTCGCCGGCCGCGCACCCCCGCCCGTGGGGAAGGAGATCATCGAGCTCGTCCAGAGCCTCTACTCCTCCGAGCCGATGTGGCGTCTCTACATCCGAGAGGCCAATCCGAACGACGACCGGGCGACGCCGACGGGCCCGGCCGTGGCCGCGTGGCCCTCGGGGACGGAAGGGATGAGACCGTGACCGCCCTGCTCACCCTACTCGAAGAGTTCTTCGTCAATCCGACGGTCGGCCTCCCCGTGGTGCTCATCGCCGGCGGCCTCGCGGTGTGGACGTTCGCCTCCGCGCCCCGCGTGAGTCCCCGGCGGATCGGGTGGGACCCCGCCTACCCCACCAACGACCGCGACCCGGTCTCCCGGACCTACTGGGCGATCGATCACGGAGAGTACTCCCATGTCCTCAGCGAGACATATGATCGTCTGAACGTGGCGCTCCTCGACAAGACCGGAGTGCCGCTCGATCAGGTCCCCCGCAGCCGGCGCGCCGCGGCCCAGAAGAAGATCCCTCGGGCCCAGGAGCTCCGGGCGCTGCGCGGGGGGATCGACCGGCTGTACGTCTGGTCGTTGTCGCTGGAGCGCGGCACGTGGCTCCGGTGGGACTTCTGGCGGACGCCCGAAGCGTCCCGCCGGGTCTTCACCGCCGAGTTCGCGCGCCTCTTGCAACGGATCGGTGCTCAACTGAAACTCCTCGAGGGATCCACGTGAAATCGACCACCGCAACGCCCGAAACCCGTCCGACCACAGCGCCGAACGCTCCCGATCCACGGGCCGCCCCCTCCGGCGATCCGCACGCCCCGGTCACGATCCTCAACCAGCTGACCGCAGCGGTCGGCGAGTCGGTGATCGGCTACGACCGCGTCGTGCAGCTGCTCGCGGTCGCCCTCTCGGTCGAGGGGCACGTCCTGTTGGAAGGGGTCCCCGGCATCGCGAAGACGCTCTTGGTCCGACGGTTCGCGGCGACTCTGTCGCTGACCTTCAAGCGCATCCAGTTCACGCCGGACATGCTCCCTTCGGATATCGTCGGCACGGTCATCCTCAACCCGACGAGCCGGGAGTTCGAGTTCCGCCGCGGCCCGGTGTTCGCCAACGTGGTGCTCGCCGACGAGATCAACCGGGCGCCGCCCAAGGTCCAGTCCGCGCTCCTCGAGGCGATGCAGGAGCGCCAGGTCACCGTCGATGGGGTCGGGTACGCGCTGCCCCGTCCGTTCATGGTGATCGCGACGCAGAACCCGATCGAACAGGAAGGGACGTACCCGCTCCCCGAAGCGGAGCTGGACCGGCTCCTCTTCCGGATCCTGATGGGGTACCCGGGCGAGGCGGACGAGCGGAAGATCATCGAGCGGCACGCCGGGCTTCTTCCGGCGGGGACGGAAGCGCCCCCGATCGATGTCGCCAGCGTCGAGCGGCTGCGAGAGGCCGTCGCCGGCGTCCGGCTCACCCCGGAGCTGTTGAACTACGTCGTGTCGATCGTTCGCAGCACCCGCGACGACCCCCAGATCCTGATGGGCGCCTCCCCGCGCGCGGCGGTCCAGTTCGTCCGGGCGGCGAAGGCGGCCGCGGTGTTCGCCGGCCGCGACTTCGTTACTCCGGGGGATGCCAAGTCCGTGGCGTTCGAGGTGATGAACCACCGCATCGTGCTGCAACCGGACCTGATCGCCCGGCAGTACGTCTCTGGCAAGACGACGTTGGAGCCGCTCCTCCGCCAGGTCCTCGAGAAGCGGATCAACCAGCTCCCGGCCCCTCGGTGAGCGACCCCCAGGAGCGTCGCCGATCGTGATCTCACGCCGCGGGTGGATCGCGCTGGTCATCGCGGGGCTCGCGCTCCTGCTCGCCTCGTACACGCTGAACCTCCTTTTGCTCCTCGGGGCGATCGTATTCTTCGCGACCGTCGCCGCGGAGATGCTGCTCTTCGAACTCGGCGCGCCTCTCGCGCGTTCGGAGGCGTTCTCCGGCGAGCGGCTGGAGATGCCCGGGATCCTCACGCCGACATCGACCGCCGCCGCGACGCTCGAGGTCGAGTACCGTGGGTCGGAGCCGATCCGCGCCGAGGTGCTCGACCTCGTTCCTCTCGGGCTCGCCCCGGACTCCACGTCCACGACCGGCGTCTGCTGGTGGGCGCCGGGGCAGAAGCGGCGGATCGAGTACCAGGTCCGGGCCGGAGCGCGCGGGAGCTACCGGGTCGGTCCGCTCTCGGTGCTCGTCGAGAGCCCCCACGGGCTCGCCTGGGTCCAGCGGACGATCCCCCGGACGGAGCGGCCGGTGCGGGTGATCCCGCCGGCGCCGTTCGAGCGATCTCACCGACTCGCCCCCGGGCTCGCGACGCGGGTCCAAGGCCCGTTGGCCCTGAGGCACCGGGGATTCGGCACGGAGTTCCGCTCGCTGCGACTGTACCAGTCCAACGACGACATCCGCCACATCGCCTGGAAGCGCTCTCGCCTGCCGTTGCTGTACGTCCGCGAGTTCGAGCAGGAGAGTCGGCAAGACTTCCTCCTGCTCCTCGACGTCACGCCCGCGATGATCACCGGACTCCCCGGAGAGAACGCCCTTGATCGAGCGGTCGAGGCGTCTGCCCTCGTGACCTCTGTCGTCGCCCGGAGCGGGGAGGACCGGGTCGGGCTCGCCATCGTCGGTCAGACGACCCAGCAGTACTTTGCCCCGGCCCGAAGCGCCCGGCACCTGCGCTTGATGATCGAGAACCTCGCGTACATCCGGCCCTCCGAAGGGACCCTGCCCCTCGCGGCCACCCTCGACGATCTCCTTCGGCGAGGCATCCATGATACCCACGTGATCGCCTTCGCGGCGCTCGATGGGCCGTTGGAAGGGTTCCATCTCGCCTACGCGCGGTTCCGGGCCCGCGGAAATCGACTGTACCTCTTCCCACCCCGCCGCTCCGCGTTCTATCCGCCACTCGCCCGCGACCGGGCCGGGATGGCCGCGCTCCGTTGGGCCGAGGTCGAGGAGGAGCATCGCCTCGAGAAGTTGCGGGGCGAGTTCATGGGGGAAGGCGTGCCGTTCCTGCCGTACGACCGTCGAGGGGCCGGCATGAGCGTCATCTCGGCGTACGGGCAGATCCGCGCATGGGGGCAACTGTGATCGCGACGAAGCGGATCGGGCACCTCCTCACCGTCCCGGTGTTCGTGTACGCCTCGTTGTGGCTGTCCGCGGGGCTGCGCGGGATCGACGGCCTCGTGCTCGTCGGGGCGGTGGCGTCCGCGTTGCCGATCCTCGGGCCGCTCAGCGGACGGCCGCTGTGGGTGGTCTGGTTCGCCCCACCGGTCGTGCTGGGCGTGGGGGTGATCGGTTCGCTGAACTCGGGGTGGCTGCCGGGGTCGTGGGGCGTCGGACTCCTCGGCGCCGTACTCGCCACCAGCCCCTTGCCAGTGGCCGCTTGGATGTCGATGCCGGACCGGCGGCCCCTCGAAGGGGTGGGGATCACCTTCGCCGGACTGATCCTGGTCGTGATCTTGGAAGCGGCCAAGTCTCTGGCAACGATCGGGGGCGCGTCCGCGTCGGTGGGAACGTTCGCGCTGAGCGTCGGCCAAGTGAATGGCTCCCAGTTGGCGGGGATCCAGACCTTGTTGGGCGGTACCGCGGGCGCGACACTCCCCCTCCAAACGATCGCGGACCCGCTCACTGTCGCGCTGATGTTGCTGGCCCTCGGGGGAGTCCTCTTGGCGTACCTCGACCCGGCCTCGGGAGTGTCGCCCCGGAGCGCGCGCCTCGCCGCCCCCTGGACCAGCCGCACCTCCGGTCAGACGCCCATGTTCCTGCCGCTCGGGATCGGGGTCGCCGCCGCTATCGGATTCGAACTGGTCGCCGCGGTCTCCCCGACCTCGGCGTTGTTCGCGACGGCGGTCGGGATCCTCGTTGTGATCTCGGTCTTGATCGCGGTGGCCTAGGCTAGGCGAAACGCGGATCCGACGACTTCTCAGCGCCGCCGGTCGCGGCCCGAATTCCGGGGCGGGCCCCGGTTGTCCCGGCCCCCGCCGCCCCGATTCCGGAACCGTCCGTCCCCGCGCGGGCGTCCGCCCCCGCCGGGCGAGCTGCGCCGGGGAGGTGCCGCATCGGGGGGAGCATCGTACAGGAAGCCCGGGATACGGGCCCGCATGATCGGCATGCCGATCTTCCGCTCGATCTGGGCAAAATCGCCCTCCTCTTCGGGGCTCACGAGGGTGAAGGCATCCCCTTGCTTCTGGGCCCGGGCGGTCCGTCCGACTCGGTGGATGTAGGAGTCGGGTTCGTGCGGGACGTCGTAGTTCACGACGTGACTGACCCCCTCCACATCGATCCCGCGCGCTGCGATATCGGTGGCGACGAGGACCCGGTGCCGTCCGTCGCGGAATCCTTCCAACGCGGCGACCCGCTGGTGCTGGCTGCGATCTCCGTGGATGGAGGCGCACGAGACGCCCGCGTGCATCAATTGGTACGACACCCGGTCCGCCCGGTGCTTCGTCCGCGCGAACACCAGGACGCTGCTCATGCTCTCGTCGTGGAGCAGCTCGAGCAGCAACGCGGTCTTGCGGTGCTGCGGAACGGGCAGGGCCATGTGGTGCACCCCGACGGCAGCGGCCGCCGTCGATCCGACCTGGACCGTCTTCGGTTGGTTGAGGAACTCCCGGGAGAGGCGGACGATCTCCGGAGGCATCGTCGCCGAGAAGAGAAGGGTCTGGCGCTGGCGGGGGAGGCGCACCAGGATCCGCCGGACATCGGGCAGGAATCCCATGTCGAGCATCCGGTCGGCCTCATCGAGGACGAGGATCCGAACATGCGAGAAGTCGACGTACCCCCGGTTCATGTGGTCGAGGAGCCGGCCCGGCGTCGCGATGATGATCTCGGCGCCGCCGCGGAGCGCCGACTCTTGGTTCCCCATGCCCACGCCGCCGTAGACCGAGGCGCCCCGGATCCGCGTGTGCTGTCCGAGCTTGCCAAGGAACTGTTCGGCCTGCAGCGCGAGCTCCCGCGTCGGCGTCAGGACGAGGGCGAGGATGTGTCCCCGCGGAGCGTCGAGAAGGCGTTCGAGGATCGGAAGGAGGAACGCGGCGGTCTTGCCGGTGCCTGTCTGGGACGTCCCGACCAGGTCCCGGCCGAGGATCGCGTCGGGGATCGTTCCCAACTGGATCTCTGTCGGCTCGGAGTAGCCCATGGCGGCGACGCCGGCGCGGAGCGAGGGGCTCAGAGGCAGTTCGGCGAACGTCTTCGCCTTCGGT
>JAKIVR010000033.1 GCA_022750455.1 Thermoplasmata archaeon | reverse complement strand
TGATGCGTGCCGGGCGGGCCGTGGTCAGCGCCGCGTACAGGACCGCCGCCGAGATCCCGATCCCCTGCTGGCCGCGGGACTGACGGTTCGCATGGAACCGGCTGCCGTAGAGGAGGCGACCGAAGACGTTCGGGATCTGCTTGCTGAGAATGCCCGGACCGTTGTCCGAAACCGCGACCCGGAGCCGGTCGACCCCTTCCTTCGTAATTTCCACTTGGATGTCGGGGAGGACCGACGCCTCCTCGGAGGCGTCCAACGCGTTGTCGCACCCCTCTTTGACCGTGGTGAGCAACGCACGAACCGGATTGTCGAAGCCGAGGATCTGTCGGTTCCGCTCGAAGAACTCGGCAACCGAGATCTCCCGCTGTTTCGCGGCCAGGTTCTCCGCGAGCGTTGCGGTTCTAGGCATCGATACGGGCCGGGGACGGGCTCCCCCTATAACGGCCCGGTTCGAACCGCACGGAGGACGTCGGTCCCGGTCCGATTCGACGGCGGGCGGGCTCTCGGTACGGCTCGTGACCGGGCGTCGGGCCTGCGGGGCCTACCGCGCGGCGGAGCCGCCCCCCGGAGGGGATCACGCCGAGCCCACGTCGGGTCGGTCGCCCGGGGTCGGACGGTTCCGCGTGTCTCGCAGGAACGGTCGGAACGGTCGCCACCGTGGACCTTCATCGAGGTCGACCTCGGCGGTGGCGGTCCACTCATCGGCGGCCCCTCCCACGATCGGATCGGTCAGCTCCAGGGGTTCGCCCCTCGCGTTCCAGGCCCCGGAGCCGCCCCCGAAGACGAAGCCGTCCTCCACGCCGACCCGGTTGACATAGACTGTGGGTGTGGCATTCTCCAGAGCCCGGGCCGGGAGCACGGTGGCGAAGTACCGTCGGGACGTCACAGGAGCCGCGGAGAGGACGACCCACAGGGCGGCGCTCTGCTGGGCCAGGTCCCGCGCGACCTCGGGAAAGAAGGCGTCGTAACAGATGGAGAATCCCACGGACCGACCACCGACGGGGATCGGCGTGGAACGCTCGGACGCGGTGAAATGGATCCCCTCCTCGAACGGTCCGAACGTTGGGAGATACCGCTTGGTCTGCCGGTTCACTGTCCCGTCCGGCCCGACGACTAACACGGCGTTCTCGACCTCCCCGGGGTGTTCTTCGGGCCCGTACGGGGCCCCCACGGCGATCGTGGTCTGTCGCTCCTCCGCTAGTTCGGCGAGCTCCCGGAGCACGCGGTGGCCGGCGGTGAGCCGGAGCCGGTGGACCCGGTCGCCGATCGCATACCCGGTCAGGAACATCTCGGGGAACACCGCGAGATCCCCCGTGAAATCTTCGAGGGAGCGGCGCAGCTTCGCCACGTTGGCCGGCACATCGCCCCGAACGGGGGCGAGCTGGCCGAGCAGGATCCGCATCGTTCAGTAGAAGTGGTGGCGGACCGCCAGGAGATAGATGAACAAAATGAGGGCGACGACGAACAACACGGTCAACGACGCCGTGAAGAACTCATACGCCAATCCGGTGAAGAGGATCCCGACGGTCACCGCGAGCGCCCACAGCTCTTGGTCCCAGAGTCCCCGGGCCAAGGCGATCAGGGCAGCGCCGACGACGAGGAGGATCGCGGCCCCGAACGTATCGATCGTCGAGGTGATCAGCAGATTGCTGGGGATGACCGTCTGCCCGAGGTACGCGTTCAGCAGGACCAGCGCTCCCGTGACGATCAAGATCACCGCGGCGACCGCCACTAGGGCCGCCATGACGGCGACGCCGATCGGAAGTCGCGGCTGGAGCAGCCGCTTCGCAGGCGCCGGGGGGAGCAAATGATTCACGCGCGACGGCGGGGGTTCGGCGCTCCCCGTGTCGTCCGGAGGTTCCCCCTTCGAAGATGTCGCGACCACGGCGGTCGAGCACCGACCACGGCGGGGATGTAGGTTTCGCTCGAACTGCACCCCCGTCCCGGGGCGGGGATTCGGCGCCGGGCCGCCGCCTCAGAATCGCCGGCGGGCGACGCCGTGGGCCACATGCCCCAGGAGGGCCCGGTACGGCCCCGGAGGCAGTGCTTCAAGGGTTCGGGTGGCCCGGTCGGACCACTCCGTCGCCTCCTCGGCGACCCGAGGGCCGGCCCCGCTGGCATCGGTGAGCTCCTTCAGGCGCAGGAGATCGCGGGTCGTCTTCCGCTGCTTCTGGAAGAGGCGCTCGAACTCATCCCGGGAGTGCCCCGACAGAGCCCCATACGCGTCGAGCGAGAGCAACGTCGGGTTCCCCTCCCGATAGTCGTTGTAGAGCGGTTTGCCCAAGGTCACGGGATCCCCGTACACATCCAGGTAGTCGTCGCGGACCTGGAACGCGATACCCAGCGTGCGACCGTACTCGGAAAGCGCCTCCACGACCTGAGGGGCGGCGCCGGCGATCTCGGCCACGGAGGCGAGGCCGGCGGCGACGATGGCCGCGGTCTTCCGTTCAACGATGCGGAAGTAGTGTTCCCGGTCGACGGAGAGGTCGAACCGGGCGTTCTCTTGCAGGATCTCCCCCTCCGCGAGGTCGGCACACGACTCGCCGCAGCGCAGGATGATCGACCTCGGGTAGTCGGCGGCGAGCTCGAAGGCGCGGATGAACAGGTAATCGCCGGTGACGATCGCGGACGGAAGTCCGAACGCCCGCGGGAGGGACGCATTCCCGCGCCGGAGTGTGGCGTGATCGATCACGTCGTCGTGCACCAACGATGCGGTATGGATCAGCTGGAACGCCGCCGCGAGGGCGTGGACCGGGACGGTCGACTTCGCGCCGAGGGCCCGGTGGGCCGCGGCCATCAGGAGCGGACGGACGCGCTTTCCCCCGCTCCCGCAGGCGTACGTCGCCGCATCGGTCAGTTGAGGATACGAGGCCCGGATCGCCGCCTGGAGCACTTGATCGATGGCCCGAATGTCCTCCGCCAAGAACGGCAGCACGGAGGCAAAATCGGCGATCGCCACCTCGCCGGCGGTCTCCTGCAAGAACGCCTCGACGAGCCGGTCCGAGGGTTCCGGGCGCGGCGTGACCGCCGTCATGAGTTCCTCCAGAACACCCGGCGGGGCCAACGCAGCCGCATGACGGAATCCAAACCTCCACTGCCGATATAGCGCATTCCGAGGGTCAGGAGCCAGTCGCGGTCCACGACCCGGTCCCCCCACCGCTTGATCTCCCAGCCTCGGGAGAGCGGCTCGTAGAGGTGGGGCCGCCAGCGCCTGTCGTAGTTCGTGAGCGGGAGACCTTCCCGGATGTGCAGGGCGGCCGCCTCCCCGGCGTCGTACCCTGAGATCATGGCGGTCGGGATCCCGGCGCCATTGGTGGCCATGACCATGTTCGCGGCGTCCCCGACGAACAAGGACCGGCCGCGGACGGCGCTCTCCGGCGGCGGGCCTAACGGAACCCACCAGCGGGTCGGATCATGAGCGGCGGGCATCCCTTCGTGCGCCGTGAAGCTCGCGAGGAGGTGCGCGAGGGTCTCCCCCGGCGGGAGATACCGGGCGCCCAGCCCGACGTTCGCGCAGTCCCCCTGAGGGATCGACCAAGCGTACCCTCCCGGGGCGAGGTGGCCGAAGTAGAGGGAGATGGCGTCGTCCGAGGGGCGGTCCGAGGTCGCCGTGATCATACGGTACATCTGGCGCGAGATCTGGTATCCGGTGGATCGGGCGACGAGGGACAACGGTCCGTCCGCCCCGATGACGACCTTCGCCCGGACCGTGTCCCCGGACGCCAGCGTGATGGTATCGTCATGGACCCGGACGACGCCCACGGGGTGTCGGAGCTCGGCTCCAGCGGTCTCGGCCCGGACCGCGAGGGCCGGGTCGAATCGCAGTCGGTCGACGGAGAGTCCTTGGATCGGGAAGTCGTACCGGCGTCCGGAGGGGGCGACGCACACCATCCGGCGGATCGTGTGCAGCACCGTCTCGGGGGGGATCTCATACGACGCCCGGATCGCCGCCGGGCAGTGCAAGAGGTCCTCGAGCTCCTCGGCGGATGGGAGGAACTCCCCACACTGCACCGGGTCTCCAAGCCGCTCCCGTCGATCGAGCAGCAGCGTCCGGCATCCTCGTTGGGCCGCGAACCGGGCCGCTGAACTGCCGGCGGGACCGGCGCCGACGACGACGACGTCGAACGATTCGGAGCTCATATCCCGAGCGTGACGAAGTGCTGGACCGCGGCTTGCATCACTTGGACCAGCGGTTGGGGATCGACCCCGAACCCGACAATCGCCACGACCGCCGCCCCGATCGCGACGGCCCGTCCGAGGCCGAGGCCGTCAAAGGCGAGCCCGCGGACCTCCTCCGTCGGGGTGAGGGCTCCCTCGGGAGACTCCGCGTACATCGTGCGCAGGACCCTCGCGTAGTAGAATACGGACAGGGCGCTGTTCAACAATCCGGCGATCGCGAGCCAGAGGAACAGCCCCTCCGCCTGCACTGTCGCCGCGAAGAGAATGAACTTCGAGACGAACCCGATCGTGAGCGGGATCCCGGCGAGCCCCAGGAGCATGAGGGCGAAGGAGGCGCCGAGGACCGGTCGCCGGTGACCGAACCCTTTCCAATCGGCGATCATCGGCCCGACCCCGAGCCCCGCCGCGGCGGCGACCACCAGGAACGCGCCGCCCTTGAGCAGGACGTGGGCGAAGATCTGCAGGGTGGCGCCCGTCAGCGCCGCGGAGGTCGCCACGGCGACCCCGAGCAGCATGTACCCTGCCTGGGAGATCGAGGAGTACGCGAGCATCCGCTTCATGTTGTCTTGCATGAGCGCGAGCACGTTGCCGATCGTCATCGTCAGGATGGCGAAGACCGCGATCAAAATCTGCAGCGAATCCCGGAAGCTGCCCGAGGCGGTCGCCGCCCCGCCGCCAATCAGCAGCAGCGGTACGAGGAAGACCGCAAAGAAGGCGAAGAGACCGACCTTCTTCGTACCCCCCGCGAGGAACGCCGAGACGTCGGTCGGGGCCCCGTCGTACACATCTACCGCCCACGCGTGGAACGGCACGATGGTCACCTCGAATCCGATACCGGCGAAGAGGAACGCATACCCGACGATGGCGAGAGGTCCCAGGCCCCCGGAGGGATACGAGTGGCCGATCACCGCCAAACTCGTCGTCCCATACGCGCCGTAGAGCAGCGACGCCCCGTAGAACGAGAGCGCGGCCGACAGCGCGCCGATGATGTAGAACTTCATTGCGGCCTCGAGCCCGCGGGACTCGCGCCGCGTGTAGCCGACGAGGAGGTAGCTCGAAATCGCGGTCACCTCGAGGGAAAGGAGGAGGAAGATCAGATCGGCCGAGACCGCCACGAGCAGCATGCCGAGCGCGGCGATCCCGAGGAGCGCGTAGAACACGGAGGCGCCTTTTTCGTTCGAGGTCCGCGAGAGCGAGGCGACGGCTACGAGGAGCGCGGCCGAGAGGAAGATCCCCTGGAAGACAAGTCCGAACGACGTGAACGCATACAGGGAGCCGCCGACCGGTCCGACATCGAGGCTCCCCGCCGGAAGGGTGCTCCACCCTGCGAACGGGGCGACGCTGAGGTCTGCGAGGATCGCCACGAGAGCGGCCCCGAACGCTGCGACGATCACGCCGCCGAACGCCTCCAGGCGCCGGACCCCGACGACGTCCAACAGGAGGACGAGCAGCGCCCCGGCCAGGACGAGGATCTCCGGGAGGAACTCGAGTGCCGTGGTGATCCCGTTCATCGCGTCCCCTCCCTCACGGCAGTCCGAACAGCGGCGAGTGGATGATCACGTTCGTCAAGAGGCCCGGCAGGACACCGTACAGGATGGTGAGCGCGACGAGCATCGCCATGGCGGCGGCCTCCCACTGGGAGAGGTCGTGAGCGTCCTCCGGAATCCCCGAGGTGGGCCCGAACAGCATCCGCTGCATCATCCACAGGTAGAAGCCGGCCGTGACCACGAGCATGATCAGCGGGACGAACACCCAGTATCCGATCCCGTCCCAGGTCGCTAACAGCGCCAGGAACTCGGCGGGGAAGCTGATGAGGGCCGGCAGCCCCAGCGAGGCGAGGGCCCCGACCATCGTCACCGTGGCGAGCGCCGGCGTCTTCGGAGTGATCCCGCGGATGGTGGCGAGGTCCCGGGTGCCGAAGGCGTGGTGCGTGCTCCCGGCGACCATGAAAAGCAGCGCGGAGACGATTCCGTGGGCGAACATCAGCAGGACCGCGGCGGTGATGCCGAGGCTCGAGTAGAGGCCGATGGCGAGCAGCACGATCCCCATGTGATTGATCGACGAGTACGCGACCATCCGCTTCAGATCGCGTTGGCCCAACGCGACGAAGGCGCCCCAGATGATCGAGGCGAACGCGACGGCGAAGATGATCGGTTGGGTGTGCAGGAGGCCCTGGGGGAGCAGCTCGAGCCCCCATCGGATGAGCCCGTACGCCCCTAACTTCAACAAGAGGCCCGCGAGCAGGACCGAACCTCCGGTCGGCGCCTCGACGTGGGCGTCCGGCAGCCATGTGTGGAACGGGACAATCGGGAACTTGATCCCGAACCCGAACAGCATGGCGAGGAAGAGGAAGACCTGCGGGACGAGGGCGAGGGCCCGGGCGGGGCCGTACATCGCCGAGAAGTCGAACGACGGCGCGTGGGAGTAGAACGCGACGACCAAGAGCGAGACGAGCATCACGATCGAGCCGACGTGGGTGTAGACGAAGAACTTCAGAGCCGCATACCGCCGGCGCAGACCGCCCCAGTAGGCGATCATGAAGAACATCGGGATGAGAACGAGTTCCCAGAAGAGGAAGAACAACAGGACGTCGAGCGCCATGAAGACGCCCGCGCAGCCAAGGCACGTCATCAGGACGAGAGCGAACCAGGCGCTCGGGCGCTTCTTCTCCTCCCACGAGTAGACAACGGTGACGAGGAGGAGGATCCCGGTGAGGAGGAGCAACGGCAGGGAGAGTCCGTCCACGCCGACGCTGTAGTTGATGTTCAGCCAGTACAGGTGGATCCACGCGTACGTCTCCCCGTACGAGTACGAGGGGACACCGGTCGGGCCGAACCCGGCCCACGTGAACTGCGAGATCATCCACCCGATCTCGACAAGGAACGCGACCGCCGTCCCGAGGGCCACGTACCGGGCCCATCGACCGGCGGCGAAGCACGCGACCGTGCCCACCAAGAGGGTGATCAGGCTCAGGGAGAGGATGGGGATCGTCACGGCCTAGGTGCCTCCCCACATCGAGAGCAGCCACGGGGCGATCACCAGCAGGACGACGAGGACCACGACGAGTCCGGCGACGACGTACGCAGTGTAGTCCAGAACCACGCCGCTCTGGATGCCTCGCATGCGTCGGTTGAGGCCGGCGAACGACCGCTCGGCGCCGTGGATCGCCCCGTCGATGACGAACCGATCGGTGAAGTCCGCGATCCGGGCGATTCCGTAGATCACACGCTGACCGAACGCGTCGTAGGCGTCCTTGATGTAATACCGTCGAAGCAACACGGTCCGGATCGACTGGAGCGGCGAGTCATCCGGCAACGTGAAGACGCGGCCGTTACCCCAGAGGACGTACGCCGTCCCGATCCCGAGGCCGGCGAGCCCCACCGACATGGCCGAGAGCAGGATGTCGGTGACGGTGTACGTTGGGGGTACGCCGATCCCTGGCAGGAGGTTCGAGAACCCGGGAATGAAGACGAAGACGCCGGCGAAGATCGCCAGACCGCTCAGGACCATCAGCGGTCCCTTCATGATCCACGACGGGTCGTGCCCGTGGGGCAGGGAGTCGTCGCGCGGATGATCTCCACCGAACGCCAGGAAGAAGGCCCGGAAAATGTAGTACGCCGTCAGGAAGACGGTGGCCACCGCCATCAAGAAGAACGGCCAGTAGTCGGGGTGCGCTCCGAGGGTCCCGTAGAGCGAGCTCAGGATATCGTCCTTCGACCAGAACCCCGCGAACGGGGGGATCCCGGAGAGCGAGAGCGCCCCCACGAAGAACGCCAGCCAGGTGACCGGCATCACCTTGCGGAGCCCCCCCATCTTGAACAGATTCTGCGTGCCCACCGCGTGGATCACGGCGCCCGCCGCCAGGAAGAGGAGTGCCTTGAAAAACGCGTGCGTGAACAGGTGGTAGAGACCCACCATGGTGAACCCGGCCCCGACGGCGAGCACCATGTAGCCGAGCTGCGATATCGTCGAGTAGGCGATCACACGTTTGATGTCCGGGTTGACGACCGCCATCGTCGCCGCGAACAATGTCGTGAAGCCGCCGACCGCCACGATCGCGAACTGGTCGGCCGCGGTGAACCCTAAGAAGAGGGAGGCGACGGCCAGCAGGTAGACCCCGGCCGCCACCATCGTGGCGGCGTGGATGAGCGCCGAGACGGTGGTCGGTCCTTCCATCGCATCCGGCAGCCAGACGTGGAGTGGGAACTGGGCCGACTTGCCGGCGGCGCCTCCCAGGATCAGCAATCCGCCGATAGTGAGTAAGGTCGGGTTCGCCCCGGTGCCGATCGGGATGTACGGGTTCGTTCCGTGCACGAACAGGAAGCCGTTGGCGGCCCAGCCGCCGGCGGCGCCCGCGGTCGCGTACGCCCCGAAGTACACGAAGATGCCGAGGAGGAACAACACGTCCCCGACGCGGGTGACCAGGAACGCCTCCTTGGCCGCGCTCGCCGCCGCCGGCTTCTCGTAGTAGAAGCCGATCAGGAAGTACGAGCAGACGCCGACCAGCTCCCAGAACAGGAAGAACTCGAGGAGGTTGTCCGCGAGGATCAGACCGTTCATCGCGGCCAGGAACAACGAGAGCTCGGCGAAGTACCGGGAGAGCCCCCGGTCGTGCTGCATGTACTCGATCGAGTAGAGGAGTACGAGGAAACCCACGACGTTGACCACGATCAACATCAGCGCCGAGATCGGGTCGACGAGGGTCCCCATGACGAGCGAGAACCCGTTCGGGAAGACGCCGGTCCCGTTCCCGGGAACAGAGATCCAGGTCGTGTGGAGGTCGGTGTACCGACCTGGCGAGAGCATCTCGCCGGCGGCGATGAGGAGCCCGAGGACCATCGCGATCCCGGAGATCACGACAGCGATCCATCCGCCCTCGCGCCAGTTCTTCAGGTACGGTCCGAGGAAGCCGACCAGGACGAAGGAGAGTACCATCAGGAGTGGGACGAGGAAGGCCCAGCTCGCTAGATCTTGGAGGAACAATCTGAACCCACCTTACAATTTGAGCGCGGTCGCCTCGGTGACGTTGATCGAGCCCCGGATCCGGTTCAGCGCCAGGACGATCGCCAAGCCTACCGCGATCTCGGTCGCCGCCAGCCCGATCACGACGATCGCCGCGGACTGGCCGTTGAGCCCGGAGCTGGGGTTGGAAGCGAACGCGGCGAAGTAGACGAAGTTGAGGACCGCCGCGTTGATGGCGATCTCGATGGCGACGAGCAGCAGGATGAAGTTGCGCCGGGTCACAATGCCGAACAGCCCGATGCCCAGAAGGGCACCGGAGAGGCCCACCAGACCGGCCGTCGTGAACGGATCGAGGGTCACTCGCGCCCCTCCCGTACGAGATAGATCGCGCCGGCGAGCGCCGCCATCATGACGAGTCCGAGGAGCCACAACCACGGTCCATACGTCCCGAACAGGGCGGCGGAGAGGGAGGTCGTTTCGTACGGTTGCGGGGACGAGGGGAGTCCCGCGACTCCGCCGACCTCGACCGCTACGGCCCCGACCACCACGGCCGCGAGGCCGGCCGCTGCGATGGGGGCCGGACGCAGCCCCGTCGCGGCCTCCCGCGAGAAGATCCGTTTCCTGGTGACCATCACCCCGAACAGCAGAAGGATGGTGACCGCTCCGGCGTAGACGCCGAGCTGCAGCACCCCCAGGAACGGAGCCTCGAGGAGGAAGTACAGGGCCGCCAGGGCGACGAAGAACGTGGCAATCCACAGAATGGTGTGCACGAGCTCCCGGACGAGCAGCGATGCGGCGGCCGTGACCACGGCGACGGCCCCGAGCGCGAGGAACGCCCAGTCCGCCAGGCTCACTTGCGAGTCCCCCAGAAGAGGCATTCTTTGGGGCAGACGGAGATGCAGGTGCCGCACCGGACGCAGTCGGAGTCGTTGATGACGGGCTCCTTCCAGATCCGCTTGGGCATCTTCTCTCCCGGAGCGGCGGTCGGCTTGACGATGTCCAGCATCGTGATGCACTTCGTCGGGCAGTCGCGGGCGCACGCGTTGCAGCCGATGCAGACCGGCGGGTCGAGCAGGATCTGGTCCTCGTTCTCCGGCCGCTCCAGCCGGATCGGGTTCATGGGGAGCTTCTGCTCGTAGACCTGGTACAACCGCTCCGGCGAGAAGACCATGTCCGCGCGTTTGGTGACCGAGAGCTCGTACCGGGTCGTCATGGTCAGGCAGCCCTCCGGGCACGCGTCCGAGCAGAATCCGCAGTAGCTGCACTTGCCGTAGTCAATCTCGGGGCACTTCTTCGGGTGTTTCGGATCGCCCCCGGCAACGTTGACCATGTCGATGCAGAGATCGGGGCAGCTGAACGCGCAGAGGTTGCAGGAGATGCACGTGTCGATGTTGAGCGCGTGGACCCCGCGGTAGTTGTCCCAGACCGCGCCGATCCCGATCGGCTTGCCGGCGGCGACGGCCACTTCCTCGCGGAACTTCGGATCCTCAAGCCGCTCGAACGGGTAGACGATCGTCGACGGACGGAACAGGCTCTTGCGGAACTGCTTCGCGGCCGTCAGGAGCGGCTTCGCCACCCAGAGGATCGGGTTGTCGTTCGGCGGCCGGGATGAGGTCTCGGGGGTGCTCATGGAGTGCTACCTACCCTCCCCCGATCCCCGGAACGCATCCGATCACCGGCAGGCACTTGGTGAGCACGACGGCGACCGCGAGGACGATCGAGAGAAGTGACAGAGGTACCATCCGCATCCATCCGACCCGGAGGAGCTGGTCGGTCCGGACCCGGGGGAGCGAGGCGCGGATCCAGATGAACACGCCGAAGACGAGGTACGTCTTCAGCATGAACCAGAAGATCCCCGCGAGGGGGAAGCTGGTCGCACTCGCCGGGACCCAGCCCGGCATCGTCCAGCCCCCGAGGAAGAGGAGCACGATCAGGAAGCATCCGACGAGGGCCCGGACGTAGTCGGCGAGCATGAAGAAGGCGAACAGCATCCCGCCGAACTCCGTGTTCCACCCCTCCACGAGCTCCGCCTCGGCCTCGGGAAGGTCGAACGGGATCCGCTCCATCTCGGCCAGCATCCCGGCGACGAAGACGATCAGCGCGAGGAATAGTGGGGCCCAGAACCAGTAATTCTGCTGCTCGTAGACGATCGTGGTGAGGTCGAAGCTCCCCGAGAGCACCACGACCGCGACCACCGCGAGAAGGATCGGTACCTCGTAGGCGATCATCTGGGCGGCCGATCGCATCCCGCCGAGCAGGGAGTACTTGTTCGCGGACGACCAGGCGCTCAGGAAGATGAACAGCGGCGCGAACGAGAACACCACGAGGGCGAGCAGGAGGCTCAGCGGGAGGGCCCCGGCGCTCCACCCGGTCGAGACCGGGAGGATCGCGAACATGACGAGCGACGAGACCATGTACGCGGTGGGGGCGGCGTAGAAGCCCACGAAATCGGCGTCCTTGGGGCGACGGGTGTTCTTGCGGAACAGCTTCAAACCATCGGCGAAGTTCTGCAACAGGCCCGCGAAGCCCACGTGCATCGCGCCGCGCCGGTCCATGAAGCGGCCGAGCATCTTGCGCTCGAACCAGATCAGCATGATCGTGTTGATCATGCTCGCGCCGAGCAGGATCGCACAGAACACCAGGGCGCCGAGCACATTGAGCAGGGTCGTATTCACGAGCCACGCCGAGAGCGGCGCGGGGAGGTGGGCCGCGATCGCCGTCAGGGGGATGCTGATCAGATCGTAGGCGACCGAGTACAACGAGAGCATGTTCGGAACCTCCTACCGGTCGACCTCGCCCACGCAGATGTCGACGCTGCCCATGATCGGGGGGATGTCCGCGACGTGGTATCCAACCACGTACTCTCGGACGGCGGAGATGTTGGCGAAGACCGGGGACTTGAACTTGACCCGGTACGGGTGCTCGCCCCCGTCGTTCACCAAGTACGCGAGCGCCTCGCCGTGGGGCTCCTCGATCGCCGAGAAACCGAGCCCGTGGGGGTAGTTTCGCTTGAGGAGGTACCCTTCGTTGCCGATCGGAGCGTACGGGGCCCCGAGCCAGCGCGGGAGTTGAGGGGCGATGACCGGCCCCGGGTGGGCGTCGAGCCAGTCGAGCGTCTGGCGGATGATCCGGATCGACTGCCGCATCTCCTCCATCCGGATCAGGTAGCGGGCGGTCACGTCCGCGTCCTGCTGGACCGGTACGTCGAACTCCACACGGTCGTACGCCGCGTACGGACGGTCCTTGCGGATGTCCGCCTTGACGCCCGCCGAGCGGAGCATCGGACCGGTCACCCCGTGTTTGCGGCACGCCGCCGCCTTCAGGACCCCGATATTGTCGCATCGCTTGTGGAAGATGGTCGAGGCGAGGCAGAGCGTGTCGTACTCCTTGAACCGGTCGATCAGCCACGTGCAGAGCTTGCGGGCCCGGTCGGTGAATCCGGGGGGCATGTCGTTGCGGACCCCGCCGACGCGCATGTATTCGTACGTCATCCGCCCGCCGGTGTAGCTCTGGAACAGGTCGAGGATCAGGTCCCGGTCCCGCATCCCGTACAGGAACGGCGTGAGGAGGCCGATGTCCTGGACGAACGCGGCGTACCACATCAGGTGGGACGCCACCCGTTGGAACTCCTCGGACATCACCCGGATGTAGAGGGCCCGTTCGGGCACGGTCACGTGGAGGGCCTCCTCGGCGGCGAGGATGTAGAGGTGCTCCCACGCCATCCCCGCGACGTAGCAGCAGCGATCCATCAGCGTGATCACTTCATTGTAGTGGCGGTCCTCGGAGATCTTCTCGATCCCGCGGTGGAGGTACCCCATCTCGGCGTCGACGTCGACGACGATCTCGCCGTCGATCTTGACCCGCAGGTTCCAGAGGCCGTGCGTCATGGGGTGTTGGGGCCCCATGTTGATCCACATCTCAGACATCGCGCCGCTTCACCTCCAGCGTCTCCGGCTCGTGCAGCTTGAACGAGCGGAGCAGCGGGTGGAACTTGTACCCGTCCGGCGTCAACAGGTGCCGGAGGTCCGGGTGGTGGTCGAAGGTGATCCCGACGAGCTCCCAGGCCTCCCGCTCGTGCCAGTTGGCCGACGGGTAGATTGAACTCGCGCTTTCGATGTGCGCCGCTTCCGCCGGGATGTCGGCCGAGAGGAGGATGTACTGTTTGCGCTCGTCGGACCAGAGGGCATAGAGCACTTCGCGGTGCTTCTCCCAGTCGATGCCGGCGACCATCGCGAGGTGGGCGAACTGCAGCTCATCGCGCATGACGCGGAGGACATCGAGGACGAGCGCTGGATCGAACCGGACCTTGCCCGCCGTGCCGGGAAACGGCTCGATATGGAGACGGTCGGTGCCCCAGTGACCCGCCAGCCGCTCGCCGATATCTTCCCCGACCATTGCGACTCGCCTCGGGCCTCTCCGTTCACTCCCGGCGGTCGCGGATCAGCTGTTCCAGACGGAGGATCCCATCCAAGAGCGCCTCCGGGCGCGGAGGGCACCCCGCGATGTAGACGTCGACCGGCACGAGCTTGTCCACGCCGGGGACGACGGAGTACGCCGTCCGGAATGGACCGCCGCCGGTGGCGCAGTTGCCCATGGCGATGACCCACTTCGGGTCCGGCATCTGCTCGTACAGCGTGATGAGCTTGTGCGCGACCTTCCACGTGACGGTCCCGTTGACGATCATCAGATCGCACTGCCGGGGGGACGAGCGCGGGACGACCCCGAATCGTTCGGCGTCCCAGCGCGCCCCGAACGCGGCGGCAAATTCGATCGCACAACATGCGAGACCCCAGTGCAACGGAAACAGCGAGTTCCGGCCGGCCCAGTTGAAGACGGGTCGGATCACCTCGGCCTGGCCCTTCTCGAGCGCCATGGAGCTGAGCGCTTCCTTGGCGGCGGGGATGAACTCGCGCGCCCGCAGCGTCTCGATCTCGACGAACGACACCGCCGGTTGATCGACCATCGGGAGGTCCCCTTCGGTCGGAGCCGGCTCGGCCGAGGGGACCTTCGCGGCGCCCGTCACGGGGGTGCTCATACGACCCACTTCTTCTCGCCCGAGAGGGCGTAGTAGATCCCCGCCAGGGCGAGCGCCGTGAACCCGGCGGCGAATACGGTCGGAGCCCAGGGGTTCTGCAATGAGCGGAACGTCAGGGCCCACAAGGAGAGAAGGAACCCCATGATGTCGACGGCGACAAAGACGATGGCGAAGGTGTAGTGCTGGGTCGGGAAGTCGATCTGGGCCTCTCCCTCGGGCTCTTGGCCGCACTCGTAGGTGAGCGGGGCCAGGTACGCCCGGCGGGCCTTCGCCCCGAGCATTCGGTTCGAGATGAGCGAGCCGACCCCGAACACGGCGGCGACCCCGATGAAGACGAGCAGCAGTGTGACGCCGTCCACCATTGGGAACCTCCTTCGGCCCACCCCTTCGAGCGCGAACCACCTCGGGAACGTATTTGAGGGCTCCCCCGGACGCCCCCCGGCCGACGCTGGAGCGAGGGGAACCGGGCCCGAATTCAGGCGGCGATAACGGTAAGAATCCTAGACACGGAGTAGCTCGATGCCCGTACAGTTCCGCACTCCCGTCGAGCTCCAAGGCCGGTACGTTTGGCTCCTCCCGCTCTCCCTGGAGCATGTCGACGGCCTGCGGGCCGCCAGCGACGACCCGACCATCTGGGAGTTCACTCGTGCCGGAGACCTTCGGGAACCCGAGGCGATGCGGCGTTGGGTCGAGAACCTCTTGGCCCAGCAGCGGGACGGGCTGACCCTCGCCTTCGTCCAGGTGGAGTCCGCCTCGTGCACTCCGCTGGGAATGACCCGGTTCCTCACGATCGACCGGGAGGAGTCCCACGTCGAGATCGGGGGGACGTGGTTGGGCCGCCGGTGGTGGAACACCCCGGTCAACACCGAGTCGAAGCTGCTCCTGCTCCGATACGCGTTCGATGTCGAGGCGTGCCACCGCGTCGAGTTCAAGACCGACCTCCGGAACCTACGCTCCCAGCGGGCGATTGAACGTCTCGGGGCCGTGCGCGAGGGGATCACCCGCGAGCATATCCTTCTCCCGAAAGGTCTCTGGCGCACGTCGGTCCGGTATGGGATCGTGGCGAGCGAGTGGCCAGCCGTGCGAGCGCGGCTCGACACGCTTCTCGAGAGGGCGTGGCCGGGACCGGCTCAGTGAGCCGGGGGCGGGAAGCGCGGGGGACGCTTCTCCTTGAATGCGAGGATCCCCTCCGAGAGCTCGGGACCCCGGGCCGCTTCGACCGCGCCCCGACGCTCGAGCGCCATCTGGGTCTCGAGACCTTCGGAGTAGGCGGACAGCATCAGCCGCTTCATCCAGCCGAACGCGAACGTCGGCCCTTCCGCGAGCTCGGCGGCCCGTTCCGCGGCGCGAGCGCAGAGCTGGTCGGCGGCCACGACCTCGTGGAGAAGCCCCAGCTCCCGGGCCCGGTCCGCCGGGACCCGGGCGCGGGTGTACAACATCTCTTGGGCGAGTCCGATCCCCAAGAAGTGGGGCAAGAAGTAGGTCAGGCCGCCATCCGGCACGGCGCCCAGACCGGGGAACGCGGGGACGAGCAACGCCTTCGGGGAGCCGATCCGCCAGTCGGAGGCCAGCGCGAGCGACAGCCCTCCGCCCGCGGCGACGCCCGGGAGAGCCGCCACGACCGGCTTTGGCATGGTGAGGATCTCGCGCACGGAGAGCTCCTGCTCACCGGTCAGTTCGTGGAACAGCTTCGGGAGCTCGCCCCTGGCACGGTGCTCTTCCATCGCCGCGACATCGCCCCCCGCGCAGAACGCGGCACCCTCGCCCGTCAGCACCACGGCGCGAACGCTCCGGTCGAGGCCGGCCTCCTGCAACGCCTCCCGTAGCTCGCGGAATGTGGGGACGTCCAACGCGTTCAGCCGCTCCGGCCGGGCGATGGTGATCTCTTCGACAGCCCCCGTTCGCTTGGTGCGGATGGCGCCGCTCCCAGACATGTCAGGCGACCACCCGTCCCGGGGGATATAGGCTCCCGCTGTCGGGGACTACTTCTCCGGCATCGTGGCGCCGAACTCATCGACCGCCGGTTCTTCCGCGGCAGTGCCCGAGGTGGGCGGTTCGGTCGCCTCCGGGGTCAGCGACGCCGTCCCCTCGGGTCCGTCCCAGCTTTGGGTCGGGGGCGACGGGGAGCGTCGGAAGATCAGCACGCCCATGACCAACCCCACCACGAGCAAGGCGAGGAGAAGCCCGAGCGCGATCGGAAGACCATTGTCGTTCGAAGGGGCGGCGGCGGGAACGACTGGGGTCGGCACCGGTTCGAACGTCGCGACCTCGCTGATGGGTCCCGAGATGAGGAGCGTGGTGGAGGTCGCCGTACCCGTATAGGACCCGGTCCCCGTCCCGTTCCAGTACTCGAACTCATTTCCTGTGGACGCGGTGGCGGTGAGCGACACGGAACTTCCGTTGTCGACCCAGGAGCCCGACGGAGAGACGGAGCCCCCGATCGACGACGTCACGCTCAGCAGGAACTCGGTCGTGAACACCACGGCGAGCGATGCGCCGGGACCAGTCACGGGCTCGGAGTTGTTCGCCGTCCCCGGGACGTACCGGACGCCGGCGGTGCCCCCGACAATGGGGATCTCGACGAGGTACGTTCCATTTAACCCGGAGACCGAGATCGTGGAACTCGTAGAGCTCACTCCCGTACCGCCCGGGAGAGAGGCGCTCCACAGGGTGCCCGCGGGCAAGCCCGTTTCGGTGATCGCCAGCGCGTACGTCAAGGGGGCGACGGTCGGGATCGCTCCGAACTGAACGTTCTCCAGAACGGGGCTGGTCACGGTCACGGTGATCGACGCATCGCTACTCGTCACCGCGGCGGCTCCCAAGCCGGTCCAACCGACGACTTGGTTTCCCGGGTCGGGGGTCGCCTGCAGCATCTCGATCGCACCGGCGTCGACCCACGAGGTCCCCGGGGTCGGGCTCACGGTCCCATTGCCCGAGGAAGAGACCGTCAGCAAGTACTGAGCGGCGAACGTCAGGTTCAGCGTTCCGCTCGCGCCAATCACCAACGAGCTTCCGTTGCCCAGAGCGAACGAGGTCGATTGGACCGAACCGAGGTAGCGTGTCCCGTTCGTGCCGTTGGCCGCGACGTACGGGAGTTCCACGCCGTAGGTCCCGCCGAGGATCCCGGGGATGACGAACGACGGGCCCGTCCCGGAGTATGTCTGATTGCCCAACGTGACCTCATAGGAGGTCCGGCTCGGTAACGAGCTCTGCTGGACCGTGACGTTCCACAGCGGGAGTCCGTTCGGCGCGAACGTCGCGAGCTCCCGGATCGGACCCTCGGGGTGGACGGTCAGCGCCTCGGTCGTTCCGCTCCCCGAGCCCGATCCGCTCCCGGTCCATGCGACGAAGTGGTCACCGGGCGAGGGGACCGCCATCAGGTCGACCGCGGCCCCGGGGGCGACCCACTGGCTGAGGGGCGTCGCCGTCCCGCCCAAGCTGTTGGTCACCGTGACCCGGTACTGGGGCGTGTAGTTGAAGTACAAGAACGATGGCCCATCGATCGAAACCGTCGAGGGAACGACGGTGGAGTTCTGCCAGCTCCCATTCTCCACGTACGCGTCGACCGAAGTGCCCGACGCGACGAACCGCGTTCCGTTGGCCAGGACGGCCGGACCGGCCGTGAGCGTGTGTGTCCCCCCGGTCAGTTCGAACTCGGAGCTGCTTCCGTTCTCAACGCCGTAGCTCACCCCGTCGATCGAATACGACCACGGAGTCCCGTTGAACAGTCCGGAGGGGAGGGCGTATGCGGGGAAGCTGGCGGTATCCGGAGCGCCCAGCGTGTAGTTGATCTGAACGACCCGGTCCCCCGGTAGCTCGACCGGCGACGGGGGGGTGGAGGTAGGGATCCATACCTCGCCGGTGGCGGGGTCGGGTACGGTCCACGGCACGTAGTCGACGAGTCCGGTCGTGGCGAGGCCTGTCGCCGCGATCCACGGGGTCGAGCTCTGATTCACTTGGACGTTTCCGTCCGAGCTGAGGGTGACCCCCCACTGCGTGCCGGCCGGCAATCCGCTCTCATGGAACCCGAGCGAGGCGTTGCTCGCCTCGCATTGGGTCGCGCCGGTGTAGTAGTAGCACCACCCGTTGATCTGGTAGTTGGCGGTCTCGTTGATCGGCCCGTTCACGACCAGCGTGGTGGAGTTCGCGGTCGTGTTGATGCTCCCCGCCCCCGTGCCGGTCCAGGACAGGAACGTCACGTTGAGATAGTCGGTCCCATAGCACGTGCCGGTGCAATAGATCGAGGTGACCGGGCTCGTGCTGACGGCCAGACTACCCCCGGAGTCGACCCACTGGTCGCCCGGCACAGGTGTGATGTTCCAGTTCACCGTCGGGCAGATCGGGAAGTCCCAGGTGAAGGCCGGGTACCCCGGTTCGCAGAACCCGTAGTTGGGTTGGGAGGGGAGGTACGGCACGGTGGTGAGGTTGACCAGGTACTGTTGCGCGTACGCGTACGTCACGGTCGTGGAGGTGGTGATAGTGTAGGGCGGGGCGGGCGTCGGCGTCGCAAAGTATCGGATCCCGTACGGGGCGACGTTCGTGACATTCCAGAGAAGATTCTCGCCGGATGGGATCCCGCTGACGACCAAGTTCGTCGGAGCGGACGCCTGGCGCAGGTTCCCGAGAACGTTCGCGCTCCACGAAGTCCCCGCCGGAAGTCCCGTCTCCGTGAACGTCAGCGTGAGGCCGGTTCCCGTATACGGCTCCGACACCTCGATCTGGGAGACACCGCCTGCTCCGGGCCACGTGCAATTGGAGTACACGTTCGATTGGTTCCAGCCGGCGCACTCATCGATGGTCCACGCACTCCAGACCGAGGAGCCGGCCGCGACCATGGTCGCGTACTCCCCGTCCGGATTGTTCGGGTCGTCGAGCAGCTGGGTGGCGTTGTCGGTGACGAGCACGGGGGGGGCGAACGTGGCCCCATCATCCGTGGAGGTCGTGAACACCTGGTACTGGGGTCCACAGAACTGACCGAAGAACCCCTCGCCGCACACCGAGTAGTTGTCGTAGCTGAAGGCGAGGTTGACAGTCCCCGACGGAGAGACCGCGATCGCCGGATTGTAGAGCATGTTGGGTCCGAAGTCCCCGTACCCGTCGAGCTGCGGCGTGGGTTCGGTGGGAGTCGTCCACGTCGCTCCGCTCGTGTTGGAGCTCACGAGGAACACATGGTGCGGGGCGAAATCCGCGTAGCAGCTCCCGGAGAAGCACTCCGTGAGCGCCGCGCCGGCGCTGTATGTCAGGTAGAGCTCGCCGTCCAGCGGGCTGTACGCGAACTGGGGCGACGGCGAGAAGAACTCCCCCTGGGTCTCGAGGTCGATCGGAGGTCCGAGCAGCACCCCGGAGGCGGCCGACACCGGAGCCGTGAACGTCGTCCCGTTGTTGATGGAGGAGAGGACGACGACGTCCGCGATCCAGACATCGGTGAGGCACCCTCCGCTCGTGCAATCATAGCTGCTCTCAAAGGTGACGTTCGTGACGTACGCGACGAGTACGAGACCGTTCGGCAACACCGTCACGGTCGGATTGAGCGCGATGGAGTTGCCTTGGGACTCGACCGTCGGCAGATCGATGGAAGCTCCCCAGCTGACGCCGCCATCCGTGGAGACGAGCAGGTGCACCGCGCTGGATCCCGTTCCGGCCCCGAGAACCGTAGTGAGGTTCATCCAGGTCACGTAGACCGTGGATCCGCTCGCGTCCACCCACGGCCGCATGGGGGCGAAGGCGCTGCCGTTCAACGACGGGTCCGCCGAAGAGTTGAGGACCGTTGGCGTGCTCCACACGGCCCCGTTGTCGTAGCTCTCGGTCACGACGAGCCGGTCGTACGGAACATTCCACTGGCCGGAGCTGAAGCCCTCGACGGGCAGCAGTTCGGTCGTCGTGACGTTGAACTCGATATACGCCAGCACCAACGTCCCGTTGGCGAGCGACGTGAGGCTCGGTTCCCACGCGTTCGGGTACTCCGTGACGTTGGGGGTGCTACAATCCGGATTGCCGAGGTATTCGGGGGAGCTCCAGTTCGCCCCGTCGTTCGAGGAGGTGACAAATCCGATCTCCACCAGACTCGTGTTCTCCGTCTGGGGCAACAGGCACGGGGATTGGTTGGTATAGGCCGTGTACGCCACGGCGAGCAGCCCCGTGGACGTCCGGTTGATCGACGGGTCGTTCGACGCATTCACGCACCAACCCGCGAGGCAACTCTGCTCGCCCACGCTCGGATCCGGGATTGGGGTGGTCGTGAGGAACGTCCCGCGGTTGGGAGAGCCGGGAGGAGGCGGAGGGGACGGTGTCGCGAACGACTGGGGGTGGGCCGCCGGCCCGGTCCCCGGGGGAATCGCCGCGACGGCGTGGGGCGACAGCAGGCCGATCCCGAGACCTCCCACGATCATCACGAGAACGATGGCGACCGAGCTCCATCGAGGAGCGCCGGCCCGTAGCTGGGCTCCCCCGCGCGTCACGGGGAACCTCCGTCCGTTTCGACCGGAGGCTCGGGCGCGCTCTCCGAATCCTGCGCGGGCTCCGGGGGCGGCGGGGGACGACGGGTCCGGGTCAGAACGAACGCCGCTCCGATCCCGACGATGAGCCCCAGAATCCCCAAGCCCGCCCAGACAGCCGGGTTGGACCATAGGCTCGTAGAACTGGCCGTGGTGGCGGTGGGGGCCGCAGGCGCGAACGAGGCGGTCTCCGTGATCGGCGCCGTCACGGTCACGCCCGTCGTCGTCTGCCCGCCCGTGTAGCTTCCCAAC
>JAKIVR010000032.1 GCA_022750455.1 Thermoplasmata archaeon | reverse complement strand
GTGAGACCGCGCTCGAGGTCGGCGCGCTTGACGCCACGCGACGCCATCAGATCGACCTGGGGCGTGATGACGACTTTCAGGTCCTCGACGACGGTGCCGATCGCCGCGACGTCGGGGACGGTCGTGACCTCGATCTGGAGCGCGATCCGCTCGACCTCCTCGCGGTGACCGCGCGTCGCCTTCACGACGTGGACGGTCATCATGGGGGTCGACGGGACGCGTCGGGCGTCGACGAGCTCGATGAGCCGGGGCAGGCCGAGCGTCACGTTCATCTCGGCGACCCCTGCGTAGTGGAAGGTACGGAGCGTCATCTGCGTCCCGGGCTCGCCGATCGACTGCGCCGCGATGATCCCCACGGACTCGTGGGGGTCGACGCGGGATTTCGAGTACTGCGCGGCGATCGCGGCGACGACCTTCTTCAGCTCGGCCGGGGAGACCCGCGAGTGCTGGAGCTTCTCGGCGAGCAGCTCGACGAGCCGGGTCGGCAGCACGGCGCCGGAGGTCTTCAGCTGCGCGCGGATCCGCTCTTCCATCGCCCCGTGAGGGCGCTTCGGTTCTGCCATCTTACTCGCCTCCGAAGTCGCCGCCTTCCTCGGGCGGGGTGAAATCCTCGGACTCCTCTTCCTCGCTCTCTTCCTCGGCCTGGGCCTCGGCGAGCAGGTCCATCTCCTCTTCCGTCACGGGCGGGGCGCCAGTTGGGCCCTCCCCGGGTGAGTCGGCGGTCGGGCGGTACTTCCGGCCGAGGGCGCCGACGACGAGCTCCTCGACGGGCACGGGCTCACCCTGGAACGACCGGGTCGGATCGATGCCGTCCTCCCCGTAGCTGTATTGGATGATGCTGCCGGCGGTGTTGCGCACCGTGCCGTCCTCGACGACCTTGATGTCCTCGAGGGCGTTGATCAGCCGGCGCTGCATGTAGCCGCTGCGGCTCGTCCGGACGGCGGTATCGACGAGACCCTCGCGCCCGCCCATGGAGTGGAAGAAGTACTCCGTGGGGGAGAGGCCGAGCTTGTAGCTCGACGAGACGAAGCCGCGCGCGTCGGCGCCGAGGTCGCCCCGCGTGAAGTGCGGCAGCGTCCGGTTGAAGTACCCGCGCATCAGGCGCTCGCCGCGCACGGACTGCTGTCCGACGGCGCCGGCCATCTGCGTCAGGTTCAGCATGGAGCCCCGAGCCCCGGATTTCGCGAGAATCACGGCCGGGTTCTCGAGACCGAGGTACCGGCCCGCGATGTCGCCCGCCTGGTCCCGCGCCTTGCCGAGGTCACGCCGCACCTGCACCTCGAGCGTCTCGGCGAGCGAGCGGCCCGGCATCTGCTCAAGCTGCCCCTTGTGGTACTGGTCGACGAGCTTGGTGACGGCGTCGTGGGCGTCGGCGAGGACGGTCCGGATCTCTTTCCGGGCGCTCTCGGGGACGTCCTCGTCGTCGATCCCGGTGGAGAGCCCCTTGAGGGCGATCGCGGTGATCGTCAGTCGGCTCATCTCGTCGAGGAAGACCCGCGCGCGCGGCATGCCGTTCACCCGGGCGATGGCGTCCAGGATGGCGCCCTTCTCGAAGGCGATCGCCTTCTTGTCGATCGTTCCGAACAACAGCACGCCGTTCTCGACCACGACGTAGCTGTCGTGCTCGCACTTGCGGGGCGGGCAGTCGCAGCGGTTCCAGATGTTCGACCGGAACTCGAGATTCAGGTCCTTCGGGAGCGTCAGCGAGAAGATCTGCTTCCCGGTCCAGTACGGGCTCCCGTCCTTCTCGGTCCCCGCCGGGGGCGGGACCGTGTAGCTCGGGTTCTTGGAGAGGAGGAAGGTGACCTCGCTCCGCGAGTAGTGCGGATTCATGTACGTCAGCAGGAACGCCGCCGTGATGTGGTCGTGGAGCATCCCGATGATCGGTCCGCCGTACCGGGGCGAGAGGATGTGCTCCTCCACCTTCATCAGGACCTTCGCTTCCGCCCGCGCTTCCTGGCTCTGGAGCACGTGCAGGTTCATCTCGTCGCCATCAAAGTCCGCGTTGTACGGCGGACAGTCGCAGAGGTTGAACCGGAACGTCTTGTGGGGGAGGATCCGGACGAAGTGCGCCATCATGCTCATGCGGTGGAGCGACGGCTGCCGGTTGAACAGCACGATGTCCCCGTCGATGAGCTGCCGTTCGACGACGCAGCCGGGCTGGACGAGCTCGGCGCACGCCTCGGCGTTCTTCTCCATGACCTTGATCCGCTGGCCGTCCTCGCGGATCAGATAGTTCACGCCGCACGCGTAGAGCGCCCGTCCTACGGCCGGTGGGTTCGGGCCGCCCTTGACGAGCGCCTTGGCGATCGCCTGGTTGTGCTCGGTGACCTCGAGCGGCACGGTGAGGGCGCGGGCGACCTCGACCGGGATGCCGACCTCGTTGATCGAGAGGAGCGGGTCCGGCGAGATGACCGTCCGCGCGGAGAAGTTCACGCGCTTCCCCGAGAGGTTCGAACGGAACCGTCCGTCCTTCCCCTTCAGGCGCTGGGCGAGCGTCTTCAACGGGCGCCCGGAGCGGTGGCGCGCCGGCGGGATGCCGCTCGTCTGGTTGTCGAAGTAGGTGGTGACGTGGTACTGGAGAAGCTCCCACAGGTCTTCGACGACGAGCTGGGGTGCGCCCATGTCACGGTTCTCGCGGAGACGCTGGTTGATCCGAAGCACGTCGACGAGCTTGTGCGTCAGGTCGTCCTCGCTCCGTTCCCCGCTCTCGAGGGTGATGGACGGGCGGACCTGGACCGGCGGGACGGGCAGCACGGTGAGGACCATCCACTCCGGGCGTCCGAACTTCGGGTTCAGGGCGAGCTCCCGCACATCGTCATCGGGGATCCGTTCCAGACGGGCGCGGACCTCCTTCGGGGTGATCTTGTGGCCGTTCTCGCGGAACGTCGTCGGCTTGTCGAGGACGATCTTCTGCTGCACTTCGTGGCAGTGGGCGCAGACGCGCTCCTCCTTCGTCTCGCGGGGCGCGGGGGCCGCACCTTCCTCGTCGCCGATCTCGGAAGTGCCACCGGTGCCGCCGCGGGCGGGCGCGCCGGGCAGAAGGCGTCCGCAGGCGCGGCACGTCGCCTGGAGCAGGTGCTTGATCTCCTTGGCGTAGCCGACGTGCATCACGGGCATGGCGAGCTCGATGATCCCGAAGTGGCCGGGGCATTCGTTGACCCGTCCGCCGCAGGTGCGGCAGCGCAGGTTCGGCTCGATGACCCCCAGCCGGAGGTCCATGAGGCCCATCTCGATCGGGTAGCCATCGTCGTCGTACGTGTCCGCCGTGATGACCTTCACGGCGCTCATGCGGCGGATCTCGTCGGGCGACAAGAAGGCGAACTGCAGGCTCTTGATCTTCTTGGACAAACCTTGCGCCATGGATCCTCCTACCGCATGTCCTCGAGCTGGAGCCGCATCATCACACCGAGAGAGATCAGCTCCTCCATGAGGAGCTTGAACGAGTAGCTCATCTCGACCGGGTAGATCGATGACGTGTTCCCGCAGCTCGGGCAGCGGAGCGAGCCGGCCCGGGTATCGGGGATCGCGATGTGCCCGCACTCGGTGTTGCCGCAGACGTACTGGACGGTGCCGTCGGACTCGTCGAGCAGACGATCCTTGATCACCATCGCCACGCCGTGGCCGATGAGACAATCGCGTTCCATCTCCCCGAACCGCAGACCGCCCTGGCGGGAGCGGCCTTCCGTCGGCTGCCGGGTCAGGATCTGGACGGGACCGCGCGAGCGCATGTGCATCTTGCCCGCGACCATGTGGTGGAGCTTCTGGTAGTAGATCACGCCGACGAAGATCTCGGCGTCGAGCTTGCGCCCGGTCATGCCGTCGTACATCGTCTCGCGCCCGCTCGGCTGGAAGCCGAGGCGCTGGAGCGACTGGCGGAGCGCCTCCTCGCGCTCGCCGCTGAACGCCGTGCCGTCGATGGTGCGGCCGTCGAGCGCGCCGACCTTGCCGCCCAACATCTCGAGCACGTGGGCGACGGTCATCCGCGACGGGATGGCGTGCGGGTTGATGATCAGGTCCGGGGTCACGCCGTCGCGGGTGAACGGCATGCTCTCGGGGTTAACGATGAGCCCGATGACGCCCTTCTGCCCGTGGCGGGAGGCGAACTTGTCGCCGAGCTCCGGGACCCGCTGGTTGCGGACCTTGACCTTGACGAGCTTGGAGATGTTCTCCCCTTCGGTCAGGATGACGCCGTCGACCCAGCCGCCTTCGCCGGCCCGGACCGTGACGGACGTCTCGCGGCGCTTCTGGGGCGTGAGCAGGTCGGTCTTCTCCTCGAGGAAGCGCGGGGGCGACGTCTTGCCGATCAGCACGTCCCCTTCGGTAACCTCGAGCTCGGGGAAGATCAGGCCGTCCTCCCCGAGGTTGCGGTACGACGTGTCGACGCGGGCGCCGGTGACGTCCGGGCGGGGGATCTCAAAGCGGTCCTCCTGACCGCCGGGGTACTTGCGCTCCTCGCCGCGGTACGTGCGGAAGAACGACGAGCGGCCGAGGCCGCGGTCGATCGCCGCCCGCGAGAAGACGAGGGCGTCCTGCATGTTGTAGCCCTCGAACGACAGCACGGCGACGACGAAGTTCTGGCCGGCCGGTCGCTCGGTGAAGTGGACGTACCGCATGGTGCGGGTGCGCAACAGCGGGGCCTGCGGGTAGTGGAGCAGGTGTCCGCGGGTGTCCGGCCGCCGGCGGTAGTTCACCGACTCGACGCCGAGCGCCTGCTTCGCCATCGCCGCGCCCATGGTGTTCCGGGGCGTGGCGTTGTGCTCGCAGTACGGGATGAGCCCCGTGCAGACGCCGAGCATCATGTTCGGGTCGATCTCGAGGTGAGAGTGGGAGACGGTGAGCAGGTTCTCCGTGGCGATCTCGTTGCCACAGTGGTGGCACTCGACCTTCGCCTTCGGACCGGTCTCGCCGGCCGTTATCCACGTCACGTCGCCCCGGGACAGCTCGCGCCCACAATGGTCGCAGCGGTCGGGGGATCGGTACGGGTCGAGCGCGATGAGGGAGTCCTCCTCCTCTTCGGCGTCGAGCCACTCGACCTTCCCCTGATGGATCAGGTCGGTGTAGCTGACGGCGCCGCGGGTCATCTCCTCGAGGTCGGAGCGGTTGACCTTCGGGGCCCCGTCCTTGACGACGACGAGCGGGCGGCGCAGCCGTCCGGAGTCGGCGTGGACGATGACCTCGTTCATCACCTCGTCATAGCGGACGTTGATCTCGTACGACCGGTCGCCCAGCGTCGGGGAGAGCGTCCCCGAGCGCCGGCGGTCCCGGATCTCGCGGACGAGCTCCTGCGGGGTCGAGTGGAGTCCGATCAGGTTGCCGTTCACGTACACCCGCGCCGCGCGCCGTCCCTTCGTGGAGGCGCCCTCGTGGAACACCTCGGGTCCGATCTCGCGCGTGTTCAGGTCCCGGAGCAGGAGGGCGACCTCCTCCTCGTCGGCGCCTTCGGAGACGTCGACGCACAGGGCGTAGTTCTTGACGAGTCCGCAGTTCTGACCTTCCGGCGTCTCGTTGGGGCAGAGCCGTCCGAACTGCGTCGGGTGCAGGTCCCGGGCCTCGAAGTGGGGCTGCGTGCGCGTGAGGGGGCTCGTGACGCGGCGCAGATGGGAGATGGTGGACATGTGGCTCGTGCGGTCGAGCACCTGGCTGACCCCGGAGCGGCCGCCGACCCAGTTGCCGGTCGCGAGCGCGTGGACGAGCCGCTGGGTGAGGAGGTCGGGTCGGATCGCCGAGGCGATCCGCAGATCCTTCTTCCGTGCGAATGAGCGCTCCAACTGGTACTTCAGGTCCTTGAGCAGGAGAGCGAACGCGACCCGGAACAGGTCCTCCATGAGGTCGCCGGCGAGCTTGAGCCGCTTGTTCGCGTAGTGGTCCTTGTCGTCCTCGCCCCGCTCCTTGAGGTGCAGCTCGAGGACCGTGCGCGCCATGCGTCCTAGGTAGAGCGCCTTCTTCAGGCGGTCGGCCTTCGCATCGCCGAGGTGGGGGAGGAGCGACCGGTCGAGGATGCCGTCGACCTTGCGCTGGCGGTACTCCTTCGCCTGGCCCGTCGCGAACTTCTTCTCGAGGTAGAGGAGCGCGTCCTCCGTGGACTGGATCCCCTCGGGAGGGTAGAGCTTCTTGGCGACGCACTCTTCCAAGTTGACGTTGAGAAGGTGCTTCATCGTCTGGACGAACGGTTCGTCCAGCGGGAGGAGTTCGCCGAGGACCGCCTGGTAGATCTCCTCGTCGTTCTTCATCCCGAGCGCCTTCATCAGCACGGCCATCGGGATCTGCCCGGAGGCCGTCGGGACCGAGACCTGGAGGATGCCGTCCTTCTTCTTCTCGACGACCGTCAGCGACCGGTACCCGCCGCGCTGGCTGAACACCTTGGCGCTCTCGATCGGGGTGCCGTACCGTTCGTTGAACTCGGCGAAGATCCGGTTCGGCGCCAGATCCTCGAGGCTCATCATCACGCGTTCGGTGCCGCCGATGATGAAGTAGCCACCGGGGTCGAGCGGATCCTCGCCGTATTCGACGAGCTTCGCCCGGTACTCCTCGTCCGAGAGGGGGAAGCCGGAGTCGCGTTCGATGTTCGCCCGATTCAAGTTGCACGGGCGGCTCTTGACCATGATCGGGAGATCGCCGATGTGGACGTCCTCCGGGGCCCGCTCCACGCCGTTCTCCACGACGGTGACGCGCAGGTAGATCGGCGCTTGGTACGTGAGGTTCCGAAGACGCGCCTCCATCGGGGTGAGCGTCGGTTTGGAGCCGACCGGCTCCTTGACGAACGGCTGGCCGACGAGGATCGTCGGCTCGGCCGAAGGCATCACGAGGCCGCTGCGCGGGTCCCGCCGCCGGCCGACGCGCACGTAGATCGAGCTCTTCGTCTTCTGGACATCGAGGCGGATAATCCCGCGTTCGGTGGAGTCGTCGCTGACGCGAGCCTCGTCCACGATGCTCTGCATCCGGGAGTTGAGATTGTCACTCGTCGGCAGGAAGTCGTTGAAGCTCGCCAAGTGGTGGTTGACGATCGAGCGCTCCCGGAAGAAGGCGTCTACGATTTCTCGCATGAGATTCAGTCCCCCACGCCGGCGACGACGAGCCGATAGGCGATCGCTTCCCCCGCGGTCGGGGACGGGCGGCGGACGCGGACGAGTCGACCGGCGATCTGCTCGCGGGCCTCCTTGGCGGCCCGGAACTTCGGGTCGGTGGTGAGGCCGGGATCGCTGAGAAGGATCTTCGGGAGGCGCTCGGCGGGCGTGTCGAGCTCGACGAGGATCGCCCGGGTCTCATCCTCGGTGAGGAGCTCGTGCGGGGGCACGAGCTGATGGATGACCGCCGGCCGCGGAGGCTTCGGCTCCGCCTTCGCCTTGGCCTTCGCCGAACGGGAGCTCGTGGTTCGGGCGCGTGTGGGACTCATGTTCTTTCTCCGTTCGGTGCCCCGGACGCGGTACGGGCCCGGGGGGAGTTTCGGGACCCGGGCGGGGTGAGCCGCCGGTCCGTTCGAACCCCCGACCAACTGGTTAAAAGCCAGATGCTCTTTCTCGGACCGCCGCCGGGACGCGACGATCTACCGAGCTGAGCTACGGGCCCGCGCCCGCGGTGAGGCAGCACCACACGAGTGTGGTATTTCACGTTTCGGCGGGGGGGACTCACTGAAGGCTCTCCAGCGTCGACATGATCGACCAGATCGCGGTCCGGCCGTGGGTCGGGATGTTGGAATCGTTCGCGAGGTCGTCCAGGACGTACACGGCGCTGGCGACGCGGACATCGAGCGCGGTCTGCGGCTTTTGCAGCGCCTCGCGAGCGGACTGCGCGCCCCGCCGGATGTTCCGAGGAACGGAAGGGTCTTCGGCGAGCTCGTGGAGGGAGGCGAGCACGCGCGCGACGCCGGCGGTCTTGGAGTCGGCGACCGGGGTCGGATCGACAGACGGCAACGAGCCGGCCGGTTCGGCGACGCTCGGCGGCAGGGGGGCGGTCATGGGCGTCGGGCCTCGCCGCCTTCCTTGTACGCGGTCACGACGAGCAGCGTCTTCGTCTCGCGGATCCCTTTGACCCCGGGGAGTCGGCGCAGAACGAACTCCTTCAGCTCGTCGTACGCCGGGAAGCGGACCTTCAGGAAGATGTCGGTGTCGCCGGTGACGAGGAAGACGTCCTCGACCTCGCTGAACTTGGAGACCTCGGCGGCGACGCTGTCCGCCTCGCTCGTCTCGACCTTCAACGCGATGAGGGCGACGACGTTCTCGTCCCCCCACGCCTTCGTGTAGGCGTTCTCCACGGTGCGACTCACAGGCGGTTTGCTGCTGGTGGATTTATCCATGGGGAACTCCGGGAAACGGTTTCGCGTCCGGCGGCCCGCTCACGCGGCGGGCGCAGCCTCGAACTCCTCTTGGAGATCGTTCACGACTTGGTCGATGACCTGCCCGGCGGACATGGCGCGGTACTCGCGGGTACCTCCGGCTTCGCTCGAGACGCGAGCGAAAAGCTCCCGGCCTCCCCGGAGGAATTCGACACTGCAAATGAGCTCCTCCAACGGCGTGGCCCCCCCGCGAGCGGGGCCGACCGAGGTCGACTATATACCATTTCGCCCATCCCGGGGCCCACCTGATCGGGACTAGCATAAACGAACCGGTCCGCTCGGTGGAGTGGGAGGAGCGGTGAGGCGAGGCCGCCCATTGGTTCTGGCGGGCGGGATCGGCGCCGCTCTCGGCGCGATTCTCGTCGTGGTTGCCGTCCTTGAATCCCCGGTGGTCATCGCTCCCGCGAACTCCGTGATCGTCATCCCGGCCGACCTCAACACCACGGCCCAGGACGGTGGAGTGAACCACTGCTCGCAACAGGGGGGCTGTGGGTTCGCCGGAAGCACGGATCTCTGGTTCAATCTAAGCCGGTCGTCGGCTCTCACGGGCACCCTGAGCTCGTCGGGCCCGATGACGCTCCTGTTGGCGATCGGCGGGGACTTGGGTACCGTCCAGTGCGGCCTGCGGTACCCGCCGACGAATTGTACCCCAGCGTACGGGTCCGTCGGACCCTGGACTCTAGTCTCGGAGGGAGCAGGCGTGAGTGAGGTCGACCTGAGCCGCCTGCAATTCGACGTCAGCGGTGCCCACAATGTCGTTCCCGCCGGGGAATGGACCCTCGTGCTGGTCAACTGGAGCCTGTCCGTCGAAACGGTCACGGTGGGACAAGCGGTGGAGGCCACACCAACCTCCTAGCGATCCTCGGGGGGCGTCCGGTGGCGTACGAAATCCGGAGGGAGCGTCGACGTTATGTTCGTGGCCTCCAGCCGGCGTACGCCGAGACTCCGAGTTCTATGAGCGTCGCAACCGGACCGTTCGAAGTGGAACTGACCCCCCAACCCCCGGACGACGTCTCCGACGGCACGACGCTCGGTCGCATCTCGATCAAGAAGCAGTTCCAAGGCGAGTTGGTGGGAACGAGCTCCGGTCAGATGCTGACGGCGATGACGGTGGTGGAAGGGTCGGCCGGCTACGTCGCCATCGAGAGGGTCACGGGGACTCTCCAGGGACGACGAGGTACCTTCGTGCTCCAGCACTCTGGAGTGATGGACCGCGGGGAGCCACAGCTCACCCTCACCGTCGTTCCGGACTCTGGGACCGCCCAGCTCCAAGGCTTGACGGGCCGGATGGCGATCCGCATCGTCGAAGGAGTCCACTCGTACGATTTCGAGTACGAGCTCCCCGACCTGCCCCCCTGACCGGCACCCCGCTCCACCGAGCTTGCGAGCTCGGTCGGCTCGAGGGGGCCGCACCGAATGCTCACGGTTAAGAGCCGGCCGGTCTCCATCGCGCCGGGCGAGTCGAATGGCGACGGAACCGGGGGTTGGGATCTCGGTGGAAGTGCGCGTCGAACTGCGGCCCCAGGTGGAAGATGCCGAAGCGATCAGCATCCAGAAATCTCTCGCGCTGATGGGCCTCTCTCGATTGCGACGGGTGCGGACCGCCCGGGTTTACACCCTGACATTCGCCGGGAAGGACAAGAGCGGGGCGCTGCGACAAGCGCGGGCGGCGATCGACGAGCTGCTCGCGAACCCCGTCGTCCACCAGGTCGACGTGCGCGTCGTCCCCTCGTGAGATCATGGCGACCGTGTCCGGACCGTGGGCCGAGGGAGTCACCACATTCGACCTCGACGCATTCCTCGGCGCCGGAACCACCGCCGCCTCGCGGTGGGGGTTCCAGCGCCCGGAGCTGGCCCGACTCCGACAATATTTCCGGCGGGAGGGGCGAGGACCGACGGACGTCGAGCTCGCCGGGATCGCCCAGAGTTGGAGCGAGCATTGCAGCTACAAGAGCTCCCGACCGTTCCTGCGCGCCGCGTTCGGGGCGAGCCGACGCGACCCGCGGGTGCTCGGTACCGGGGACGCCGGAGTGATGCAGTACTCCGCGACCCACGCGTATGCGCTCCGGATCGAGTCGCACAACCATCCGTCGGCGATCGAACCGTACGGAGGTGCGGCGACCGGCATTGGAGGGATCGTTCGGGACGTACTGGCGGTGGGGGGGAAGCCGATCGCCCTCGCGGACCCGTTGTTCTTCGGGCCGCTCGACGCGGGGCGAGGGAGCGTCCCGGACGGGATCCATCCACCGCGATACATCTACGATGGCGTGATCGCGGGGATCCGTGACTACGGCAATCGGATCGGAGTCCCGACGATCACCGGCTCGCTCACCTTCGATCCTTCGTACACGGTGAACCCGCTCGTGAACGTCGCCTGCCTCGGATTTCTGCCCCGGACGAGGTTCCTTCCCAATCGCTCGGGGGCCGTGGGCGACCATCTCCTCCTGGTCGGGGGCCTCACGGGGCGGGACGGGATCGGGGGCGTCTCGTTCGCGTCCAAGGAGGTCCGCGGGAGCGGTAGCAGTGAGGAGCGGAGCGCGGTCCAGCTCGGCAATCCGATCATGAAGGAGCCCGTCATCCACGGGTGCCTCGAAGCGTTCGACCGGGGACTCGTCCGAGGGGTCAAGGACCTCGGGGGCGGCGGCCTCGCCTCCGCCTCGGGCGAGCTCGTCCACGCCGGCGGATTCGGCTCGGCCATCGCGCTCGACCGGGTCCCCTTGCGGGAGACGGGGCTCTCCCCCTGGGAGATCTGGATCTCGGAGTCGCAAGAACGGATGCTCCTCGATGTGGCCCCGCGGAACGTCCCGACGGTGCTCGAGATCTTCCGGGCGTACGAGGTCCCCGCGACCGACATCGGGGAGACACGAGCCGGCCACTACGAGTCCTTGACGTTCGAAGGCCGGCCGGCGGCGCATCTCTCCCTTCCGTTCCGGATCGACGCGCCGCCGGCACTTCGTCGCACCGCCCGGCGCCGGCCGCCGGGGCGCACGTCGGCGCCGATGCCGAAGGAAGCGATCGGAGAGCTCGCGGAGGAGATGATCCTCGCCCCCGACGTCGTCTCCAGGGAACCGGTGATACGGATGTACGACCACGAGGTGCAGGGGCGGACCGCCGTGAATCCGCTCCACGGTCGGCTCGAGTCGCCCTCCCACGGGGACGCCGCGGTGATCCGACCCCTCCCCGATGAACGGGGCGGACTCGCCGCCACGGTCGCGTCCCATCCGTGGAGCTGCGCGATGGACCCGTACCTGGGGGCCGTTGCGGTGGTGGAGGAAGCGGCCCGGAACCTGTACGCCGTCGGCGCGATCCCGGACGCGCTCACGAACTGCTTGAACTTCGGCAACCCCGAGGACCCGCACGTTCTCGGCGATTTTGCGGCGACGGTCCGCGGCCTCGCGGACGGCGCGGGAGCGCTCGGCATGGCGGTCCCCTCGGGGAACGTCAGCTTCTACAACGGAGGTCGCGGCCGTTCGATCCCCCCGACTCCCGTCGTCTTCGCCGTCGGGCGGGTGGACGATGTGCGACGTTGCCTCACCTCTGATCTCAAGGCGGCCGGTAACGCGCTCTACCTCGTGGGCGCCAGCAGTTCGGCCCTCGGCGCGTCGTTGTACTCCCGCCGGCGGGGCCGCTTCGCGCGACGCGCCGGCCCCCCCCCGCCCGTTAACCCCGAGGCCGTGCGCCGGGCCGGGATGGCGCTCGTGAAGGCCGCCTCGCAGGGGACGGCCCGGGCGATCCACGATCTCTCGGACGGCGGTCTGATCGTCACGCTCGCCGAGATGGGATTCGGCGGAGGGCTCGGGTTCCAGATCGACCTCGCCCGGACCGGACTCCACCCGGCCGCTCGCGCCCTGGTCGCCGAGGGGAGCTCCCGCTGGGTCGTCGAGGTCGTGGCCGACTCCACGCGACAGTTCGAGCGCTCCCTCGGCCGGAGCCCGTTCGTCCGGCTCGGGGGGGTCACGGAACCGTGGACGGGCGTGCTCCGCGAAGGTTCTCGCGAGCTGGCTCGACTGGAGCTTTCGTCCCTGTACGAACGGTGGCGACAAGGCCCCACGGGCGACGCATGACCGGAACGGCGCTGCTCTCCGGGGGGAAGGACTCCGTCTACTCGGCGTACCTCGCCGACTGCCAAGGCATCACCGTCGACGAGCTCCTGACGCTCCGTCCCTCGAACCCCGACTCGTGGATGTTCCACACGCCAAACCTCGACGTCGTCCCGGTGCAGGCGGCCGCCTGGGGCAAAGCGCACCGATTCGTCGAAATCCCCGGGGAGGGAGAAGACGCGGAGACGGAGGCGCTGACCCGCGCTCTGTCGGGCGCGTCCGGCTGGGTGATCGCGGGGGCGATCGCCTCGGCGTACCAATGGAGCCGTTTGCACCGGGTCTGCGAGGGCCTCGGCCGTCCGGTGTACGCCCCGTTGTGGGGAAAGGACGGACGACGAGTCGTCGAGGAGGAGATCGGAGCCGGGCTCGACATCCGCCTCGCCCACCTCGCCGCGGAACCGTTGACTCCGGAGCTACTGGGGCAGAGTCTCGATCGGACGATGTTGGACGAACTGGAGCGGCGCTCGCGGGAGCGTCGCGCCTTCCACCTGGCGGGCGAAGGCGGAGAGTACGAGACCCTCGTCGTCGGGGCGCCGTTCTGGCACGGGCGGATCGGATGGAGGACGAGCGAGAATCGGGTCGAGTCCGGGGTCAGCGACCTGGCGGTCCGCGGAGCTCATCTGGTGGTCGACCCTCCCGGCGGACGAGCCCCATGACCGTCCGTACCCCGACTCTCTCTGCACTGCTCGGCGATCCGCGCGCGAAGCCCGACGTCCGCTGGGTGGAACGCTTGACCGGAGCGACTCCGACCAAGATCCAGCGGACGTTCGCCGAGCTCGAGGGCGAGCGGGAACTGGTCGAGGAGCTCCGGACCGCGTACCGGGCCGGAGGTCGGGAGTTCTATGCCCAGATCCGAGCCCCGTTCGAGCTGTACGCCTTGGTCCGCCTGCTCCGCCCGGCCCATGTGGTGGAGACCGGGGTCTCCTCGGGACTATCCTCGACTTTCTTCCTCCTCGGACTCGAGAAGAATCGGACGGGCGTGCTCCATTCGATCGACCTCCCCACGCATCAAAAGGGGCCGGTCCGGACCGACAAAGACTCTCCGGTCTCCCTCCCTCCCGGCCTCTCTACTGGCTGGGCGGTGCCGGCGTCGTTCCGGGACGGCTGGGACCTACGGATCGGACCGAGCCAGAAGCTCCTCCCGCAGCTGGCGAATTCGCGGTGGCCGATCGACCTCTTCCTCCACGACGACCTCCACACCCCGGCCCACCTGACGTTCGAACTCGAGACGATCCGGCCCCGGCTGTCCCCCGGAGCCGTCGTTCTCGCGGACAACACGGTGTGGACCGGCGGGGCGTTCGACCGATTCGCCGCGGCGCTCGGCGTGCCGGTGGTCCGCAAAGGGCGCACCGACCTCGTCGGCGCTAGGGTGCCACCGAAACCGCCCGCGCCCACTCGGGCCGGGCGCGCGCCAGCTGCCGGGCGACGTACTGCGCCACCGCGCCGCTCGCGGTGAGCCCCGGCGACTCGATCCCGATCATCTGGATCGCGCGGAAGCCCGCCGGCTGCTCCGCGATGAGGTAGTCCGCGATCGACTCGGGCGAGCCGGGCGGCGCCGTCTTCGCGCGGATCCCGATGTATCCCGGGGTGAGATCCTCGAGCTCCAGGCCGGGCAGGAGCGTCGCCGCCTCCCGGTGAAACTCGGCAAGCGGCGTAGCGGGCATCTCGGGGCCGTCGACGTACGCGGCGGTCGGTCCGATCAGCAGTTCACCGGTCACCTGACGGGTCAGGTGGATCCCCGCCCCGGGATACCCCGGGGCCGGGATCCCGTAGATCATCGAACGGACCCACTCCCGTTTGGCACCGACCACGCGCGCGTACTCGCCTCGACACGGATAGATGCGATGACCGGACGCTCCGCACATCGCCGCCACGTCCGCCGAGCGGAGCCCGGCGGCGTTCACGATCCACGTCGCTTCGACTTGATCCCCGTTCGTCGAGGTCAAGGTCCATGCGTCGCCGGGAGCGGCGGAGGCGACCTCAAAGCCGGTGCGTAGGACGCCCCCGTGCTTGCCGAACGAGCGGGCCAATCCGTCGACGAGAGCGGCGGCGTCGACGCGTCCCCCCGTGGGAGCCCAGAGGCCGGCGACGCAGGGACCGAGGTGGGGTTCCCGCTCCCGGGCCTGGGCCGGGGTGATCGACTCCAGGTGCGGCACCTGGTTGCGACGGGCGCGCTCCTCGAGCTTCTGCAACTCCGCCACGTCGCCCTCGTTGCGGGCCACCACCAAGGTGCCGGAGTGTTCGGTGTGCGCGCCCACGCGACGGGCCATCGAGTAGAGCATCGGGTTCCCCGCGACGTTGAGGATGGCGCGGAGCGTGCCCGGGAGGGGGTGGAATCCGGCGTGTACGACGCCGCTGTTGTGGGTGGACTGCTCGGTCCCCGGTCGGTCGGCCCGTTCGACGGCGCCGACCGTGAGCCCGCCCCGGACCAACCGGTCCGCCACGGCGAGCCCGACCACCCCCGCGCCGATCACCGCGACGTCGAGACGTTCCACCTCTCGGTAGGGGAAGCAGGAGTACTAGAGCCCCCCGGCGCCGACTTTATCCTGACCCGGGCCGTACCACGGCCGATGGCAGTCAGCCGGTCCGTGACCCCGCACGCCTCGGAGCCGTCCAAGAGGTCGCGACGGCGTACCCCCCGGGAAGAGTACCGGGAGGACGAGCAGCGCTGGGAGACGGAGACGCTGCGCCCCGCCCTCGAGCGGTCGCCGGAACGGAAGACGGAGTTCACCACGTTGGGCGGGATCCCGGTCGGGCGGCTTTACACCCCCCTCTCCTCGACTCCGGATCCGGAGAGGATCGGCGCACCAGGCGCCTTCCCATTCACGCGGGGCATCCACCCGACGATGTACCAGGGACGATTGTGGTCGATGCGGATGTTCTCGGGGTTCGGCACGCCGGAGGACACGAACAAGCGATTCCGGTACTTGTTGGCCCATGGCGAATCCGGGCTCTCGATCGCCTTCGACGACCCGACTCTCTACGGGATCGACGCGGACGACCCCGAAGCGGAAGGGGAGGTCGGCAAGTGCGGCGTGAACGTCTCCTCGCTCGACGACATGGGACGGCTGCTCACCGCGATCCCGCTCGCGGACGTGACGACGAGCATGACCATCAACGGCCCCGCCAACATCGTCTGGGGCATGTATACTCTGGTCGCCGAGTCCCAGGGCGTCTCACCGGACCGACTCGGCGGAACGACCCAGAACGACATCCTCAAAGAGTACATCGCCCAGAAGGAGTTCCTCTACCCCCCGCGGCCCGCTCTCCGGCTCGTGATCGACACCATCGAGTACGGCACGAAGCACTTTCCCAAGTGGAATCCGGTTTCGATCTCCGGGTACCACATCCGGGAGGCCGGGTCGACCGCGGCCCAGGAGCTCGCCTTCACGCTCGCCGACGGGATGGCCTACGTCGAGGCGTCGATGGCCCGAGGCCTCGATGTCGACGACTTCGCCCCGCGCTTGTCGTTCTTCTTCAACTCGCACAACGACTTCTTCGAGGAGATCGCGAAGTTCCGGGCCGCCCGCCGGCTTTGGGCGGAGGCGATGCGCGACCGGTTCCACGCGAAGAACCCCCGTTCCCAGTGGATGCGGTTCCACACCCAGACCGCCGGCTGTTCGTGCACCGCCCAGCAGCCCGAGCTCAATGTGGTCCGAACGACGGTGCAAGCGCTCGCCGGGATCTTGGGCGGGACGCAGTCTCTTCACACCAACTCGTACGACGAAGCGCTCCAGCTACCGAGCGAGGACGCGGTCCGGATCGCTCTGCGCACGCAACAGATCCTCGCGTTCGAGAGCGGGGTCCCGGCCACGATCGATCCGTTCGGAGGGAGCTACTACGTGGAGTGGCTCACGGACCGGATGTGTGACGAGGCGCGGAAGTACTTCGACCAGATCGATTCGATCGGCGGCGTCGTCAGCGCCATCGAGCGCGGATTCTTCCAGCGCGAGATCCAAGAGGCCTCGTTCCGATTCCAGCGGGCCGTCGAATCCGGCGACTACAAGGTCGTCGGGGCGAACGCCTACGCCGACGCGGAGCCGGTGAAGGTTCCGCGTCTGAAGATCTCCGAGTCCGCCCGCCAAGCGCAGTCGAAGCGGCTGAAGCAGCTTCGGGCCCAGCGGGACGGCCGCAAGCACGCGGCCGCCCTCGAGCGGGTTCGAACGGTCGCGCGAACGGAGGACGAGAACACGATGCCCGCGGTCCTTGAGGCGCTGCGAGCGAAGGCGACGCTCGGCGAGATCGTGCACGCCTTCCAAGATGTGTTCGGACCGTACCGCGAGCGCGCGATGTACTGAACGGCGGAACCATGCCGCGGGCCCGTGCTTCGTCGCCGACCGAGTTGACGTCCCAGTACCGGGAGGCGCTCGAGCGCTTGTACCTCCGTCGCCGGTTCGGGATGCGTCCGGGATTGGAGGTGACCCGCGCACTCCTGCACGCCTTGGGGGACCCGCAGGAGACGTTCGAGTCGATCCATATCACCGGGAGCAAGGGGAAGGGCTCCGTCGCGGCATTGGCCGCGGCGGCGCTCGGAGACTCGTTCGGCCCGGTGGGGCTCTACACATCCCCCCATCTCGTCAGCTATCGGGAGCGGATCCGGATCGATGGGTCGCCGATCGCCCCCGGGGCGGTGGTCGAGGGGCTCGGGCGGATCGAGGCCGTCGCCGTCGAGCTCGAGCACAGGGGGCGTATCGACCGCACGCCGACGTTCTTTGAGGTGACCACCGCGCTCGCCTTCGATCACTTCTCTCGTCAGAAAGTTCGGTCCGCGGTGATCGAAGTGGGGATGGGCGGGCGGCTCGACGCCACAAACGTGCTCCCGTCCCGCGTGACCGTGGTGACGACGGTCGAACTCGAGCATGTGGAGGTCCTCGGCTCGACCCTGGAAGCGATCGCGACGGAGAAGGCCGGGATCTTTCGCCCCGGCGCGACCGCGATCTCGGGCGAGCGAAAGCCGGCGCCGGCGCGGGTCATCGAGGCCCGGGCGCGGGAGCTCGGCGTTCCGCTGTGGACGCTCGACCGGGAGATCCGAGTCCTGGATCGGGTCATCGACGAGAATCACCAGACGGTGACGGTCACCTCCCCGGTCGGATTGCGAGAGCGGATCCCGATCCCGCTGCTGGGCCGGTTCCAGGCCACCAACGTTGCCCTCGCGCTGGCGGCCGTCGATCGGTTCGCCGAGACGGTGGGAGTTCGGATATCCGACACCGTGGTCCGGAAGAGATTGCGGGCCGTTCGCTGGCCCGGCCGCCTGGAGCGGGTCGCCCGAAGGCCGGATCTGTACTTCGACGTCGCCCATACCCCGGAGAGCGTCCACGAGGTCGCCGTGAGCCTGGCTGAGGTCTCTCCGTTCCTCGATCCCTCGGCGAACGCCGTCCTCTTCGGATGCCTGGCCGACAAGCCGTGGGAACGCATGGTCGACGAGCTCTCGACGCTCGCGACCACGCTGGTGGTCGTCCCGATCCGTTCCGACCGCACGGCCGATCCGCAAGCGATTCGGCGCGCGGCCCACGGTCGATTTCCTCGCGTCGTCGTGGCGCAGAATGCCGAGGCCGGGTTGGTCTGGGCGCGGGGCGCCACCGCCCCCGAAGGGTTCACTCTCGTCGTCGGCTCGGACTACCTCATTGGCGAGCTCCTCGTCGCGCGGGAAGGAGCACCCGAGGGGGAGCCGGATCTCAGCGATCCGGTCCTGCGTCGCCCCGGGCAAGGCGGCCTTCCCCCGGTTCCGTACGAGGCCGCTCCGTGATCCAACGCGGGGCGACCGACTTCCCGTGGGTCCCGGTGATCGAGCGGCTCAGCGCGTTCTACGGCCATGGGGACTGGAGAGTGCCCTACCTCCGAGACCACGCCGAGGACCCGTTCCAGGTCCTGATCGGAACCATTCTCTCCCAACGCACGCGAGATGCGAACACCGATCGGGCCAGCGCCGCGCTCTTTGCGGAGTACCCCGACCCCGATTCCTTGGCCAAAGCTCCCGTCGCTCACGTACGCCAACTGATCCGGGGGACCGGATTCTACCGGACGAAGGCGGCGAACATCCAGGCGTGCGCCCGGGAGATCCGCGATCGCTTCGGAGGCCAGGTCCCTCGGGACCTCGATGTGTTGCTCGGTCTGCCCGGTGTCGGCCGCAAGACCGCGAACTGCGTGCTGGTCTTCGGCTTCGGTGAGCCGGGGATCCCCGTGGACACCCACGTCTTCCGGATCGCCCACCGGTTGGGGGTGATCCGGGCTCGGACCCCCGAGGCCGCGGAGGAGGCGCTCCGCCAGATCGTACCCCGTGATCTCTGGATCCCCCTCAATCCGCTGCTGGTCCAACACGGCCAGAACGTCTGCCGACCTCGGCAGCCGCTCTGCCTCGAGTGCCCGATCCTCGAGCTGTGCCCCACCGGACGGGCCCGTCGCGCCGGTCGGGCCACCCCTCGGCGTGAGGATCGACTCGTTCTGACCCCGTCGGGAGCCCGACCGACGAAAATCCGCGGCCCGCGTAAGCCGACCTGAACGCGTCGGCGGTCGGGCACAATTCGGGTCGGCGCGGGAGCCGTGTCCCACAACAACACGTTACAGAAGACCACACTGGAGCGCGTCACGAGGCTTTGCCCGAAAAGGCCATCCTGCACCTAAAGTCGGGGGTCTTGCCCGAAAACTCCACGTCGAAATGGGGGGCGATTGGGGGCGGTTCCAAACCAAAGGCAATCAAAGCCCATCCTCGGCGGGGCCTCTCGATTCTTGTCCCAGTCCCAGCCCGGCAACCTTTGGGCTGTGAACTCAACAAGACATCGATAGCAGCCCACTAATCACTGCGCAATTTCGCTTTGCCGCCAAGACCATGCCGGGGCGATAGGGACCCGTGACTTGTCGGTCAAGAAATTGAGCATAGCGTCGTGGTCTCTCATCTGCTGATAAACCCGCTTCATCCCTATCGGTACATCGAACTCTCCGGAGGATCGAAGATGTGGGAGGACCTCCCTTGGTAATTCTTGGAGTTTGCAGACGGCGTGCGGTGGTTGTTGGGCTATTCCACCGACTGGTCGGAACGAACTCCCGACGGCCCGGGAAGAAGGTGCCGCGATTTCTACCGCTTCAGGAGGTGGTTGATGACCAACCATTTGTGGAGGAAACGGTGCGGCCCCACGGCGGCTCGCGCTGCCGAACAAATGGACAGCCACCAGCTGACGCTCTTCACTTTCCTGATCGACCCGAGAATGGCTGGACACAACAGTGATGCCGAAACCCAAGTCCGCCCGGATGCTGCATCGGATGATCGGTGTTAGATGGAGATCGTGGAAAGCAGCATGGGCCTTGGAACAACTGCTCGGCATCTACCGAATATGCCGGAAACAATCCATTCAGTTAATGAGTGTGAATGCAGATGCACTGTCATGTTCCGGATAACCGGGGTTTGTAGATCCGCCAGGGCTGCCACAAAACTGAGAAGTTCCCACTATGTCGTGGCCATCAATGGAACTGCATCCTTTGCGCACGATGGGCTTTACCTGAATTACTACTCACAAGCACGCATCACTTGTCAGTCGATGAGGTCTTGAGGAGTCCACACGTAGTTGGCATATGGCTTTATCAATAAGAAGGTGATACCCGATTGGCTCGTGATGGTTTGGTGAAAAATGTCGGGGCGAAATGATGATTCTGGATTGAAACAGGGGGGCCATCCATTACTTGAAGGATTTACAGTTCATCAGCAGTCTCCGAACCAAGTTACACTGCCCTGCTCGCCGCTGACAAGGCCTGCTCGTCGCGCCAGTGGCGAGGCTGCCCGGGGGAAGGTCCTGGTGGTATCCATGGTTGTAATGTGCTCACTGCTGGCCGCCGCAATCATGGCCTTGCCTTACGCTTCGGGTACGAGCCCGACACACACCATAACGCTCCCAACTGGCGCAAACGCAGGGGCAGCAGTATACGATACAGCAAACGGCGAGCTGTATGTCGCGGATACGGGGAACTGCGCACTCGATGCGATCTCCTCCACATACAGCGTCTCGTCAATTACGCTGACTGGGTGTTTGGGATTGGTCACAAATGTGGTAGGGCTCGCCTACGACTCCCACAACGACTTTCTCTATGTCTTGGACCGACTAGGAAACCAAGTTTTCGTGATCAATGGTTCATCAAACACGCTCGCTGCGACCGTATCCCTCCCGCTGCACACCTATCCAGTCGCTGAGGTGTACGACACCAGCAATTACGACGTTTACATTTCGAATTTCTGCCTTGGAACCTGCACTTCTGACGTCACAGTGATGTCAGGAATCACCAATTCGGCGACGATTGCGCTTACGAGCGCAGGAGCAGGTGCCATTGGATTCAATCCAGACAATGGGGACATATACGTGTACACCGCCGGAGTTTCAACTGGGTGTTCATGTATTTCAGTGATAGCTACCTCTACCGGAACCGTATCTGCCACGACGCTCTCTGTCACGGCCGCGAGTGTCTCAGGCATGGTGTACGACCCAGCAAACGAAAACCTGTACGTAGCCGAGGGATCGTAGCTGCTCAGGTTTGTGACCACCACTTTCCCCTCGATTCCTGACTACCGAAAGTACTTTCTCTAGGTAGCTCGTTCCCTCTTGCCGAGGGGACAGTGCTCTCGGCGCGCTCGGCCATCCAGTTCGCCCCGACCGAGGACGATGAGCCCATCCCGATCGATCCGCCCGATCGCAAGCAGCTTCGGGAGCGGCTCGAACGAGCCGACCGAATCGAGCAAGAGCATCGGGAGCTGAAGGAGAAGTATCGCCGCCTCCAGGAGGAACTCCGGCGCTACAAGGCCTGCGCCCCGATGCTCGCCGCCTCCGATCGAACCGCCG
>JAKIVR010000031.1 GCA_022750455.1 Thermoplasmata archaeon | reverse complement strand
GTGGAGTAGCCGCTCGGGGCGACGATGACGTCGAACGGCTCGGCGCCCGGTCCGACGAATCCCGCCGGATACGCTCCGATCGAGTAGAATCCCGGGACGGTCGGCTCCGTGTAGATCGTGCCGAGGGTCGGGTCATACAAGGTGACGTTCCCGCCGCCGGTCGAGTAGCTGTTTCCCGAGGGGTTCGAGAGGATGCTGCCCCGGGCGAGGTAGCTCCCGACGACCGGGTCGAGCGTGACGGTGGATCCCGCGACGGTGACCGAGGTGAGGTTGTACTCCGTCGACGGCCCGTTCAGTACCGTCTCGAGCGTCCAGGTCCCCTGCGGGACGTGGAGCGTGAAGTTCCCGGTGCCGTTCGACGTCGTCGAGTTGAGCGTGAACGAGTCGCCCGTCTGGTCGAGCAGCGAGACGGTCGCCCCGAACTGGGGGACCTGCGCCGCGTCGAGGACCGTGCCGGTGATCTCGCCGTTGTACTCGACGACGGCGACATTGTCCAAGTTCCAGGTCGGGGTGGCGGAGGTCAGGTTCGTGACGTTCAGGAACTTGTAGCTCGGGATGGAGTTCGCCGGCAGCACCGCCGACTCCCACTGGGGGATCCCGGCGAGATGGAGGCCGGCCTGGTTCGGTACGACGGCCGCCCACCAGCCCGGAGCGAGCTCGGAGCCGCTGAGCGAGAATCCGCCGCCCTCACTGGTGGTGGCGGAGTAGGTGGCGCCCGTGGCGCCGGAGATGAGATCGACGGTGACTCCCGCGGGGAATGGGCCCTGGGAATTGGGCTCGTGGACAATTCCACTCACGGTGTAGTTCGTCGTCGCGGGGGTCGCTCCCATCACACTAGCGATTGGCGTCGCCAGCAGGACGAGGGCCAGAGCCCACAGGGCGTATCTCAACAGTCGGCTACCCATCGTCTGCCACGTCTCCTATGCTCGCCTCTCCTCGAGGAAAAGCGTGCGGCGAAATTGCCACCCTACTTATAGGTTGCCTGAAGAACAGCCGCGGCGACCGACGGTGACGCACGGTTGCGGGGAGTCAGAAACTATCGGAAGATGGTCCCCACGGCCTCTTCGCGCCGATTGGGGGTCCGCTCGCGCTGGAGCACCCGGCCGAACTCTTCGAACGCCTTCAACGACTCGGCGTCGCACGACGGATGGATCCCCTTGATGGCGGCTTCGAAGTGGGCGTTCGTGACCTTACGGGCGTTCATCGACTCCCGGAGGGCCCGGACCCCGGCCTCGCGACAGAGGGCGGCGAGGTCGCTCCCCACGAACCCCTCGGTCCGCGCGGCGATCTCCTCCAGGTCGACGTCGTCCGCGAGCGGCATCATCTTCGTGTGGACCTTCAGGATCTCGTGACGCCCCTCCGCCGAGGGAGGTCCGACGAACAGGAGGCGGTCGAACCGTCCCGTGCGGAGCAGCGCCTCGTCGACGATATCCGGCCGGTTGGTCGCGGCGAGCACGACGACGCGCTCCATCGCCTCGAGCCCGTCGATGGAGGTGAGGAGCTGGTTGACGACCCGCTCGGTGACGCCCGAGGAGTTCTGCATCCCGCGCTTCGGGGCGATCGCATCGATCTCGTCGATGAAGACGATCGACGGCGACGCCTGGCGGGCCTTCTTGAAGATCACCCGGACGGCCTTCTCGCTCTCCCCGACCCATTTGCTCATGATCTCGGGTCCCTTCACCGAGATGAAGTTCGCCTGGCTCTCGGTCGCGACGGCCTTCGCGAGCAGGGTCTTGCCGACGCCCGGGGGCCCGTAGAGCAGGATCCCGTGGGGCGGTTCGATGCCGATCCTCCGGTACGCCTCGGGGTTCTTGAACGGTAGTTCCACGGTCTCGCGCATCTCCTGCTTGACCTTGTCGAGACCTCCGACCTGGTCCCAGCGGACCGACGGGATCTCGATGGCGACGTCCCGCAGAGACGACGGCTCGATGTGCTTGATCGCCTCGCGGAAGTCCCGCTCGGTGACCTTCATCTTCTCGAGGAGCGAGATCGGGATCGGCTTGTCAAAGTCGATCTCGTGCAGGTGGCGGCGCAGGGCGAGCATCGCCGCCTCCCGGGCGACGGCGTTGAGGTCGGCGCCGACGAATCCGTGGCTCATCGCCGACAGTTCGTGCAGGATCCGCTCGCGGTCCTTGTCGGTCCCCTCGATCGGCATCCCCCGCGTGTGGATCTGCAGGATCTCGAGGCGTCCTTGTTGGGTCGGCACCCCGATCTCGATCTCGCGATCGAACCGTCCGGGGCGACGGAGCGCGGGGTCGATCGCCTCTTCCCGGTTCGTCGCGGCGATCACGATGACGTTTCCCCGGCCGGAGAGCCCGTCCATCAGGGTGAGGAGCTGGGCGACGACTCGGCGCTCGACCTCGCCGACGACCTCGTCGCGGCGGGGGGCAATGGAGTCGAGCTCATCGATGAAGATGACCGAGGGGGCGTTCTTCTCCGCCTCTTCGAACTTCTCTCGCAGCTCCTTCTCGCTCTCCCCGTAGTACTTCGAGATGATCTCGGGTCCCTGGATCCCGATGAAGTGGGCCCCTGCCTCGTTCGCGACGGCCTTGGCGATCAGGGTCTTGCCCGTCCCGGGCGGGCCGTACAGCAAGACGCCCTTCGGGGGCGAGATGGCGAGCCGGTCGAACAGCTCCGGGTGCTTGAGCGGCAGTTCGATCATCTCGCGGACCCGCGAGAGCTTCTCCGTCAGGCCGCCGATGTCCTCGTACGAGATCCGTGGGGCGGCGATCTCGGTCTCGGTGACCGTCTCCTCCTTGATGTGGATCTGGGTCGGCTGGCCGACCTGAACGATTCCCTTCGGCGTCGTGGCGACGACCATGAACGGGAGCGAACCGCCCATGAGGAAGACGCCCGGAACGACGAGGACGTCCCCGCGGACGAACGGGCGCTGGGCGAGGGACCGGGCGACGAACCGCTCGAGCCCGGGACCGAGGTCCATCTTGACGGACCCGGAGTAGATGGGGGCGATCGTGATGGCGTCGGCGATGGGGCTGTCGGCCCGGGCGAGGAGGACCCGGTCGCCGATGCTGACCCCGGCGTTCCTCCGTACGACGGCTTCGACGCGGACGAGCCCCTTCCCTTCGTCCTCCTGCTGCGCCTGCTTGACGACGGCGGCGGTCGTACGCCGGCCCTTCACCTCCACGATGTCGTTGACCGCGACCTTCAGCCGCTGGCGGGTGCTGACGTCGAGGCGGGCGATCCCGAAGCCGATGTCCTGCTGGAACGCTTCGGCGACGCGCAGGGTGATGGCCTCGGTCATCCGTCGAGGCGTTCCATCGACGAGCACCATATAACTGGTGCTTCGGACTCTCGGCGGGAACCCGGACGGCCGGGGCCACCGCCATAAGGCCGCCCCGATTGGCTCGAACGACGATGCCGGGTTCCGCTGAACCGCTGTTGCCAAGACTGCTCCGAGCCGCGGAGTACGAGGTGCAGATGGTGGAGGGCTCGATCCACGCCTACCGACCCCGTGATCGTCGGGCGGTCCAGATCGTGCGTCTCAGTCGTCTCGACACGGACATCGACCGGGGCTTCCCGCCGGAGGCGCTTCACCGGGCGTTGATCCTCGACGAGGAGCCCGGTCCGGCCCTGCGGGATCACGCGGCGAACAAGGGGATCGAGCTCGTCGGCCCGTCGGCGCTCGGACCGGCGCTCGGGGAGATCCTGCTCGTCGCGGACATCCCCGAACCCGACCCGCGGGGGCTGCCGCTGGAGCCCCCGGCGCTCCCGTTCCCGGCCGGGGAGCGGCTGGTGCGTCCCCGGATCGACCGGGCCGACGCCGAGAGGATCGCAGGCGTCGACGGGTTCCGGTGCACCTTGCGGCTCGTGCCGTTCTATGTCGCCCAGTACCGCGCCCGGGTCCCCGCGCCCGAGGGGCTGGGGGGCCAGATCATCGAACAGCTGGTCGCCGTCCACGCGCTCACTGGTCATGCCGATTTCTGGGTCTCGGGACAACGCGACCTGGTCGCGGAGCTGGACGTCCCCCACCAGCGCCTGGAGCCGACGTTGGACGAGCGGCGCGCGCGCCACGCCGCCGAGGTCGCCCTGCGCCTCCGTCACACCGCCCAGGTCGACCACACGGAGCAGCACGACGGCGCCCTGGTGATCGAACGCCGACGGGTCGCGCCCGGCCCCGACGACCTCGTGGTCGGCCCGTTCACGGTCATCCACGTACCGTACTGGTACGTGGAGGGCGCGGACGGCCGGGTGGTCGTCGACGCCGTGACCGGCGCGCGGGACGAACCCCCGGGCCCCGGGAAGTGAGCCGCGCCGGCGGGCGCCGGGAACGCGGTCAAATATGCGCCCACGCCTGCCCACGCCGTGTGGCTCGAGCAACACCTCATCGGTCCGTACCAGAACTTCACCTACCTCGTCGCGGACCGCGACGGGGGCGAGGGCGTGGTCATCGACCCGTCGTTCGGCATCGAGCCGGTGCTCACCTCGATCGATGAGCACCACCTCAAGATCCGGTACATCCTGAACACACATCGCCACCAGGACCACATCGCCGGCAACGCCGAGGTTCGGGACCGGACCGGCGCCAAGATCGTCGCCCACCGGCTCGTGCCGTTCCACCCCGATGTCGTCGTGGAGGACGGCGCCACCGTGGAGACGGGCGGATTGAAGTTCACGGTCCGTCACACCCCCGGCCACACCCCGGACAGCGTCCTGTTCCTGTTCGAGGGTCATGTGGCGACCGGCGACACGCTGTTCGTGGGAGAGTGCGGACGGGTCGACCTGCCCGAGAGCGACCCGGGGGCGATGTGGGACTCCCTGCTGCACAAGGTCGTGACGCTGGACGACGCGCTCGTCGTTCTTCCCGGGCACGACTACGGTTCGACCCCGACCTCGACGATCGGCCAGGAGAAGGCCGACAACTACACGCTCAAGCCCCGGACCAAGGCCGAGTTCCTGAAGTTCCTGGAGAGCTAGACGTGCCGCCGGTACCTCCCGCGGAGCGCCGCACCCTTCAGGCGATCGGGGCTCGCCGCAAGTCGGCCGGAACTCCGACGGCCAAGGAGCTGATCCCCCTCCTGCGCGCGATCAACGCGGAAGGCCCGGCAATGGCCGCTTTGTTGGATGCCCGCTCGATCGCCGGCGAACGGCAGCTGCTCGCGGCGTGGGCCCACCTCGGTCGCTCCCGGGGGCGCGGCGGCAACCGGCTCCGGGACCGAAGCGCCGAGTACCTCCTGTACGTGGCCGGTGACGATCAGCTCCCTCGAGCGCTGGCGAAGGTCGGGGTCAGCGCCGACAGCGAGTCGTTCGTCCTCGTCGCCGAGCGACCGCATGCCCTTCCGGCCCTCCTCGAACGCCTCGGCCTCGTCGAGGATCCCACGGCGTACCCTCGACCTCTGACCGAGTCCGTCCTCGCTCGACTCGGCATCGAAGCGGCAGAACGGGCGATCGTGCCACCGGAATCGTGGGAGGGGCTCGTCCTCGAAAGAATCGCGTTCGTGGACCTTGTACCGCCCGCCAACTCCCCGGCCAAGTCCTGAGTCGTCGGCGCGACGGGCCTCGTCGGTCGATCCGCCAACAGCTCCTGCCCCGGTTCGCCCCTTCCGAGAACGGGATCGATGCGATCGGACGGTCCGTCCTCGGGGCCGAGTCGCCTCTCCACCCGTGGGGCCCCCGCTCCCGCCGCCGTCCGTGGGATCGCCACCGCCTGGAGCGTCCGTGCCGAGTGCGGCCGAAAGGCTTAGGCCCCGACGTCCATCGCTTCGCGTAGCCCGGCGGGTTGCAGGTGTAATCTAGTGGTAGGATATCAGCCTTCCAAGCTGATGGCCCGGGTTCGAACCGGCGGCGCGGTGCGCCGCCGCGAAACTCCCGGCACCTGCATGGCGGCCTCCGCGCGCCGGGCTCGCTCCGGGTCCTGGGGACCCGTGGGTCCGGGAGCGTGCTGAGGTAGCCTAGCCCGGCAAGGCGCCAGCCTTGAAAGCTGGTGGCGATTCCGCCACGGGAGTTCAAATCTCCCCCTCAGCGTCTCCCTTCGCCCGCGTCCGAGCGCCGGTGGGAAAGTTCAATGGGACCCCGGGGGTCCGGAACTTTCCATGCCCGATGGCTCGACTCTCACGCCTCTCCTCGAGCAGTACGAGACCGTCAAGGCGCAGTACCCCGGGCATCTCGTCCTGTTCCGGGTCGGCGACTTCTACGAGACGTTCGGCGATGACGCCCGTCTCCTGTCCCGCGAGCTCGACGTCGTACTGACCGCCCGTTCGGCCGACGCCCGGGGCGAGCGGACCCCGATGGCGGGCGTGCCGCACCACGCCATCGATGGGTACCTGGCCCGTCTCGTGAAGAAGGGGTACAAGGTCGCGGTCTGCGACCAGGTCGAGGACGCGGCCGTCGCGAAGGGACTCGTCCGCCGCGCCGTGACCCGCGTGGTCACGCCCGGCACGGTGATCGAGGAGCGGATCCTCGCCGGACCCGAGCACAACTTCCTCGCGGCCGTGGTCGTCGCCGGTAGCCGCCCGACCGGGTATGCGGTGGTGGACGTGACGACCGGCGAGCTGTTCCACGGGGTCGCCTCGACCTCGGGAGCGCTCGGCGGGCTGCTCGCCCTCGCTCCGTTCGCCCCTCGGGAGATCGTGATCGCGGCCGCTCCCAGCGAATACCCGCTCGTCGAAAAGGCGCTCCACAGCGAGTACCCGAGCGCCCGCCTCGAGGCGGCGCCCTCCGCCCTCGCGGCCGGGGCCCTGTCGCCCGGGCTGAGGGAGACGATCTCGACGCGTCCGGCCGAGGAGAGGGACGCGGTCTCCCGTGTCCTCGCGTACGTCTCGGCGGCCGAGCCCCGTCTCCTGCCGTTCATCGAGTCTGCCGCCGGGGGTCCGACGGTCGCCACGATGCGGCTCGACGGCAAGACGCTCCGCCACCTGGAGATCACCCGGCCCATGAACCCGGACGACACCACCGGCCAGACCCTGCTCGATGCGTGGGATGCGACGGTCACGGCGCCGGGGCGGCGGACGTTCGCGTTCTGGTTGCGCCACCCGCTCGCCGACGTGCGCGCGATCCACGAGCGTCTGGCCACGGTCGAGGAGCTCCTGGCCCTCGGTCCCGCTCTCGACGAGATGCGCGGCACGCTGCACCGGATCTCCGATCTCTCCCGGATCGCCTCGCGCCTGGCGGGCCGTCGACTTCGTCCCTCTGAGCTCGAGGCGCTCCGCGAAAGCCTGCGAGCCGTCGACTCGCTCGGCTCCCAAGCCTCCGGCTGGAACCTCGGCCCGACGGCCCGCGGCCGCCTCGAACGGATCGATTCGCTTCGGACGCTCCGGGAGCGACTGGAGGCGTCGTTGCCCGATCAATTGCCCCCCCCGGGGGAGATCCGCGGGCTGTTCCGCGTCGGCGTGGATGCCGAGCTGGACCGGCTTCGCTCCGAGGAGCGCATCGCGCTGGACGAGATGGAGGCTCTCGAACGACGCGAGGCGGAGTCGACGGGGATCCGGACCCTGAAGATCGGCTACAATCAGGTGTTCGGCTACTACTTCGAGGTCACACGCCCGCACCTCGCGAAGGTGCCGGAGCGGTTCCGTCGCAAGCAGACGCTCTCCGGCGCGGAGCGGTTCACGACCGAGGAGCTGATGGCGATCGAGGCCCGCGTCCTTCTCGCCCGGGAGAGCGGGGCCGACGCAGAGTCGGGGCTGTGGGAGCGGTTCCTCGTCAGCCTCGAGCCGTCCATCCCGGCGCTCCACCGGCTCGCCCGCCTCGTCGGGGAGATCGACACCCTCGCGAGCTTTGCCCACCTCGCCCGGAACGGATCCTTGGTGCGTCCGGTCGTGGACGACGGACCGGGTCTCCAGATCCGGGGCGGCCGCCACCCGGTACTCGCCGCCACCCTCGGGGAGAAGTTCGTCCCCAACGATACGGAGCTCGACCGAGAGGAGGCGCGTCTCCTCGTGCTCACCGGCCCGAACATGGCCGGCAAGTCGACGTACATGCGCCAGGTCGGTCTCCTTGTCCTTCTCGCCCAGATCGGATCATTCGTCCCGGCCCAGCACGCCACGATCGGCGTCGTCTCCTCGTTGCACACCCGGATGGGATTCACCGATGAGATCGGCCGGGGCAAGTCGAGCTTCATGGTCGAGATGACCGAGGTGGCGGAGATCCTCCGCACGGCCGACGCGAAGAGCCTCGTCCTCCTGGATGAGGTCGGACGCGGGACCAGCACCTTCGACGGACTCGCCATCGCGTGGGCGAGCCTGCGCGACCTGCATGACCGGATCGGGTGCCGCACCATGGTCGCGACGCACTATCACCAGCTGACGGAGCTCGTCGATCGCCTCCCCTCAGCGAGGAACGCCCACTTCGCGGTGCGCGAGGAGTCGGGGGAAGTGGTCTTCCTCCACCGTCTCGTACCGGGGAGCACCGACCGAAGCTACGGCCTGCACGTGGCGCGGATCGCCGGGATCCCCTCCTCGGTCGTGCGCGAGGCGGAGAGCACGCTGAAGCGCCTCGAATCGTCCGGACTGAATCTCGCCCCGGACTCGGACGGTCGCCGCCCCCCGTCGGTCCGGTACACGCAGGCGATCCTGCTCCCCGACGCGGCCTCCGGCCCCGAGCTCGAATTGGCGCGGGAGCTCCGCGGCCTCGATCTCGACCGGATGACCCCGATGGAGGCCCACGCGTGGGTCGCGAAATGGCGGGGCCAGCTCGGCCCTTCGCTCGGGCTCCCGAAGGAGGCGGAATGAGCGCGGCCGCCCGTTCCGTCCGACCGATCCGCCGGCTCGATGAGGAGACCGTCTCCCGGATCGCCGCGGGGGAGGTCGTGGAACGACCGGCTTCGGTGGTGAAGGAGCTTCTCGAGAATGCGTACGACGCCGGGGCCCGCCAGATCACGATTCGTCTCGAGGCCGGAGGGCTGGAGCGCCTCGAGGTGGCGGACGACGGCGTCGGGATCCCGGCCGCCGAGCTCCCGCTCGCGCTCGAGCGACACGCGACGAGCAAGCTCGACCCGGGAGCTCCCCTCGACGCGATCGTGACCCTCGGGTTCCGGGGCGAGGCGCTCGCGGCGATCGCCTCGGTCAGCCGGCTCGCGCTCCTCTCTCGCCCGCCGACCTCCGAGGCCGGCTCGGGGATCCGGATCGACGGAGGGCTCGCGGGCGAACCGTTCACCGCGGGCCGGGCCCCGGGCACCACGGTCGAAGTCCGCGACCTGTTCTACCGGACCCCGGCCCGCCGAAAGTTCCTACGCTCGCCGGCCGTCGAGCAGCTCGAGACGCTCGCCGTGATCGAGCGCGAGTACCTCTCGCACCCCCACGTCGCGCTGCGCCTGGAGAGCGGAGACGCGGATCCCGTCACGTATCCCGCGACGTCCGATCCCGGCGATGCCGCGGCCCGGATCTGGGGCCCCGAATTCCGCCACGCCATGTTCCGGGCGAACGGCCCCCTCCCCGGCGGAGGCCACCTGGACGCGTGGCTCGGTCGGCCGCCGCTCGCCCGCTCCTCGGTCAAGGCGCTCGTCCTCCTCGTCAATCACCGGTGGGTCGAATCCCGTCCGATCGCGCAAGCGGTCCGGGCGGCGTACGCGGAGTACCTTCCCCGGGGCCGATACCCGGTCGGGCTGCTCCATCTCGCTCTCGACCCGCACCGGGTGGACCCGAACGTCCATCCGACGAAACGCGACGTGCGATTCGCGCAGGCCGGCGAGGTCGCGGAAGCGGTGCGGCGCGCCGTGCGGGGCGCCCTCGTCGACCAACCCCACGTGGCGGAGTCCCCCGGACGTTCGGCCTCCCCGTGGCAGCCGACGCCCGGGCGGCTTCCCTCGCGAACGATCCAGTCGGCGCCGTCCGCCTCTCCGCCGGCGGGGTCGACCGAGGCAGGAACCGGGGTCCAACGGCGGCTCGATCCGGTCTCGGCGTTCCCGACCGTCGCGGGCACGTCGCGCCACCCGACGATCCGTCTCCTCGCCTGCATCGACCGGCTCTACTGGATCGGCGAGAGCGAGAAGGGCGTCGTCCTGGTCGACCAGCATGCGGCGAGCGAGCGGAAGGTGTACGATCTCCTGCTCGCCGGATCCGCCCCCGCCCAGCAGGAGCTCGTCGAGCCGGTTCGGATCGAGCTGAGCGCTCGCCAACAGCTCACCCTCCGACTGCACGGCGACGCGATCCGTCGCAGCGGCTTCGTGGTCGAACCGTTCGGCGGCGGCGCGTTTCGCGTCCTCGCCGTTCCGACGTACCGGGGCCATCGCGGAACGCCGGAGGAGTTTCCCCGTCTCCTCGACGAGCTCGCCGAAGGGGGACGACCGGCCGTCCCGGATGGAGGACCGGAGCGCATCGCCGCGTCGATCGCCTGCCACGCGGCCGTGCGCGCCGGCGACACGATCTCGGCGGAGGAGCTCCATCGGATCCTCACCGGCCTCGAGTCCGCGAACGCCACGGCGTTCGCCTGCCCGCACGGCCGGCCGATCTTCGTGCAGATCTCTCGGGCGCAGCTCGACCGCTGGTTCCTGAGGACCGGAGCGTGACGACGAGCGCGGCCGCATTCCCCCACGAGGTCGACCTGATCCCTCCCGTGACCGACTTCCTGGAACAACGCGGCTACCGGGTGCTTGCGGATCCGGACCGGACCGGCTACTTCGATATCGTAGCGCTCCGCGGCGAGGAGATCGGGCTGGTGGAGCTGAAGCTCCATGCGACCGGCGCGGTCTTCCAACAAGCCGTCCGCCGGCGACTGTGGGGCGACTGGGTCGCCGTCGCCCTCCCCGGCGAGCGGGCCGCCCGGGCCCTCGTGGGACGGACCCGGGGGGAACGTTCGAGTCGGGTCGGCGTGTACGTGGTCCGACCCCAGGGCGTCGACGTGCTGCGGGAGGCGAGCCCGATGTTCGACCCCTCAGAGCCCGGACCGACCCCGGAGCGGCGCGAGCTGCTGCGGCAGGTCCTCCAGCAGCGGGAGTCCGGGGAGATCCCGGCCGAGACGTCGTGGGCATTCGCCGTCCATCCGCCGAGACCGCCCCCGGGACGGCGGGCGCCCCGCGGGGGCAGCTGGACTCTCGAGGAGTATTCGCGGCGCGAGAGGTCTCCGTGAGCGGCTCAGGGGACCCGGATCCCCCCCGGGTCACGATCTGCCTCCTGAATTACAACGGAGCCGCCCATATCGACCGGTGCGTTCGTGCGATCGCCCGCCTTCGGGGCGTCTCCTTCGAGGTGATCGGGGTCGACAACGCCAGCCCCGACGGCAGCGGGACCCAGTTCGCCGAGCGGTTCGCGAAGGAGCCGCAGATCCCGTTCCGGTACGTGGCCCGGCCCGTGAACGACGGATACGGTCCGGCCCACAACGCGGCGGCCGCGCTCGCCCGGGGAGAGTATCTCGCCTTCGTGAACGTCACGACCGAGCTCGAGCCCGAATGGCTCGGGCTGGTCGAGTGGCTCGACGCCGAGCCGGACATCGCCTTCGCCCAGGGCCCGGTGTTGCACGCTTCCGACCGCGACCGGATCGAGTCCCTGGGGACCCAGCTCGACCGCACGGCCCGGCTCGAGGTGATCGGCATGAACCGCCTCGCCTCGCTCCGGCTGAACCACGCGACGCCGTTGAAGTGGGAGATCACGACCGTACTGGGGGCCGCCTTCGTCGGACGGCGCTCCGCCTTCGTCGCCCTCGGCGGGTTCGATCCGTCGTTCTTTCTGTACTTCGAGGAGACCGAGCTCTGCTGGCGCGCGTGGCGAGCCGGCTGGCGCGTTGTATTCGCCACGGACCCCCAGCGTCCGATGCGCGCGTACCATACGATCCATGGGACCGTCCCGTCGTCGGTCGCGATCCATCGGTTGTTCAATCGGAACCGGACCGACACCTGGCTCCGGTACAGCGAGCGTCTCCCGCCGAAGGTCGTCGCCCGCCATTTCGTGCGGGCGCTCGACGATCTCAGCGGGTCGCCCCGCGCTTTGCTCGGGTACGTCGGGGACGTTGCCCGGTCGCTTCCCCACCTCTCGGAGCGGCGACGCGCCGCCCCTCCGGCGAAGGTCCCCGACGCGAGGTATCTGACGCTCCCGATCCCCGCCGGGTTCCACTCGATGGAGCGGCCCGAGCAGGCCTCGGTCAGCCCGCGGGCACCGACTTTGGGCGCTTCGGAATGAGCCGGGCGAGGAACGATCGACCCGAGAGATCGGGGGAGGATGCGACGTTCATCCCATCCAGGACCGTCGGGCAGACATCGAGGAGCGAGAGCGGGTCCTCGAGCCGGAGGGTCGGGGAACCGCCGCCGCTCGCGAAGAGGATCCCGTCCATCCGGTGCACCCCACTTCCGTAGAAGTACGCGGGTCGCTGGCGCAGCATCGGGGCCGGGTAGCTGAAATCCATGCGGAGCTCCGTCGCCAACCCGTCGACCCGGAGCAGGAGATCGGGGGCCTGCTGGAAGTTACGGCCCCGGTAGATCTCGAGCGGATCGAACACTTCGATCCGCGCCTCTGGGTACGCGGTGAGCTTGTCGCGGATCTCCCGGCGGAGGGCGGCCTTCCGCTCCGAGGTCAGGTTCGGGTTGTACCGGTTGAGGTAGATCCCCTCGGGGACGGGGTAGGAGTAGGCGACGGTCTTCTCCCAGTCGATGTGGGAGGCCATGCTCTCGAAGCTTCCGGTCCCCGTGAGCAGCTGGCCCATCCGCTCCCGGCCCGGACTGCCCTGCAGACGGTCGGCGAGCTTGCGAAGGATCGAGCTCGCGCCCGGGACTCCCGCCAGCTTCACCAGGAGCGGGGCGACGATGCGCCGACGCAGGCCGCCGGCCTCGTCCTTGAGGACCAGGTAGCCTTCCTGCTGCAGCCACCGGTTGGTGAAGAAGTCCGAGAGGGCCGCGCCGTGTCCGTGATCCGAGATGACGATCGTGATCGCGTTCGTATCCCCGTGCTGGAATGCCGTTTCGATCCGGGCGCAGGCCGAGTCGACCGCCTCCCAGAAGCGGGAGAGCTCGGGCGGCCACGACGCGGGATCCTTCGCCAGCTCGTGCCAGAGCTGGTGCTGGAGCCGGTCGGTCTCCCGGAAGAGCACGAAGAGGAAGTCGGGGGCGCCCCGCTGGCAGAGGAACTCGGCCATCCGGCCGCACTGCTCGACGTGGCGGGTCGCGTGGGCGATCCACTGCTCCCGCTGCGCCTCCTGGTACGGGGGCAGCTCGGTCAAGAGCGGCTCGCCGAGGTCCTTCTCGATGGCGGCGAGGAGGTCCGCGGGATACGTCTCGGGTCGTTCGGTGAGCATGCCGGGGACGACGAATCCGTGGAGGGGGTATCCCGACCGGAGCGGGAAGTTGACGACGCCGACCTTCTTTCCCTGCCGGGAGAGCGTGTCCCAGACCGCCTCGGCGGGGCGGAACGTCTGGACGAGCCGGCTCTTCCCCGGGCCGCCGTTCGGTTCCGTGAACCCGAAGATCCCGAGCGCCCCGGGGTCGAGGCCGGTGGCGAACGAGTACCAGGCGGGGATCGTCTTCGGGGGGTACACCGAGCGCAACGGGGCGGTGAGGCCGTTGGCGGCGAGGCGCGCCAAGAACGGGAGCTTGCCGGCCCGGATCATCGGGTCGATCAGGTCGAACGTCGCCCCGTCGAGCCCGAGGACGAGGAAGCGGGGCGACGGGGTTCCGGTCACGCGGCGCTCCGGAGCGGGGGGAGCCGGAGGCCGGTCGGCCGTTGGAACATGAAGCTCCCATGCACACCGGAGTTCTTGAAGCTCGGTCCCGTGGAGCCCCCTCTCCCTCGGACCGCGTGCGACCGCGTCACATGGACGCCGGTCTCAGAGGACACGCGTCGCCTCGAGGTTGTACGGGGCGCGGGAGTCGATGTTGAACCGCTTGTGGAGCGAGCCCGCCAGGTCCACCGCTTTCGACTCCTCCCCGTGGCAGAGCAGCACCTGCCGGGGCCGCGGGTCCAACGTGGCGACGTAGTTCATCAGCTGGTTCCGGTCCGAGTGGCCCGAGAACCCTTCGATCGTGCACATCTCCAGGCGCACCGGGACGGAGATCTGGCGGCCGCCGTCCATCATCTGCGTCTCGCCGTGACCGCGCTGGAGGCGCCGGCCGAACGTCCCGTCGGCCTGGTAGCCGACGAAGAGGAGCCCGTTCTTCTCCTCGGGGGCCCACGCCTTGAAGTACTCCATGACCGGGCCGCCGCTCATCATGCCGCTCGTGGCGAGGATGACGCACGGCTCCTTCGAGTCGAGCACCGAGTAGCGCATCTGCGCCGAGTCGACGCGGTGGAAGATCTCAGAGAGGAACGGATTGTCGCCCTGCTGGAAGATCTGGGTGCGCAGCTGGCTGTTCAGATACTCCGGGTAGGCGGTGTGGATCGCGGTCGCCTCGAAGATCATCCCGTCCAGGTAGACCGGGACCTTCGGGATCCGCCCCTCCCGCATGTTCTCCTCGAGGACGAGCATGACCTCCTGGGAGCGTCCGACGGCGAAGACCGGGACGATCAGCTTGCCGCCGCGGCTGAGCACCTTGCTGGCGAGGTGGCAGAACTCGACCGTCGCCTCCTGGCGGCTCGGCTGGATGTCGCGGAACCCGCCGTACGTCGACTCCATGATCAGCGTCTCGAGCCGGGGGAACCGGTTCGTGGCGGGGTTGAACAGCCAGCTCCGCTCGAACTTGATGTCCCCGCTGTACGCCATGTTGTAGTCCCCATCCCCGATATGGAAGTGGCAGATCGAGGAGCCGAGGATGTGGCCGGCGTTGTGGAGCGTGAGTCGGAGGTCCGGGGCGATGTCGGTCGTCTCGCCCCACCGGAGCGGGATCGTCCGGGCGATCATGTTCCGCACGTGGGAGGAGTCGTAGAGGCTCTTCCGCGCCTCCTGATTGACGACACGGATCGCATCGAGCAGCATCAGCGCCATCAGGTCCCGGGTCGGCGCCGTGCAGTAGATCGGTCCCGTGTACCCGTACTTCAACAGCGTCGGCACGAGCCCGCAGTGGTCGAGGTGGGCGTGGGTGATCACGACCGCGTCCAGCGAATCGAGGGGGAGGAGCTCGGGGGCGCTGAAGTACGGGGTCCGGTCCGACCCGGGGTCGATCCCGCAGTCGACGAGGACCTTGGAGTTCTGCGTCGACAGGAGGTGCGCGCTCCGGCCCACCTCCCGGTATCCGCCGAGCGAGGTCGTCCGCGCCCAGATCTTGTCCGGGAGTCGGTCGCGCGCGATGCGGGTGCCGACGTTGGTGAGGAACTTGCGCCGCTCGTCGAAGACGTTCCGCAGGTGGATCCGCACCTCCTCCACCGTCTTGGAAGGGATCGGCGGGGTCCGCACGACCGTGGGGACCCATCCGATGGCGCGCTTCAGGTCGTTCAACGTCGAACCTTGGCGTCCGATCGCGGCGCCGGGGTTCGCCGCCTCGATGGCGACCTCCCCCGTCTCGGGTTCGAAGTAGAGGGCGGAGATCTCGGCCTCCGCCGGGATCCGCTCCCGGATGATCTTCTCGGCCTCCTTCGGATCGATGAGCGAGGCCGGGTCGCTGCGCACGATCACGCGGCGGCGGAGCCGCTGGGCGACCTGGCGGAGCAGGTCCTGCCCCCCGAGGAACTGGTCGAGCTGTTTGGTGTAGATGACGATGTACGGCCCTTCGAGCTCGATATCGGTGACATCGATGTCCTTCGGCAGCACTTCGGCTAACGCTGCCTTCGTCTGTTCGAGTAAGCTCTCGAAACTCATGCCTGTGGGGAACGGGTTGGTGGAATGGGTTGGCCCCAACGGGGCCGCACGGCCGGTCTTACGGCAGCACGGGGGGCAGTGGAATCTTGAGCGCCTTCAGCCGCTTGTTGATGTCGTCCTCGGTCAACTCGCGGTACTCCTTGGCGTTGATCGTGTTGACGAGGTAGCCGTCGCCGCTCGCGGAGTCGCGGCGCATCGCGACGGTCAGCCCGCGGAGCGCGAGGTCGATCCCCTCGGAGACGCTCATGTCGCGGGAGTAGCCCTCCTCGAGCAGGCCGTAGACGAACGTCGACCCGCTGCCGGTGGAGACGTAGCGGTCCTCGATGGAGCCGCCCGCCGGGTCGACGGAGTAGACGTGGCCGCCTTTCGCATCCCAGCCCCCGACGAGGAGCCAGGCGTAGTACGGGTAGAGGCGGCTGCCGCTCAGGATGTTGGCGAGGAGCGTGGAGACGCCTTCGACGCTCAGGGGAGCGTTCCGGCGCAGTCGGTAGAGGGTGACCTCGGCGCGGAGATAGCGGGCGAGCATCTGGGCGTCGCCGACGAGCCCGGCGATGGTGATGCCGACGTTGCTGTCGATCCGGAACAGCTTCTGCGTCGCCTTGTTCGCGATGAACGAGCCCGCGGTCGCGCGGCGCTCGGTCGCGAGGATCGTTCCATCCTTGCAGACCATTCCGATCGTGGTCGTGCCCTTCAGCAGGCGCATCTCATCCAGCATCCGTGGCTCGGCGTTGGTCTGCATCTTGCCCTCGAAAACAGCGCGGGGACCCGCGGTGGGTATATAACGCCGCGTCCGCGGCTGACGTCGCGGTTACCGTTCCGGGGCTCGCGCACGCGCTCGATCGGTGGGGCGAGCGCAACGACGCGACGGGCGGGCCGGCAAGATTAAGTTCGGCGCGGACTGGGCGCGGCAGGGTCTCCCTTTCCTTCCTCCATGCGGCGTCACGATGTGGTAGTGGTCGGCGCGGGACTCGCCGGCCAACGCGCCGCGCTCGCGGCGGCGCAGGCGGGCCGGGACGTCGCCATCGTCTCCAAGCTCCACCCGTTGCGCTCGCACTCCGGGGCCGCCCAGGGGGGCATCAACGCGGCGGTGGGCGCCGAGGACTCCGTCGATACCCACATCTATGACACAGTGAAGGGCTCGGACTATCTCGGCGACCAGGACGCGATCGAGTTCTTCTGCCGGGAAGCGGGCTCCATCGTCGTCGAGATGGAGCACTTCGGCACCATCTTCAGCCGAGGCGCCGACGGTTCGCTCGCCCGACGGGCGTTCGGCGGGGCCGGGTTCCCGCGGACGATCTACGCCGCGGACCGCACGGGCCTCGCCCTTCTCCAGGCGATCTACGAACACCTCGGGACCGAGACGATCACGGTCTACGAGGAGTGGGACCTGGTCCAGCTGATCGTGCGCGACGGGCGCGCCCAGGGGATCGTGGCGTTCGACCGGAAGCACGGTACCTTCGAGGAGATCGCCGCGCGCGCGATCGTGATCGCGACCGGCCCCGCGGGACGGGTCTACTCCCGGACGACGAACGCCCACAGCTGCACGGGGGATGGGCTCGCGATCGCCTACCGGGCGGGGGCGTGGCTGAAGGACATGGAGTTCGTCCAGTTCCACCCGACCGCCCTCTTGGAGTCCGGCATCCTGATCACCGAGGGAGCTCGTGGCGAAGGCGGGATCCTCAAGAACGTCAACGGGGATCGGTTCATGACCAAGTACGCCCCCCATGTGATGGACCTCGCCTCCCGGGACGTCGTCTCCCGCGCGATCACCACCGAGATCGCCGAGGGTCGGGGATTCCCCGGCGAGTACGTCCATTTGGAGCTCATGCATCTCGGCAAGGAGAAGATCGAGTCGAGGCTGCAGGAGATCTGCGACTTCTCCCGGAACTTCGCCGGCGTCGACCCGGTGAACGAACCGATCCCGGTGCGCCCGGGCCAGCACTACATGATGGGCGGCATCTCCACGAACATCCGCGGCGAGACGAGCATCGCCGGTCTGTACTCCGCGGGCGAGGCGGCGTGCGTCTCGATCCACGGCGCCAATCGCCTGGGCGGGAACTCGTTGCTCGAGACGCTCGTCTTCGGCAAGCAAGCGGGGATCGCGGCGGCCGAGTACGCCCTGACGGCGGCCCTTCCCTCGATCACCGCCGACGATCTGTCGGCGGCGGAGCGACCCGTGCGGGCGATGCAGGCGAAGAAGGACGGGGTCGAGCCCCTCGCGCTGCGCAGTGAGATCCAGTCCGTCATGGACCGGTGGGTCGGGATCTACCGCAATCCCGCCGACCTCGGGAAGGCGTGGGACGCGCTCGCCGATCTCCGCCGACGCTCCTCGGAGCTCCGGATCATCGACCAGACGTCGAGCTACAGCGTGAACCTGGGCGAGGCGCTGGAGACCCAACACATCCTCGACCTCGCCGAGGTGATCGTCGCCGGCGCCATCGCGCGGACCGAGAGTCGCGGCGCCCACGCGCGGGTCGATTTCCCGAAGCGCGACGACGCGAACTGGATGAAGCACACCATCGCCGCCTTCCGGCCCGAGGGCCCCCAACTGTCGTATGCGCCCGTGGCGTACACCCGCTGGGATCCGAAGGAGAGGGTGTACTGATGGTCGAGACCGTTCACGCCACGTTCCAGGTGTACCGGTTCACGCCGGGCGTCGACTCGTCCCCTCGGTACGTCTCGTATGAGTTCGACCTGCCTCCTCATACGCCGGTGCTCTCGGCCCTGCTGAAGATCCGCCAGGAGATCGACCCGACCCTGGCGATGCGGTACTCCTGCCGGAGCTCGATCTGCGGCTCCTGCGCCATGGTGATCAACTCGAAGAGCCGGCTCGCCTGCCAGACCCAGATCGGGCCGGAGCTCGCCCGCCACGGCCGCATCGTCATCGACCCGATGCGAAACCAGCCGGTGGCCCGGGACCTGATCGTCGACCAGAAGCCGTTCTGGCACGACTACGAGCGGATCGATCCCCACCTCATCGCCGACCCCGCGCACCCGATGCCCGAGGGACAGCCGAACCCGATGACGCCGGAGCAGGTCGACCGGTTCTACGAGACCCCGCGTTGCATCGCGTGCGGCGCCTGCTACTCCGCGTGCCCCGCCAAGGAGGCCGATCCCGAGTTCCCCGGTCCGATGGCGCTCGCCAAGCTCTACCGGTTCGTCGTAGATCCCCGCGACGGGGCGACGCGAGAGCGCTTGCTGAAGATCCAACCGGGCGGGCTGTGGACGTGCCTGCGCTGCCACTTGTGCACCGCGGCGTGTCCGAAGGACGTCCGCCCTTCCGAGCGTATTCGGGACCTGAAGGAGCTCGCGATCGCCGCCCAAGGCGTAACTGAGGCGGGTTCGCGGCACGCGGTCGCCTTCAAGGAGAACATCTACGAGCGCGGCCTGCTGAATGAAGGCAAGCTCGCCCGGCAGACGCTCGGCCTCGCCGGAACGGCCGCCCAGCTGCCCCAGGCGATGCGGATCCTCCGCAAGAAGCCGGAGCTCCTGAAGAGCCCGCCGAAGATCGAGGGGCTCGCCGAGGTCCGGAAGATCTACGAGATGCTCGAAGACGAGGAGAGGTCCGGATGAAGTTCGCCTACTACCCCGGCTGTGTCGCCCAAGAGTCCGGCAAGGAGCTCGACATGGCGACCCGGTGGGTCAGCCGCAAGCTCGGCATCGAGCTCGTCGAGTTCCCCAAGTTCTCCTGCTGCGGCTCCGGGTTCATCGACGAGGCGAATCTCACGCTCAACGTCGCGCTCAACGCGCGGAACCTCGCCCTCGCCGAGGCCGCCGGCCTCGACCTCTTGACGGTCTGCTCCACCTGCACCGGGATGCTCACCCTCGCGAACGTGAAGCTGAAGGACCCGAAGATGCGGGCGAAGATCGATCCCGTCCTCCAACAGATCGGCACGTCGTACCGGGGGACGACCAAGGTCCGGCACCTGCTCCATGTGCTGACCGAGGAGTTTCCTCCGGCGCAGCTCAAGGCGCTCGTGACCCGGCCCTTGACGGGCCTCAAGGTCGGGGCGTTCTACGGATGCCATCTCCTGCGCCCCGCCGAGGAGTACCCGACCGAGGAGCCGGAGGACCCGCGGCAGTTCGAGGATCTGATCACAGCCCTCGGGGCCACCCCCGTCTACTATCGGGGTCGGGTCATGTGCTGCGGATTCCCGATCCTGTTCGTCAAGGAAGGCACGGCCAACCACATCGCGGGGCGACAGATCCAGGATGCGAAGGCCCACGGCGCCGACGCGATGGCGACCCCGTGCCCGTTGTGCCACATCTCCCTCGACGCGTACCAGAACAAGGCCGAGCACGAGGTCCATCAGGCGCTCGACATGCCGGTCTTCCACCTCCCTCAGCTGGTCGGCCTCGCCCTCGGGGCCCGGCCCGAGGAGCTCGGTCTGTCGCGCCATCTCGTCAGCGTCGACGGGGCGCTCGCGAAGATCGGGACCGTCACGGTCCCTGCGTAATGCCGCCGCGTCGGACGCTCCCGTCCGACGAGCTGTCCGAACGGGTCCGTTCGGGGGGCCCATGGGAGGAACGGTTCGGCTACGTGCGGGCGATCCGCATCGGACGCCGGGTGCTCGTGAGCGGTACGACGGCCGCGCGCCCCGATGGGTCGGTCGAGGGCGGTTCGAGCCTCGCCGAGCAGACCGCGGCCGCGCTCCGTCGGATCGATCAGGCGCTCCACACCGCCGGGGCGGGACTGCCGGACGTCGTACGGACCCGCGTCTTCGTCACGGACATCCGACGATGGACCGAGGTCGCCGAGGCGCACCGGCTCGCCTTCGGCCGGGCGCCCCCCGTCTCCACGCTGGTGGAGGTCCGTCGACTAATCCGGGAGGACCTTCTCGTCGAGATCGAGGCGGAGGCGTACGTCGCCCCGAAGGCCCGACCTACGCCCCGGGCGGGACGGTCGTCGGCTCGGGGGCGTCGGCCCGGGTCAGGACACGCCCCCCGGCGCCCTTCGTGACGAACAGGTGCATCAGATCGCACTGTCGACGGAAGTAGACGTCCCCCGTGGTGCCGTAGGTCGCCCGGAGGTGCCCTTCGATCTGCTCCTCGGGGATCGACGGGTTGACCTGGGGGGTGAACATGCAGGCGAAGACAATGTACCGAAGCCCTTCGACGGAGACGCGATCGGTCTCCGCGGCCCCGCAGAATGGGCACCGTGCCATGCCATCCTACCGAGCAGGGGAAGATACGGCTTCCCACCCGTCCCCCCCGCCTCCCTTCTCGCCTCTCTGCCGGAGGGAGGCCGCCGAGGTTCTCTCATCGGTGGATTGACGGGCCCGCGCCGCCCCGCGCAGCGCTTGGCTTGAAGCTTCCGTCGGACTCGATGCCACTTTCGGGCGTTGGGAATTATGTGTTACAGACAAAAGCATCCTAATAGTGCCACGGAATCGGACGACTGTTCAACCGAACAAGTTGAATGAGAAATAAGAATGGTAGCGAAAGCATTGTGGGTGTCGATGTTGGTGTTGAGCGTCTTGGCGATCACCGGTCTTGGATTCGCGGCCTTCACGGCCCAATCCAATGTGACGATCACCGGCACGGGAGGAACTCTCTCGCTGGCGATCTCGAACTGGAGCACGGAGACCAGTGCGTCGTACGTGAACTGCGTCGGAGTGTCGAACTCGACCTCCCTCGCGATCACAGCCGGCCCCCTGGCGCCGGGCGACTGGTGCGAGGTCTTCGGCAACGTGACCAACACGGGGAACGTCCCAACGACGGTCCTCGCGAACTGGCCGCATGAGGGAATCGACTCGTGCTTCGACTGGGTCGTCATCCTGCCGACGCACAGCGCGACGCCCCCGGTCGGCCACGACCTCCAACCGGGCGCGAGCGAGAAGTTCCAGTTCGCACTGGGCCTTGACTCCGAAGCCGGCAACTCCTGCGAGGGAGCGGTCGCCTCGGTGTCGATCTTCTTCAACGCGACCTCGGCGGACACGACCACCACGTTCCCGTAGAACGGAACGGGGCCCTGGGCCCTCCTCCCTCCTTCCGCACGAGGGGGGGAGGAGGCAACCATTTCCACAGTTTTTTTTCTTCGATCTTCGACGAGGTGCG
>JAKIVR010000030.1 GCA_022750455.1 Thermoplasmata archaeon | reverse complement strand
CGCTCTGGACCTCGATGTTCGGGTTCCTGATCCTTCCGAGCGAGCGGCCCAGCTGGCGGGGGGCGCTCGGATTGGGATGCGGATTCGTGGGAGTCGTGATCATCTTTCTCCCGGAACTCTTGGCCGGATCTTCCGGAGAGGGTCACGCGGAACTTCTAGTCCTCGGAGCGGCGCTGGTGACCGCCATCGGAGCGGTAGGGCTCCGACGCCTCGTCCACTCCGCCCCGCAACCGTGGGGGCTAACGACCGAATTTGCCGCGGCCGCAGTCTTGCTGGGGGCACTTTCGTATGCCCCCGGCGCCGGGCACGCGCTTCCCTGGAACGAAGCGACCGTGGGATCACTTGCGTTCCTCGTTCTGGGGCCTTCCGTCATCGGGTACACGATCTACTTCCAGCTCCTCCATCGTACGGGGCCGACCCGAGCGAGTTTGGTGACGTACCTCAATCCGTTGGTGGGAATCGCCGCGGGGATCCTTCTGCTTAGTGAGACCGTTAGTTTGGATGAGATTGGGGGCTTCCTGTTGATCGTGCTCGGGCTCGCGATCTACCAGAGGGAACGAAGCGTCCCCCACTCTGGCGTAAGTTCGGACCCCGGACCCGTCCCCAATCCGGATTCCGACGGGGAGAACGTCCGGTAAGTCGACCTCCTCCCACCGCCCGTTGGACAGTGGCTCAGAGGCAGCGAACTGGATGGCGGAGGCGATCGCTCACGGCATTTTCCGGGCCGTGATGCCGAGGCTCTTCAACGTCTCCCAGAATCCGGGATACGACTTCCGGACAGCGGTGGAATCTCCGATCTCGGAGGGAGAGTTCGACGCGAGCGCGCCGACGGCCGCACTCATCACCACTCGGTGGTCTCGGAGGGATCTCAACCGGAGCGGCCGCGTTTCTCGAGAGCCGGTGATCCAAAGGCTCGACGTGCGGACCTGGACCCGTGCCCCTAGAGCCCTCGCCAAACCGATCGTCTGCGTTCGTCGGTCGGACTCCTTCAATCGGGCGTGGTCGGCTCCCCGGAGGACGCTCGTGCCTTCGACGGTCGACATGAGGGTCCCCACGAGCGGATACAGATCGGGGGCGTCGGTGAGATCGACGTCGACCGCATCGTGAATGGGGCCCTGGACCCGAGCGCCATCTCCTCGGACTCCGACCCGCGCCCCCATCGAGGCGAGGATGTCGAGGATCTTCGCATCTGCCTGCGGGAGGTCGGGCGCAATATCTTCCACCGTCACGTCGCCGGGAGCCACGGCTGCGGCGGCCCACAAGTAGGCGGCGGAGGAGGCGTCCCCCGGGACCACGAACCGATCCCCTCGGATCGACTGATCGCCGGGGATCCGGATCCACCGGTGGTCCCGCTCGACCCGGATCCCGTTCTGCTCGAGCACCCGGTTCGTGGCGTCGATGTACGGCCCGGAGACCCGCGGTCCGCGTAGATCGATCTGTGAATCTCCCGAAAGAAGTGGCAGGACGAACAGAAGGGCCGAGGAGAATTGTGAGCTCACGGACGCGTCCAGTCCGATCCGCCCGGAGTGGATCGGGCCAGTGATCGCGAAGGGGAGGGACCGCGAACCGGCCGGGAGCTCAACCTTCGCTCCGAGGCGCGACAACGCCTGGATCAAGGGACCCATCGGACGGAAGGGGAGGCGGCCGCCGCCGCGGAAGCGGACCCGCTCCGAGGAGCGAGCGGCCACGGCGGTCAAGAAGCGGAGCGTCGTCCCGGATTCGTCGCAGTCGATAGAGGTCCGTCCCGGACGATGCTTCGACGGCCGAGGGCGGACATTCCACCGGTCGTTCCCGATCTCGACGACGGACCCGAGCTGTTCGATCCCTCGAGCGGTCGCCAAAGTGTCCGCCGACCGCAACGGGGCGCGGATCTGGAACGGACGACCGGCGAGATGGGCGACGACGACCGCCCGATGAGTGTAGCTCTTGGAAGGGGGAGCTCGAACGGTCCCCCGGGGGTTGCCCGGGACGATCCGTCGTCGCGTCACGCCGTCACCGAGAGCCGCTCTCCCTGGATCGGAAGAAGGTCGAGGGTCTTCGTCTCCCCGAGCGTCGACGGAAAGACTTCCCGAACCTCGTGGGCGTGCTCCCGAAGGACGAGGGCCGCCACGGCGGGTCCCATTCCGGTGACGCCGCTTGCGAGCGCCCCGGCCTGCCGCAGGCTCGCGTGGAGCGCGGCGTACTCATACCCCATGACCCGCTCCACCCGCTGCGTATTGCGATTCATCGCCGCCGGGTATTCGCCGTTCCGTGCGTAGCGCAGCGCGACTTCGCTCTCGTCCGCCGTCGAGGAGAACGATTCGACGAGTTCCGACGAGGGCCGGTGCGTCCCGTCCGGGATCCAGAGGACGACCTTCCAGCCGGCGGGGGGTAAATCGTGGCGGAGCACGGCGCATCGCTGGTTGTCAGTGACCACGAACCCCCCCGCGGAACCGGCGAGCGCATCATCAAACGCGCCGGTGGCACTCAGCCCGCTCGCTCGCCCCACCGTGGCCGCAAACTGTGCGGCGACGATCGGGCGGAGCGGCTGGCCCATCGCCGAGCTCACGGCTCGCGCGATCGCCGTCGGGAGCGCGGAGGAACTCTTCAGGCCCTTGGAGGGCGGGATGTCGCTCCGGAGGTGGAGGACCACCGAGTAGGGACGACCACCGCCCCACTGTTCGACCGCCGCGGCCACGGCCTGGCGGAGCAATCGTGTATCGTGGGCCGTGTCGACGCTCAACCGGAACGACGCCGCCGTTTCCAGCTCGACTTCTGCGGTGGTGGCCAGAGAGACGCCGGCGGCCGATCCGATCCCTGTCGGCAAGGCGTTGACGACGGTGATGGCGGCGTGCGCCGTCCCTACGCCGTGCACAGTCGTTCCTCGAGCGAGGTTCGCACAGCTTCTGGTCGCGGCTCCACTCCCCACCAGATCCGGTAACTTTCGCGAGCCTGGTAGATCAATAGGCGCCACCCGTCCTCGTAGAGCGCCCCGGCGCGGGCAGCGCGGTCCGCAAGAAATGGGTTGACGGGAGCGTAGACGAGATCGAGCAGGAAGGACCCCGGCCCGAGGACGTTCTCGAGCGGGAGATCGAGGGGGGTTCCCCCGGCCTGCCCGGCGGGTGTGGCATGGATGACGAGGCTCGCCTCCGCCCGCGAGGGCGCCTCGAGCTCCGCGCCAAACCGTCGTGCCAACTCTCCGCCTACCCGCTCGTTGCGAGCCATTACCCGGGTTTTCGCTCCCGACAGTCGGGCGGCTTCGAGGGCCGCCCGGGCCCCCCCACCACTCCCCAGGATCGTCACCCGCTCTCCGTCCCACAGTCCCTCCCGCCGGAGCTCAGCCAGTCGCTGAACGAGCGCGGCGAGGTCGGTGTTGTCGGCCGATCCCTCCCCGTCGTGGAACGTCAACACGTTCGCCGCCCCACACGTCTCGGCGGCGGGGGAGGCCTCATCGGCGAGCTCGAGCGCCAGGTGCTTGTACGGATGGGTGACGTTGAAACCGTGGAAACCCAACTCCACGAGCCGGGGCAGGCACGCCGTCAGTTCGGCGCCGTCGGCGAGATCGAGCGGCACGTACAGACCTGGTTGACCTCCGGTGGTCATCCACGCATTGTGGAGCGAGGGAGAGAGCGAGTGGGCGACCGGGTGGCCGATGACTCCGTAGAGTGGGGCCCCCTCCTCGGTCCCGAACCATCGGCGAAGTTGGTCCACTGGAAGCTGAGAGACCTCCACCGGAGGTCGGGGCGGTAGCCCCGACCCCCTCGGGGGGAGCGATCCGAACGTCGCGGGGAAGCCGAAACGTCGAGCCCAGACCCGGAGGAGCGGCCCCGAAGCTCCCGTGGTCAGGACTACCGTGCGGACCTCGCCGGGAGGAGGTAACGCCGGCAAGACCCAATCGAGCAGGTCCCCGATCGAGGCTGGGACGACGACCTTCCCCAAGCCGTCGGAAGAGCTGGGTTGTCGAATCAGCGCGGCGAACTCCTCGGGGGACGATGAACCTGCTAGGTGGACCGATCGAACGCTCGGGAGCTGGGTCGGGGTCCCCGGCTCGTCCCGGCGGAGCTCTCGGTCGAGCAGAACGAAGCCGAGGGTTTGGAGACTCGCCACCACTTGTCGTCGCCCTCCTGGATCGTCGATCCCCTCTCCCCCTTCCATGCGCGAACGGTACGTGCCGAGGAGCGGGAGCGGGGCGGGAAACAGCTCACTGAGGTGCGACCGCTCCTGATCCGTCATCCGGTCGACGCGGATCTCGGCCATATCGGCCCCCGCGGCGCGCCCTTCGACGATTTCGACGAGCAGTTCCCGAACGGTCTGGCCCGGGAGAGTAACGATCAGCAGTGGACGCGGGTTCATCGCTCCTCGATGGTCTCATCGATCGCCGTTCCGAGGTGCCGGGCGGGGGGCAAAGCGACGCCGATGAGTCGGGAGGGCGCACGGAGCTCCGTGGTCGCCACGGGCCCCAGCTCCGTGGTGAGTCGAACGGTCTCCGCCTCTTGCAGGAAGATCGAGCACGATCTGCCGCCGTGGCGGGCCGTGACGTGGATCATCGGACGCCGTTCGATCTTGATGCGTCCCACCCGGACGGTCCGCCCCGGCCCCGAGGGGCGGGTCACGAACACGGAGTCGCCCCCTTGCACCTCGGACAAGTAGCGAGTGCGCCCATCAGCCATCAACACGTACGAGTGGGGCGCGCCGGCGTTGATGCGGAATGGCCGGGGGGCCGTGAACCGCGACCCGACGGTCTCGCTCGGAACATGGAACAGGAACGCGGCCGCACTGCCGAGGAGGAGTCCTTCGTCGGGGAGGAGAAGCGACGTCGTGTCCACGATCACCCTCTCCGAAAGTCCCCCCGGAGCCACCGCCGTCACGTCGGCGACGCCCCAGGAGAGCGCCTGGACGGTGGGGGATTCGGCCAGGAGTTCGACGGCCCCGAGCTCCGCGTCCGTCAAAATCGGCACGACGATGCGGTCCGCGCCGTGCTCCAGCGCCCCCAGCGCCCCGCTGAGCTCACGGGGACCGGCGATCAGAACCCATGTGGCTCCCGGCCCCGCACGCCGGGCCACGAGGTTCTCCAACGGAATGACCCGTTCGTGGGTCCATTCCACCACGATCGGAGAGTGCGGAGGGATCCGTCGAAGTAGCTCTTCCAACTCCTCCGGGTGAGAGATGCGGAGGATCTCGATGTTCTCCCCTCCGGCGGGGAAGAGAGGCTCGAAGCGGCCCTCCCGATGGTACAGTAGGGTCTCCCCCGAACGTCCGGGACCGGTCCAGTTCGCGGGGACCACCCAGGACCGGAACCCGCGGCGTCGACCTTGTTCGAGGAGCCCGTCCACTTCGCTGGGCGGAGCCGATTCCAAGCTGAGGACGATCCGCTCCTTTCCTGAGCCTCGCATCGAACTAGGGCGCTCCGTGGACGAGTTCGGCCACCCGCCGGGCGAACGGTCCGACCGGGACGCGCTGGAAGAGGTTCCGTCCGATGCAGATGCCGCGACCCCCGGCGGTGATCGAGTCCCGGAGGATCTGGAGGAACTCCTCGTCCGAACCGTGCCGGACCCCTCCGCCAATGAGGACCGGGACGGGCGTCGTTCGACAGAGCCGACCAAAGAGATCCGGGGAGCCGGGATAGTTGGTCTTCACGATGTCCGCGCCCAGGTCGGCGACGGCGCGGCACGCGTGCTGTTGTTCCTCCGGTGAGGCGGCGGTTGGCCGCTGGATGTAGGTCATGCAGAGGAGGGGAAGACCGAGGACGCGACATTGGTCGACGGCCGTCCCGAGATCGGCGAGCATCGCCCCTTCTTCCGCGACGCCAAAGTTGACCTGGACCGAGAGGACGTCGGCGCCCAGCGCCAGCGCTTCCTCCGCGGAGCCCACCAGCACTTTGTGGTGGGCCCGCGGTCCGAGGGTCGTGGATACAGACATGTGCACCCCCAGCCGCGTCGTCGGCCGAAGGGAGGGCGCGATCTCCCGGACCGAACCTTTTGTGACAATCAGAAGGTCGGCTCCCGCGTCGGCCAGCTCCGAGGCGAGAGGCCCAAGGCGTTCGAGCCCCTCGATGGGACCGATGGACACGGCGTGGTCCAGCGGGACCGAGAACAGTCGGCTCTCGGGGGTGGGGAAGAGCCGTCGGAGCCGAATTCCCTTTCCAGGCATCGATACCCTGCCGGAAAACCGCCTCCGGTCGTATCGGCAGAATCCCGGGCGTGTCTTGAGCGTGACCGGGCGTCGGGGGAGGGTTCCTAGAGGCCGGTGCAGCGGAAGTGGGAGGCCAGTCGGTTCAAGATCGCGGGCGATTCGTACTCACGTCCGAAATCTTCGAGCTCCTCCTGCCGGGAGTGGATCGACCAGTACATCGCGTCCTCACAATGGACCCCGATCGCGATCGCATCGATCGGCTTGCCGCGGACGCGCCCCTGCGCAGCCAGCTCCCGCGCCGCCGTCTCTGTCCGCTCGAACAGGTCCCGATCGAGCGACGACGCTTCCGGCCGGACGACCTCTTCGTACAACCGATGAATGCACCACGGACGTTCGGGGTGCCGGTTGAGCGCCCCCTCGATCAGCTCCTTGGTCTCTTGATTGGAGAGGGGAGGGGCGGGCGTCATCGCCGTTCATTTTGTTGGCCGCGGTATATGATGGTTTGTATTTTTTCCGAGAGACGACAGCCCGCCCCGTCCCTCGGGGGGCCGGGACCCCCGATCCTACCAAGCTTTCCCAACGGAGGCGTGGCGGGACCGATGGGCGGATCGAACTCCCTTCGCGAGAAGGTCTGCGTCATTACGGGTGCGACCTCGGGGATCGGATTCGAGACCGCACGAGGGGTCGCTGCGTTGGGGTTCACGACGGTCCTCGTCGGCCGGGGGCGGGATCGGCTAGCCCGGGCCTCCGAGGAGATCGGTCGTTCGACCGGGAAGACCCTTCCGCCGGGGGTCGAGACGTCCGATTTGGCCAACCTCTCGGAGCTGGACCGGGTCGCCTCGGTGCTAGCTTCTCGATATCCGCAGATCGACGTGTTGGTTCATAATGCCGGCGCGATCTACTTCGAGCGCCAAGAGACCACCGATGGGATCGAGCGGACGTGGGCGCTCAACGTGCTCGCGCCGTTCGTGCTCACCGTCCGGTTGGCGACGCAGCTTCGGGCGGCCGCTCCCGCTCGGGTGGTCAACGTCGCCTCCGCGGCGTACCGGGGCCAGCGAGTGGATCTTCAAGATCTCCAGTTGCGGGAGTCGTACTCGGGGTACCGAGCGTATGCCCGCTCCAAACTCTCCCTGATACTTCTGACCGGGGAGTTGGCCCGCCGGTTCTCGGCCTCCGGGGTCAGCGTGAATGCCGTCCATCCGGGTTTTGTCGACTCGGGGTGGGGACACAACACTCCGGGCTGGCGGAGCCGAGGGATTCGCGTCGCCCAACGGCTGGTCGGGGTCTCCTCGATTCGAGGAGCCCGGACTTCGATCTACGCGGCCAGTTCGCCGGAGCTGACGGCCGTCACCGGCGCGTACCTCTCTTGGAGCCGGGTGGTCCGAACCTCCCGTCGCGCGCTCGACTCGGCGTTGGCCGGTCAGCTCTTCGAGGCGTGCACGACACTGACGGGGATGCCTTCCCAATTCTGACCGGGGATCCGCTCAGCCGGTCTTCCCGTCGACCAGGGGCGCGCAAACACTGCATAGTCCTGGATGCCCCGCCGCGGTTGACTTCTCCTCGCACTGGGCACAAAGGACCCGGTTGCAGAAGGTGCACTCGCCGCCGGGGTTCTCGCCCGAGATCGCTCGGCGGCACTCCGAGCAGCGACCTTGGGTGACCGGCGCAGCGGGTTCGATGGAGGATGGGCCGGCCGAATCGCGGCTCTCGGTCCAGTCAGTATCGGGAAGGGCGGCAGCTCCCTCGGTCCAGTCGGAGGAAGAGGACGGGGGGAGCGCCTGCCCCGAGGACGCCCCAAGCGGTACGACCGCTTCCCGGATCTCGACCGCGCCCGCCTTCCCCGTTTCGCCGGGTCGGGTGGTCGTCGGCTTACCTTCTGGGCCGAACGCCGAACTCCGACGCTCCCCGGTCACCTCGTCCCGCGACGGCGACTCGTCCGAAGAGGCCGTCGGCGGGGCAGCCATCCCCGGATCGAGGCGGGCGCCCGCCGGGGGAGGGAGTGGGGCGGGGTTCAGGGTCGGAGCCTGGAGGCCCCCGGACGGGGCCTCCTCTCGCAACGTCGCCGCCCCGAGCACTCCCTCCCAACCCGTCTCGATCCCTCGAGGTAGATCTTCGGACGGTCCCTCATCCCAGGCGTCGCGCAGAGAGGCCGTTGGAGAGCGGGACGCCGGTTCCCGGGGCTGGGCATTGTCGAGCAGCTGCAGCTGGATCTCGAGCCATCGCAACCGGGGCACGACGACGTACTCCTTGCCCACGGTCGCGGCGAGGACGGCGTCGTGGGGGAGGTTCTCCGGGGTGAACGCGCCGACGACCCCGGTTCCCGAAGCGATCGCCCCGATGGCCAGGGGCAGGATCCAGAGCGGGATGGAGCCGTTCCCGAAATGCGCCGCGGAACCGAACAGCTCGTAGGAGACGACGAAGCAAACGACGCCGAAGAACAGGAACGGAAGGCCATCGGTCAGGCCTTTCCTCAGGGCGGACACGGGAGGAGACGGAGAAGATTTCGAGCGGGAGGCGCGAATAGGTTGGCGGGGGGAGGGGGAGCTCCCCCCCGTGTTCGTAGACATCCCTTAGGGGCACGTGGTAGCGCTGTCGCAGCTGTTGAGCGCCACCGAGACCGAGTTCACCGTCTGAGGGGTCGTCGTTCCCAGATCGACCAGCAGGAAGACGTTCACCGTCGAGGTACCGCTCGCCGTCGCGAGTCCCGTGGAGAAGTACCCGTCCGCGACCGTATAGGTCGGTCCGACCCCGGCGTTGATAGACACCTGGATGTCGAATCCCTGGGCGGTCCCGGCGTTGCCGGGCTGCGTCACGGAGATCTCGATCTGGTCGACCACGTCGCCGGTGGAGGCGGGATTGCCGTTCACGGCGTTGAACGTCTCGCTGCAGGTGCTCGCGCTGGCGCAGCTGGTGAGGGCGACCGTGCTGCCGCCGATGCCGAGGACCCCGGCGCTCTGGGCGCCGGCGGCTGGGGCGCCCTGCATCATGGAGCTCATCGTCCCCAAGCTCGAGGACTCGACCGTGGCGAACGTCAGTCCGCCCGGGACCGAGGTCGAGACGCTCGACACCTGGCCCGTTCCGAAGGTTCCGACCGTGCTCGAGGCGAGCACGAAACCCCCAAACAGCGCCAGCATTGCGACCATTCCGCCGATGTAGACCGTTCTCCTTCGTATTGCTCCGACCATCTGCAAACCCTCCGTGTGGGTGTGTATGAATGCGTTGTCCCCCCTATAAAAATCAACGCCTTCCGGAGGGAGGCCCAGACCGGGCCGGCTCCGAGGGCTTCGGCCCGGAAATTGTGCGACCGGCCTGCAACCGAACCGTGTACGCTCCCGCCGGAGTAGTTACCGTGGCGATTGGCTCTCCCCCCCGGGCCGGCTCCGAACTCTCAGAAGATCCCAGGGAAAAGTCGCCAGCTCTCCGCGACGTACTTGGGATACTCCTCAGGGAAACGGTCTTGAAGGGCCTTCTCCTCGACGCCGACTCGGTAGAGGTGTCCCGCCAACACCGCTCCCAAGCCGATCACGAGCCCCACGGCCGTCGGTAGGATCAGGCCGAAACCGAGTACGATGAGAATGTTCCCCGTATAGGATGGATGCCGCAGGAGTCGGTACGGGCCGGCCCGGATGAGGCGCTGCCCCGGGCTCGTTCGTACGACGACGGAGAAGAACTCCCCGAGGGCGATCAAGGCCCAGCCCCGCACGAACAGACCGACGCCGAGGACCACGATCCCGGCGTACAACAGTGCCCCGGGGAGCGGGAACGCCTCGGGTCGGTTGTAGAGGATGAAGATGGCGGTCGTCGCGACGGCGATCGAGCCGGCCACGACGAAGAAGGAGCCTCGATCCTGGCCGGACGACGGATTCGCCTCCTTTCGACCCCTCCCGGCATACGCCTGGGAGCCGACCTCCGTGAGGAACCACGCGAGGAGTCCGAGGACCGCGACGGCAGGGGCCGCGGACTCCGGCGCTCCGCTCACCATCGGGAGTCCGGTACCGAGGTCTGAGAGTAGGCGCTCAGATCACGACTTCATACGCCGAGCCAGCCGCGGACCCGGGGGAGTCCCCAGCGTGACGATGGGCGTCCCGGAAGGCGGGGCTCTCGATCCATGCCTCGAAGTCCTGCTTGCGCTGCCAACGGGTCAGGACGAGCACTTCCTTCCCCTCCGATTCACGCCAGACCTCGAACTTCTCAAACCCCGGCTGCTGGTCGACCTTTCCGGCTCGCTTGCGGAAGGCGTTGACCAGTTGGTCCGCTTCCTCGGGAGATTCGACGGCGATCCGGTTCACGAGAGCCCACGACATGGCCGACGGAGAGTTTCGTCCCCCATCAGCTCTTCCCCGGCCTGCGCGGGAAGCTCGTTTGCCCACCGCCTGCGGCGAATAGGTAAATGCCCTCCGGCTCTCTCGGTCCCGGATGTCCGAGACTCTCACCGTGGCGGCCCGGCTCGGGACGAATCGGTTCGCCTCGGACAAACAGTCCCATCTCACCATCAGCGATCCCAATCTCTGTCGTACCTGCACCCTCCAACCGTGCATCGCGGTGTGCCCGGCCCAGGTCTATCACTGGGACGGAGACCAGATCCGGATCAGCTACGAGAACTGCCTCGAAGTCGGCGCCTGCCGCATCGCGTGCCACGAGCTCGGACGACAGGCGCTGGCGTGGAGACTTCCGCGCGGTGCCCACGGCGTCCTCTATCGCCAAGGTTGACCGGGCCGCCCCTCGACGAGCCCGCGCGGGCCGCGCCCGGGGTCCCGCCTCGCAGGCACCCGATCACGGTGGGGGGGGCGGGCCGGCGGTCTTGGAGTTCGGGCTTTGGGAGTCCTCCGTCGGCGCGGAAGGACGAGTCGAGCTCGCGGATCGAGCCGCGCCCGCCGGGGGCTTTCGGCCCCACCAGACCACGAAGAAGAGGAGCCCCATCACCGCCACCACCACGACCAAGAGCGTGACGAACCCTGCGGTCGTGGCAAAAAAGTCGCTCGAGGAGCTGCCGCTCCCGACGGTCGGCGTGATCACTTCGGAGAAGTTCTTGGTCACCGACGTTCCGGCGGCGTCCGTGACGGTGACGGAAGCGGCGAAAGTCCCCGGCGTCCCGTAGCTGTGCTGCGCGCTCGCGGTCGTCGCGAGGTCCCCATCGCCGAAGTGCCACGAATACTGGTAGGCGGGGGAGCCACCGGCGCCGGTGGCCGAGAACTGGATCGTTTGCCCCACGGCGGCGGTCCCCACACTCGCGGAAGCGGTCGCCGTCAGGGCGGAGTGGACCACGACCGTGACGGGGGTGCTCAACCGGGCCCCGGCGGCGTCGGTCGTGTTGACCAAGACGGTGTACGTCCCGGCGGCCGTGAACGTGTGGACCGGCCCAAATCCGGTTGCTCGCGAACCGTCTGCGAACCACCACGCGAAGGAGTACGGGGAGGTTCCGCCGGAGACCGAGACGGCGAACGTGTCGGCCACGCCGACGTCGGTGGACTCCAACGAGGCGTTGGCTGTGACGACCGGGAACGGATTGACGAGGACCTCGGCCGTCGATGTGTTGTAGTGGTTCGCCAGGTCGGAGACGTTGGCAATGACGGGATACGTCCCCGCGGACGAATAGGCGTGCACGATCGGTGAGCCGAGGCCCCCGAGGCCGTCCCCGAAGCTCCAACCGGTCTGGAAGGGGGCGAGACCGGTGCCTGTGATCACGTCCGAAGTAAACGTATCGTTCACCCCGACGTCCGTCGTGAGCTCCGACGCCACGACTGCGGCCGTCGGACCGGGCGCGACGACGACTGAGGCCTGGGTGCCCAGGATCATGCCCGTTGCATCGACGACGGTCAGGTCGACGGGGAACGTGCCGGGGGTGGGAAAGGTGAACTGGGTCGAGGCCGCGTCCGAGGAGACGACGGTATCGTTCGCGGGGAACCCCCACGCGTAACCGTACGGCAATGTGCCGCCGGAGGCGGTGACGTCCCCGGAGGTTGGGTAGCCGTAGGTGGTCGGGTTCGGGTCGAGGATGTAGTCGACCGAGGAGACGGGAACTCCGAACTGCCACATGTCATGAAATTGGGTCGAGGGAGTTTGCCACCCCCCGACGAGGATCGGCGCATATCCGGAACCGTTGGTCGCCATCGCAGCTCCGTACCGGGCCTCCGGCGCCGCTCCGATCGTTGCCGTGAGGTTCTCCCACGCGCAGGAGGAAGGGCTACCGGTCGAACACGAGAGGGCCCAGGAATCGGAGTCCGCGGAGCTCGTGCTGAGGTTCCACCCGCCGAACAGAAGGATCGAGTCGGTGACGTTGTCCCACGACATCGCGGCGCCCTGCCGTCCCGGAGGCTGGGAGCTGACATTGGATGTGATCTCCGTCCAGCCGGTCACCGGCTGGAACTCCCACGTATCGTTCAATCCGCAGGGGTTCGCTCCACAGGTGCCGAGTCCGCCGTACAACACCACTCCGGCGAGAAGGGGGTCGTACGCCTCGGAGGAGTACGACCGCGCGGGCGGCGCGAGGTGATGGGATCCGGTCCCCACTTTGATCCACCCGCCATTCAGCGAGCCGAGGTCCGTGTAGGAGTCGTTGGTCCGGGTGGAGCAGGTGAGATCGGTGCAACCGCCCTCCAGCAGAGAGAATCCCACGATCCCTCCAGCCCGGTACGGAAGCCAGGCGAGGCTCGCTCCCCACGAAGCGATCGGGCACTCCGGTTCGCAAGAACTGGAGGTGACGTTCTCCCACGCCCCCGCCGAGAATTGCCACGTATCATCGAGCGGACAGATCCGTCCGCAGCCCCCGAAAAGGAGGACCGCGCGTTGGTTCCCATCCCAATCCATCGACGCCCACTCGCGCGCCGGAGGCGTCGCTCCCAGCTGGGAGGCGAGCGCCGTATCATTGAGCCAGAACCCGTCCCGGTAGATCCACGTCTGATTGCTCGGGCACATTGCCGGCGAGCATCCGCCGAAGTAGACGAAGTACGAATCCGTGAAGTCGTAGGCGATGCTCGCGCCCGCACCTTCGGGCAGGCCGGGCAGAGCGAAGGAGCTGACGGCATTGATCCACCCGCCGGACGGGGTGGTCCTCGGGTCGCGTCCTGCCGGACGTTCGGCTCCACACGTCGCTTGGGTCGCCGACTCGGCGCGGCACGACAAGGGGGGGCCCCGGGCGGCGGGACCTTGACCGGCGGCGAGGCTCGTCAGGACATTGTGGATCGATATGGGGGGTGTTCCCCCCGAGGAGCGGAGGGAGGGCGAAAACGCCAGCCCGTTCGTCAGGGAGAGGGGCGAGGCGGAGTTCGGCGCTCCGGAAAGCGTAGGGGAGGAAATGGCAGTGCCCCCAGTCGTTAGAACCAGAATGGTCACTAGGGCCACGCAGGCGGACACACGGATAACTGCCCGACGCATATGAGGCGCATTCTCTCCACTCATATAGAACCGCAGCCGCCGGCTGAACGATGGCCGGCTCCCGGGAGAGGGCGGCCGGGGCGCGGGGAGACCGCTGACGGCCGGCAGTCCACCTCCTACTCACCCGGGCGGGGGTCCGGCCGGGGGTGGCGGACCACCAGGTCCTGGGGGGTATCCCGGCGGCGGGGGTCCCCCCCATCCGGGGGGTGGCCCCTGCGGCGGAGGGGCCCACCCGGCGGGAGGCGCTCCCCAGCCCGGCGGAGGGCCACCCGGTGTCCCCGGGGGCGGATACATCCCGCCGGTTTGAGCCGGGGGCTTCCGGCCTCGGACGACGAGGGCGGCCACGGTGGCCACGACCGCGACGATTACGATCAGTACCACCAAGAGATCAACCGGGCTCAAGCCCAAGATCGTGCCGCTGGAGGAGGAGCCCGAACTGTTGTTGCCCTTGGTCGGCGGAGGCCCGATCTTGCTCGAGCTGGCCGTAAACGTGATCGGGATGCTCTGGGCCGCTCCGTTGACCGTGACCGGGCCACTCGAGGGGGAGGCGGTGTAGCCGGAGACGGCGTCCACCGTATACGAATAGCTCCCGTTCGGTTCCGAGAACGATGTGCTGGGACCCACCGACGACGTCCCTACCTTGAGCGTGATGAACCAGGCGGTAGAGCTGGGGAGCCCCGTCTCCGTGAACGCGATCCCATACGTCGCGGCCGGTTTCGGGACGACCTTCAGCGTCGTGGTCGCGTTGACCGAGTGCGCGGCGGTGTCATTCACGAAGACCTTCGAGGTGTACGTGCCGAGGGTGGTGGGCGTGCAGGGGATGGTCGAGCTGTCGGCGGACGTGCAGCCGGCCGGGAGCCCGGTGTAGGCGTAGGAGAGGGCCCCTGCCCCCCCCGCCGCCGTCGTGGTGAATGTGGTCGATGTCCCGAGGGTCGCGGTCGGGGCGGTCGGCTCGAACGAGGTGATCAATGGAGACAAGGCCTCAGTGCCTGGGTCGACGAGATAGAGCGCGCCGCTCTCCGAATCCGCCTCATACAGGAACCCATTCGTCGGGTCGACCACGAGGCCTTCAATCTCTTCGCCGGCGGCCACGAGGGGGAAGTACAAGTTCGTGGCGTCGGCGATGACACCGGTATCGTTCTCGGTGTAGTTCGCCATGAACACTTCGCCCGTCGCGTGGTCATAGGTGAGCACGCTGGGGCTCAGGTCCGACGTGTTGACATTCGCGACGACGGAGTTCGTGGTGTCGTTGATGACGGTGACGTTGTTCGAGTTCAGGTTGCCGACGAAGATCTCGCCGCGACCGCTGTCGTACGCCAAGGCGTACGGCTCCTCGCCCACCCCGACGGTCGCCACGACCTTCTCGGTGGCGCCGGCGATGACGCTGACGGAGTCCGCATAGGAGTTCGCGACGTACAGTTCCTCGTTCGCGTTGTCGTACACGATCGCCGTCGGGCTCTCTTGGACCGTGATGTTTCCGATCTCGGAGTTGTTCACCGTCGAGAGGATGCTGACGTTCCCATAGTCGTCGCCCACCGAATTCGTCACGTACACGTTGGTCGTCGCGGTGTCGTACGCCACCTCCGTGGGCAAGCCATTCACGGTGATGTTGGCCACGCTCGAGTCGGTGGTGTCGTTCAAGACGGTGATGTTGTCGTCGAACTGGTTCGCCTCGAAGATCTCGCCGAGCTTGCCATCATACGCGAGTCCGTAAGGGGAGTCCCCGCCGCCCATCGTCGCCACGATCTTGTTGGTAGAGGCGGAGATCGCGCTGAGGTTCGGGCCGAAGCCGTTGGCCTCGAAGATCTGTCCCTTGCCGCTGTCGTACACCAACTGGGTGGGGAACGAGGTGGAGAATTCGTTGAGGTAGTATCCCTTCACGAGGGAATTGTTGTCCAATACCAAGGTGCAGACGATCGTTGGGGCTGCGCTCCCCGACGCGGTGCAAGGTCCCAGGATCTCGCTTGCGGCGGGGCGTGGTTGAGCGCCCGGAGGACCCGGTGACGGGCCCGGAACCGGGGTGGGGAATGAAGGAGTGGGGAATGAATCGCGGAGCGGGCCGATGGGCGAGCGACCGGCGGGGATGGACGAAGCGAACGCTGCGCCGGCGACCAAAAACGCGATGACCGAGACGGCGGCGAAAACGTGCCACTGGCCCTTTTGTATCCTCATCGACAGCCTTCGAACATCCGGCCCCCGGCCCGCCTAGATATCCGAGCGGTCCGAAGGGACGTTGCGAGATAAACTTTCCGAAATCCTGAAGGTGAGCCCGACGGCCACTCGCTCGGCGAAGCCGTTGGTACGCGTCGCCGCGAAAGTCTGGAGTGGGCCTAACCCCGGCGGAAGCCCGTTCCCTCGCTCGATCGTCGCCGGCCGGTTCCAGGCGCCACGACGTTGGGTCCCGTCCACGAATCGATCTCAGATCGTCGACTTCGCCGGTTGGATCTGCCGCAGTGCCCCCCGGACCGCCGGTCGTAACCGCACGCCGGAAAATGCAGGAGCCAATCTCCCGCTCCCGCAAGCAATTGCGTCGGGGCGCAGGACCGGCATACAAACGGCGGGCTCCTCCGTAAGGAGCCCGCGATTCCAGCACATGCAACCTTTATCCCCAGAAACGAAGTGTGCCCAAAATATGATCCCAGACGACGTAATCGAGAGAGGATCTCCGACATCTGCGACACGAGCCCCGAGTTTTGTACTTACGGCCCGACGGGGCCCCAACGGGACCCGCACGGGGGCGGCCATCGAACCCCGGCCCTCCGAGCGGACGGGCGCCGGTCGAGTCGTTTTCCACGGGCAGGTCTCCCTCATTCTATTCATCTTGGTCACGTCCCCATTCTTGGCCCTGGTAGGAGCCGCGGTGCTCGCGCCAACCCCGGCCTCGAACTCGTCGGCCCTCGCTGTCCCCCTCGTCGGCGCTGGGCTCGTCGTCTCCCCGACCACGGGCTACGCGGGAACGGTCGTCAATGCGACCGGAACGGGATTTCCGGCGAATTCGTCGATCTCCTTCACCTTCGCCGGTATCGGAGTGGCCTCGTCGTGTTCGTCGGACGGGACCGGGAGCTTTCCGGGCACGAGCGGTACTCCGTGCACCTTTACCGTGCCGATCGCACCGTTGGGCGCAGACACCGTCGTCGCGTCGAGTGGCGCGACCTCCGCGCAGATCGGCGTGGGGGACGAACCCCAGTACCTGGCGTATGACCCCGCCATGGGCGAGGTGTTCGTCTCCAACGACAACTCGGGCAACGTCAGTGTGATCTCCGACGCAAATGACACCGTCGTCGCCAATATTGGCGTCGGGAGCGACCCGGAGGGGATCGCGTACGACCCCGCCACGGGCGATGTGTTCGTCGCCAACTTCGGGGACAACAACGTGAGCGTCATTTCCGACGCGTCGAACTCCGTGGTCGCGACCATCACCGGAGCGGCCGGGCAGCTCTGCTTCCCGAATTTGGCGACGTACGATGCGGTCCAAGAAGAGGTGTTCATCGGGGACGACTGCTCGCATGAGATCACGGTCATCAACGCCACGAACGACTCCGTGGCGGCGACGATCAGCGTCACGGCCGGCAGTTCAGTCGCCGGCCTGGCGTTCGACAACGTCACCGACCAGATCTTTGAAGCGAACAGCGGCCTCGCCACAGTTGGCGTCATCGACGCGGCGACGAACTCTCAACCGGCGAATGTGAGCGTGGGGACGTTCCCGACCGAGATCTCCTTTGACTATGCCCTCCGGGACATGTACGTCACGAATGAAGGATCCGACAATGTGAGCGTGATCTCGGACACGAACGACTCGATCGCGGCGACCGTCACTCTCTCGCCGAGCGCTGACGTGACGGGAACCGTCTACGACCCCGCTCTCGGAGAGACGTTCATCACGAACGATGGATTGAACACCGTCAGTACCATCTCGGACGCGACGAATACCGTCGTCGGGACCTTCTCGGTCGGAACCGAGCCGTGGGGCATCGCCTACGACTCCGGGGTCGGAGCGATGTTCATCGCCAACGACGGCTCTTCCAACGTCAGCGTCATTCCGGTCTCCGGATTCACCTCCGCGATGGCCACGTTCTCGGTGACGGTCACGCCCGGGAGCGCCTCCCTCAATCTCACCCCGACCACCGGCGACGCCGGGACCGTGGTTTCGGCGACCGGGGTCAACTTCACGGCCGACGCCAATGTCAGTTTCCAGTTCGGCGGGGGCGTCCTTGCCTCCACCTGTTCGACCGATGCCACGGGTAGCTTCCCTGGGGCCAGCGGCACCCCGTGCACGTTCGTCGTGCCGAGCGGTCCGGCGGGTCCCATCGAGGTCACGGCCTCGACCGGCGGATCCCTCTCGGTCGGCGTTGGGAACACCCCCAGCGGGGTCGCCTATGACTACGGATCGGGGCAGATGTTCGTCTCGAACGAGCTCGACAACAACGTGAGCGTGATCCAAGGGTCGACGGGCGCGGTGACCGCGACCGTGACCGGACTCCACGATCCGAACGGGGTCGCGTACGACTCCGGGTTGGGCCAAGTGTTCGTCGGCGATGACGCGATGCACGAGGTCTCCGTGATCTCGGACTCCACGGACGCCGTGGTGGCGACCGCGACCTTGACCCCGGGCAGCGATGTACAGGGTCTCGCGTACGACAGCGGGACCTCGCAGGTCTTCTCGGCCGATGCGTTCCTGAACGAAGTCAGCGTCATCTCCGACTCGACCGATTCCGTCGTCGCCACGGTCTCCGTGGGCAGCTACCCGTACGCGGCCGCGTATGACCCCGCGCTGAGCGAAGTGTTCGTCTCGAACTCTGGCTCCTCGTCGGTGAGTGTGATCGCGGACTCGAACGACACCGTCGTCGCCACGATCACGGTCGGCACGACCCCGTACGGGCTCGCGTACGACCCGGTCCTCGGCGAGGTGTTCGTCGCCGATTGGAGCTCGAACACCGTGAGCGTCATCAACGCCTCCACGAACACCGTGGTCGCGACCGTTCCGGTCGGTTCGGAACCGTACGGGGTCGCCTATGATCTGGGCACCTCCCAGATCTCGGTGAGCAACTCCGGGTCGGGGAACGTCAGCCTCATCGCGGATGCGACGAACACCGTCGTCAACAACATCGGGGTCGGGAACGACCCCGTGAGCCTCGCCTTCGACAATTCCACGGGGGAGCTCTTTGTCCCTAACTCCGGTTCCGACAATGTCAGCGTCGTTCAGCTCTCGGGCGCCTCCTCGGCGTCGGCGCTGTTCACGCGAACCTTGACGCCGGGGATCACCCTCTCGCCGACGACCGGCGGGGTAGGCGAGCCGGTCGTGGTCCAAGGGAACGGGTTCGCGACGAACACGACGATCACGTTCACCTTCGGCGGGAACCCCGTGACCACGAACTGCTCGACTGACTCGACGGGCAGCCTCCCGGGCACCACCGGCACCCCCTGCACGTTCGTGGTCCCCTCCGTGAGTGAAGGCGCGTACACCGTCGCGGCGACCGATGGCACCACGACGTGGACCGCCTCGTACTTTGTGAATGTCGTGACCCTCACGCCCGCGAACGGAGCCGTGGGGACCTTGGTCTACGCCACGGGCACCGGCTTCTCGGCCGACTCCAACATTTCGCTCACGTTCGGCGGAGTGCCCGTGACCACAATCTGTGCCACGGACTCCACGGGCGCCTTCCCGGGGACGACCGGGACCCCGTGCTCGTTCCTCGTTCCGGCGACCCCGGCCGGGGACGAGAGCGTCGTCGCGGAGAGCGAGAACTTCTCGGACCTCGCGGCCGTCACGGGCCCGAGCCCGTACTACGCGGCGTACGACCCGGTGCAGGGCGAGATCTTCGTCTCCAACGGCGGCTCGGACACCGTGAGCGTCATCTCCGCAGCGAGCAACGTCGTCGTCGCGACGGTCCAGGTGGGAGGCCTGCCCTACGGCCTGGCGTACGACTCCGGGACCGGGCAGGTATTCGTGACCAGCGTCAACGACTCCTCGGTGTTCGTCATTGACGCCTCAAACAACACGGTCGTCGCCAACATCTCGGTCGGGGCGTTCCCGTACGGCGTGACCTACGATGCGGGCACCGGACAGCTGTTCGTCGAGTGCTTCTACGCCGTGTACGTCATCGATGACTCGAACGACTCGGTCGTTGCCGACGTCTCGATCGGACTGAACTTCGATGCGTACCCCTACGATACGGCGGTCGACCCGGCGAACGGGCAGGTGTTCATCGCCAACTACCTGTTCGACCAGGTTGATGTGCTCAACGATACGAACGACTCGGAGGTCGCCACGATCCCGGTCGGCGACCAGCCATACGGGGTCGTGTACGACCCCAGCGCGGGGCAGGTGTTCGTCACGAACTCCTACTCCGACAACGTCAGCATCATCGATGCGGCGACGGACTCCGTCTTCACCTCGATCGGGGTCGGGGACGCCCCGCAGGCGGTCGGCTACGACGCCGGGCAGTCCGAAGTGTTCGTGGCGAACCTCAACTCGATGAACGTGAGCGTCATCTCGGACTCCTCCGACAGCGTCGTCGGCACGATCGCGGTCGGAAACAATCCGTACGCCATCGGGTACGACCCGAACCAGAACGAGGTGTACGTCCCGAACCACGATGACAACACCCTGAGCGTCATCTCCGATCAGTCCGACTCGGTCGTTGCCACGGTCGGCACTGGCGACTCCCCGACGGGACTCGCCGTCGACACGCAGACCGGCGGCGTGTACGTCACGAACCCGCAGTCCAACAACGTCACCGCCATCGAGTACGGAACGCTGGTGGCTCCTTTCGCCGTCGGTTCCAGCGTCGCCACGAACGTCAGCGGCGACGCCGGGCAGCTCGTGCCGATCTCGGGGAGCGGATTTGGAAGCTCCCTCGCGATCACCGTGTTCACGTTGGGCAACCTCTCCCTCCACTGCACGCGAGCGACGGTCGGCACCTGTGCCGGCGGCGTCTTCACCACAAACAAGGAAGGGTCGTTCGCCGGGGAGTTCCTCATTCCGGCGGACGCCGCGTCGGAGGTCTACGTGGTCACCGTGACCGACAGCCTTGGGAACACCGCCACGACGACGTTCAACGCGTACCCGACGCTGACGATCTCGGCGCCCACCGCGACCCCGACGAACGTCGACCTCGGGCAGGCGACGATCTTCAACGCCACCGCTGGGTCGGGCTCGGGAGTGTACACGTCGTTCGCCTGGTCCGGGCTTCCGGCCGGCTGTGGCGGCTTGACGGCCTCGATCAGTTGCACGCCCACGGTCGCGGGCACGTTCTCGGTCGCGGTCGACGTCACCGACTCGAACGGAGCCTCGAACCTGAGCGCGATCCTCGAGTTCACCGTGAACGGCGACCCGCTGGTCTCCACCTTGACCGACAACCCTGCTTCGGGACTCGTGGACGCCGGTCAGAGCGTCACGTTCTCGGCCCCGGCGATCAACGGCTCGGGAAGCTACACGCTGTTCGCGTGGTCGGGACTGCCCGGCGCCTGCGTCGGGAGCTCGGCTACTGTCACCTGCTCGGGGACGAACCTCCCCTCGGGGACGTACACGATCACCGCGACCGTCACCGATTCGAACGGCATCACGTCGCTCGCCAGCCCGGCCTTGGTGTTCTATGTCTCGCCGGATCCGACGATCGCCGCGCCGACCGCCAGCCACCTCTCCGTGGACGTTGGCCAGTCGGTGGCGTTCTCGACCTCCCCCACGAGCGGTCTCGGATCGGGTGGCGACACGTACGCGTGGACCGGGCTCCCCACGGGATGCACCGGCACCTCCGGGGACCTGATCGATTGCACCGTCACGACGGCCGGGACGTTCTCCGTCCAGGCCACCGTCACCGACTCGAACCAGTACACGGCCACGAGCACGCCGCTCTCGTTCACGGTGTACGCGGCTCCGGCGGTCGACGTCACGGCGAACCGAACGGCGTTCGATGTCGGGCAACCGGTCACCTTGACGGCGACGGGGACGCTCGGATCCGGGGGCTACACCTACGCGTGGAGCGGCCTCCCGTCCGGCTGTGCGGCCACGGGGGCGAGCCTGAGCTGCACGCCGACCGCCTCGGGAAACGCGTCGGTCCAGGTCAAGATCACCGACTCGAACGGCGGCTCCACGCTCTCGTCTGTCCTCCTCCTGGTGGTCGCTGCGCCCCTCTCGGTCAGCGTCTCGGCGAACCCGAGCAATCCGTCCGTCGGGTCCAATGTCGCGTTCAGCTCAAGCAGTGCGGGCGGCACAGGACCCTGGACGACGACCTG
>JAKIVR010000003.1 GCA_022750455.1 Thermoplasmata archaeon | reverse complement strand
GCAGGCCGCAGCCGCCGCCGCGGAGAAGGGCGGCGGAGGTGGCGGGCCGGGCGCCCCCGCCGCGGCGGCGACACCGGCGGCTGCGCCCGCCGCCGGGAAGGCCGGCGCACCGGCGGCTGCCGGCGCTAAGGCGGCCGCCCCCGCGGCGGCCGCGAAGCCCGCCGCCGGCGGCAAGGCCGCCCCGGCCGCGACTCCCGAGAAGAAGAAGGGGTAAACTGACCGATGGGAGATCCGAAGTTTCACCGCCGCATGTTCGACCGCCCCAAGCACCCGTGGGAGGCGGCCCGGATGGACGAGGAGCGGATCCTCGTCAAGAAATACGGGCTGAAGAACAAGCGCGAGCTGTGGAAGGCCCAGTCGACACTGCGTGGGTTCCGTCGCCAGGCCCGGGAGCTGCAAGCCCGGGTGCGGGCGAGCGAGCCCCAGGCCATTCGGGAGAGCGAGGGGCTCCTCGGACGACTGACCCGCATCGGGATCCTCCCGTCAGGAAGCCCGTCGCTGGACGATGTGCTCGCGCTCACCATCGATGACGTGCTCAAGCGCCGGTTCGAATGGGTCGTTACGACCCGCGGACTCTCCCCCACGCCGTGGTCCGCCCGTCAGATGATCGTGCACGGCCACTTCATCATCGGAGACCACAAAGTCACCCGACCGGGCTATACGGTCCGCGCCGAGGAAGAGGTCCTCATCGAGTACGCGCCCGCGAGCCCGCTTCAGAACGAGGAGCACCCGATCCGCGTCGCCATGCGGGCGAAGGCGAGCGGCGAGAGCGCCCCGAGCGAACCGTCCGCCGCCTCGGTGATGCCTCCCTCGACGGGAGGCGGGCCGTAACCATGGCGAAGATCGGCATTGCCCACATCTTTGCCAGCTACAACAACATCCACATCACCGTGACCGACATCACCGGCGCCGAGACGCTCACCAAGGCGACAGGCGGCATGGTCGTCAAGGCCGCGCGGGACGAATCGAGCCCGTACGCCGCGATGAAGGCGGCCGACCAGGTCGCGGCCGTGATGAAGGAGAAGGGGTACGACACGCTCCACGTCCGCGTCCGAGCCCCTGGAGGCAACCGCTCCCGATCCCCGGGACCCGGAGCTCAGGCCGCCATCCGCGCGCTGGCGCGCGCCGGCATCAAGATCCAGCGCATCGAAGATGTGACCCCGCTGCCCCACGACGGGACGAAGCCGAAGGGAGGCCGCCGCGGCCGGCGGGTCTGAGCCGTGGTCGAGATCAAGCTCACCGAACTGAAGCCCCGGCGCCTGAGGGCCGAACTCACGGGCCTCCTTCCCTCCGAGGTGAATGCGATTCGACGCACGCTCCTCTCCGACGTGCCCAAGCTCGCGATCGAGGACGTTGAGTTCCACCTGGGACCGATCCGGGACGAGGCGACGGGCAAGGACTACGACTCGTCCACGAGCATGTTCGACGAGGCCGTCGCCATGCGCATGGGCCTGCTCCCGATCCCCACCGACCTCGGGCAGTTCCGCCGCAAGTCGGAGTGCACGTGCAAGGGCGAAGGCTGCCCCCACTGCCAAGTGATGTTCTCCGTCGACAAGAAGGGCCCGTGCACCGTTTACGCGCGCGACGTGATCCCTCTCGGCGACGCGACGCTGGCGATCCTCGAGCCCGACGTGCCGATCGTGCGCCTGGGCGCCCGTCAGGCGCTCCTCGCCTACGCCACGGCCATCGTCGGCAGCGGCCGAGAGCACGCCAAGTGGCAAGTCGCCCATGCGGCAGGGATGTCCCCGCGCGCCGAGATCAAGATCCAGAAGAAGGCCGGTTGCTCCGACACCTGCTTGAAGCGCATGGCGGACGCCTCCCCGTCCGGACTCCTCACGTTCAAGGGCGGGAAGCTCGAGTACACGGGCGAGAGCGACCCCGAGAACGCGGTCCGCCTGATCGCCTCGCAGAAGCTGTGCGAACACGGCTCGCTCCAGGTCAAGCTCGCGGACGATGACTTCTTCCTGCGGTTCGACACCGACGGCAGCCTGACCGCGCGGGAGACGTTCCGCTACGCCGTCAAGGACTTGAAGCGCCGCTACGAAGAGCTGCGCGAGCAGGTCCAGGCGATCGCCTGAACGGCGGCGCTCACGCGGCGGCCCGGTCCACTCGGCTCCACGGATATCGAAGCAGAGCGCCCACGCCACCGAGGGCGCGAAGCCGATCCCCGGTCGCCCCGTCGTCGCGTACGATGAACAAGCGGGTCTTCTGCTGATCGGCCATCTGGAGCAGTTCCTTCAACGCGGCATCCGTCAACCGCGTGTCAAGGATGAGGAGCGTTTCCACGGCGCCCGCGGCCAACGCCCCCGAGACCTCCTCGAGCCCGATCGCGGAGAGGCGGGTCCCGGCCATCCCCGTCACCCACCGTTCCAGGAGGTTCGATTCCTCGGCGGCCACGCTGCCGCGGAGCACCTCGCTCGCCCGGCCCGATCGCAGGAGCTCGTGGACCCCGGAACCTCCCGACTCGGCCGTGGGGAGGAGCTTCACCTTCGGCTTGAGCTTCGGATCCTTCTCGAGGAGCTGCTTAGCGAGCTCCTCCTTGAGGAATCCCGGCCCGGCGATGACGATCGCCTGAGCGTTCTCGGCGGTCCGTTGGAGCAGCTCGATCAGCTCCTCGACGTACTTCCCGCGGTCCCGGGTCGACGTCGTGCCCGCGTACTGCTTTCCCCCGAGCGCGCGGCGGAGCTCGGCGACGGGCTCCACGGAGCGACCGCGGAGTCGGACGATCGCCGAGTCCCCCCAGTCGACGGCCGCGATGATCAGCACCGGGTCGTCGTGCCCCTTCGTTCCTTCCTCGAGCAGCGAGCGTTCCGCGGCCGTCGGGGATGGTTTGAGGATCGTGACCTCATCCCCCTCCGCCACGTCGAGCGTGTGGTGGCGACCCAGGTCGAACGGCCCGGCGACAATCGGTCCGGTGATCCGGACGTGATGGGAGAATCCGTGGAACTCCACCTGCTCGGCTCGCACTCCGAGCCAGACACTACGTCGCTCCTTCTGGGCCGAGGGGGTGTCTTGCGGCGCCTCCGGGTCCCGACGGGTGGTGTAAGAACCGACCGACTCCCCGACCCGGATGAATCGGGCGAGGCGCCAGAGATCGCTCGGCGTCTCGATCCGGAGCCGGTACTCTCCCGTCGTTCGGTCGTGATGGAGGAGCCGCATGGATGCCGGACGCCGGGGATACGGGAGGACGATTACATAGCCCGTCCCGCTCGGCGCGACGTCGGACGTCGACGTCCCCGCGACGCCCGTCGCGGCCCCTTCGCGCCCCTTAGAGGTCGGGGATCGTCACATTCCCCGTGACGCCGAACGCGAGCGATTCGAGCACCAAACGATCCCCGGACATGTCCATGGTTCCGGAGTTGACAACGAGTTCTTGGCTGGTCGTGATCGGAAGATACGCCCCCGGATCCCAACCGAACCCCGAGAAATTGTACACGGCACTGGCGACGCCGTAGACGTTGTCGACGGTCAGATTGCCTGTCGGAAGGAAGATCAGAGTTCCATTCGAGTACTCCAGGAGCGGAGCGAGCTCGTCCCAGTCGACGACCGCCGACGCGCTCGTCATCGCGCTCGTCACGAGCAGGGTGTAGGAGTACTGCCCGGTACTCGAGACGGCCGGAAGCGGGGTCCCGAAGCTAATGTCCGAGCTCAGCGGGATCGTTCCGCCGTTCCCTCCCACTCCGCCGATCCCCCCGATGCCTCCGAGTCCGCTGCTCGATAGCTCCGGGACCACTCCGCACGCCGACGTGGTGTTGTTGGCGGAGATCAGGTTCTGGCTCGACAGGGTGGCGTTGACCTCCGCGGTGAAGGTGGCGACCGGGGAGGTCGTGACCGAGCTCGGATTGCACGCTTGGTACGTCACCGTCCATATCGGGTACGTGGTGGTTCCGAGCAGACTGAGGCCGGAGACGAGGCCCATCTCCACCGTCGCGTTCGGGTTCAGAGCGGCAAAGGCCCGGCCCCCGGAGTCCCAGGCGGTCGTGGCGGCCGCGCTGCTATCGATGACGTTGGAAGGGATCGGGGAGAGAATCGCCGCGACCAACGCGAGCTCCGAGCAGGCGATCGTCGCTAGCGGGGTGATGGTGCCACTGTTGTCCTCCACGGCCAGGAACGTGGCGCTGGAGTTGAACATCACGAACACCCAGATCGGGGACTCTCCCGAGCTCACGTTTCCGGAGTACGCGGGCAGGGTCACGGTGCTCCCGGACGGGATCAGGATGTTGTCCATGCAGGATTCGCTCTTGGTGAGCCCGGAGAGCGTACTGCCATTGATGGGTGGAGAGATGGTGGCCACGGATGAATCCAGGCCACTGGCGACGAACGTCTTCCAGCCTCCGCCGTCGTAATTCGCCGCCCACTCTTTCACGGCATCGGCCGCTTGGGAGAACGTTGGGTCGGCGATGGTACCGTTGGACTTGTTGGAGGAGAACGCCCCGGCAAGCAAGAGCACCGCGAGGATCACCACGACAACGACCACGATCGCGCCGACCGCGATTCCCCACCTCCGCCGGGGCGGCTGGGCCGGGGCAGCCCCCCACGGACCGGCAGGTGGCGGCGCGCCGGGTGCAGCCGGACCCCAAGCCGGAGGAGGCCCGGGGGGACCCTCGGGGCCCGGCACGTTCGATGCGGTCGGGTCGGGCGAGCTCACGTTCACACCAACCCCTTGGAGGCCTGTCGAGTAGATACGCGTGTCACCGAAGCTTGTCCCGGGAGGGTTCGGGGGAGTGGCGCTCCGGCTCGAGGACACTTTCTACGGCGACGGCGTGGCCCCAACGGCCGGGTGGCGTGGGTCCGAGAGCGCGGGGAACCCGCCTACAGGTTGTTGACGTACACGGAACCCGAGGGGCTCGTCGATTCGGAGATGAACGACAGCGTGTCCCCCGAGATGTTCTGGATCCCGGAGTACAGTACCAAGCTCTGCGTCGTCGAGATCGAGACGGTCGATCCCAAGGTCCAACTATCGGTGCTCAAGTTGAACACCGCGACGGCGGTCCCGAGGATGTTATCGACCGTCAGGTTCCCGTTCCCGACGTAGACGTACGTCCCCCCGGCCGAGGTGTCGACCGTGGCCAATAGGCTCCCCCAGGTCAGGCCGCCCGATGCATCGGTGATCGAAATGGTGTACGCATAGGTCCCCGCGGACGGTGGGGTCCCCACGGCCGGGGTCCCGAACCCGAGCTCCGAGGAGAGCGTCGTGGTGGTGCTGCCGCCCCCACCGAGACCGCCCCCGCCGCCCGAGATATCGGCGTTCGCCGTGCAAGCCCCCGTGGAGTTGGAGGCCGAGATGAGGTTCTTGGTAGAAGCCGAGGCGTTGATGTCGGCCGTGAAGGTCGCCACCTGCGCCGTGCTGGCGGTCGTCGGGTTGCACGCCTGGTAGGTGATGGTCCAGCTCGGGGCGACCGAGAATCCATCGATGCTCTCGCCGCCCGTCAGGAGCATGGAGACCGTCGAGTCCGGATTCTTGGTCGTGAACGCCGCCCCGCCGGCTCCCCACGCCGTCTGCACCGCGGCGCTGCTGTCAATGACCGTCGAGGGGATCGGGGTGATGAAGCTCGAAAAGGTGCTGAACGAGGCACAGTCGATCGTTAGCAGGGGAGTGATGGTCCCGCCGGAATCGGTCACGAACAGGATCCCCGAGGCGTTGAGGAACCAGAAGACCCAGTAGGGGGACGCGCCGGAGCTCAAGTTCCCGGAGATGGCCGGGACCGTGTAGGTGGTCCCGCTCGCCACGAGCAGGTGGACGGAGCAGCCAGCGGACGAGGGGAACGAATCAAATTCGCTCGAATTGATGGGCGGGGACGTGCCCGCCGTGTTGGTCGTGACGCCCCCGGCGATCCAAGGCTTCCAGGGGCCCCCAGGGTAGCTCGCCGCGTACGAACTCGCTTGGCTGGAGGCCTTCGAGTAGGTGCTCGCTTGGGCCGAGGAGGAGTTCGAGTTGTTGTTGTTCGATGCGACGCCGGAGAGCAGGACGGCGGCGAGGACCACAATCACCACGATGGCGATGACCGCGATGACAACGTACAGCATCTTGCCGGAGAGCATCCCCTTCTTGGGAGGGGGCGCGCCACCCCATTGGCCGGTGGGTGGCTGCGACCAGTTCGTGGGCGGTTGATTGGGATCCGTTCCCGGCGGGGCGTACCCGGCCGGGGGAGGCATTCCGCTGGGAGGGGGCATCGGGGTTCCGGCCGGGCCGGGGGGCGTTGCGGCCGATAGAGATTGCTCCGTCATGGTGCTCAGATGTCGGCGATTCCCTCCTAGTAGATAGGCCTGCCGCCGAGGCGATCCGGACGGCCCGGTCCCGTCTAGGTCAGCCCTATTACCCTTGGCGACAGTGGGCGGCCGAATGACGCGCGAGGAGGTCGAAACGGCCCGCGAGGACGCGGAGGCGATCGAAGAGGATCTTCGGGTGTTTCTCCAACGCGTCCATGAGGCCGAAGATCAGTTTCAGAAGTCGAAGGCCCCGGCGGACGCGGAGCGCGTCCGCGCGGCCAAGGACGCCTACGCAGACCAGTTGGACAAACTGGAGGCGGCTCGGGACAAGCTCCACGAACTCATGCGAAGGGAGATCCTGAGCGAGATCCCTCCGATCGACATTCCCCGTCGCTCCTAGGACGGTCGACCGTCCCGATCCACCGCCCCGGGCCGGACGACCAGTCCGAGTGGATCGGGGTCCAGCCACGATTCTCCCCTAGGGGGGCGGTGGGGGGGGAGTGAGCGACGCGGCGCGCGCGGCCGAAGCGGCCTCCTCCTCCTTCCGGCGGTGGCGGCGGTAGACGATGAAGAAGAACAGCATCGCTCCGATGGCGACGAGAACGGCGATGGCGATCCAGAGGCCGTAGTTCGTGGAGCTCGAGGCGACGGTCGTGGGGACCGTCGAGCCGAGGGATTCGACCGTCACGGTCGTGCTTGCGTGAGCGGTCCGCGAGGACGCGTCCGTGACGGTCACGGTCACGTTGAATTCTCCTGTCGAGGTCGGGGTACACACAAAACTGGAGGCGGTCGAGGCACACCCGGCCGGGAGCCCCGAGTACGAGTAGCCGTACGGAGCGGTCCCCCCGGTCGCCGTCGTGGTCAACGTCGTCGAGCCGCCGATCCCGAATGAGGCGGGAGTTCCTGACAGACCGACGGTCAAGGGAGGTACCTGCGTCAGGGCGAAAGTGATGTTCTCGGTCGCCGCCGCGCCGTGGACGAGCACGGACCCCGCGCCGGGAGTGGCGGAGTAACCGGTGACCGCGCCGACCGTGAACGGGAGCGATCCGTTCCCCTCGGTGAAAGGGATCGATGTCGTCGTCGAACTCTCCAGTTGACCGCTCAATGTGACGCTCCACGAGGTGGACGAGGGCAACCCGGTCTCTCGGAACGTGACGGAGTACGACGCGGCGACGGACGTGAAGCCAACGTCCACGGTGACGGGTGCGCCGGAGACGTCCAGGGGACCCGAGGTACGGTTCGAAGTATACCCGGTGACCGCTCCGATGGTGAACGAGTAGCTTCCGTTCTCTTCGGAGAACGGGATCGAGGGGGTGTCCGTGGACATCTCCGACGAATCCAATGTCACCTCCCAGAAGGTCGAGAGAGGGAGTCCCGTCTCATTGAACCAGACCGGATAGCTCGGAGCCGATGAAGGAGAGGAGAATACGATCGTCGTGTTGACCGGAGCGCCCGCGACATGCATATTCCCCCCGATGGGGTTCGAGGTGTAGCCCGGAACGTCTCCCACGGTGAACGGGTACGTCCCGTTTGGCTCGGCGAATCCGACTCCGACCCCGCCGAGTTCGATCGCTGGGACGACCGACTCATTGGTATAGCCCGCCAACGTGACACTCCAGGAGGTCCCCGCGGGGAGGCCGCTCTCGAAGAAAGTGACCGGGTAATCGGTCACGTTCACGTCCGAGATGATCGCGATGGAGCTTTCGTACTCGTTCGAGACGTACAGGTCGCCCGAGCTGGCGTTGTAGGCGATGCCGCCGGATCGGACCGAGGACGAGATGTCCAGCCCGGGCCCTAGGGGGGCGTACGTCGTCGCGTTGAACGCGTCGACCAGTCCGTTCTCCCCCGTCGACACGTACAGTGAGTTCGTGCCCGAGTCGTACGCGAGGTATTCGGGGTAGTACCCCGAGATCGCCCCCACCACCTGGTTGGTCGAGGCGTTGATGACGCTGATGTTGTTCGACCCGTAGTTGGCGACAAAGATCGTGTCGTTCACCGGGTCGTAGGCAAACGACGTCGGGTAGGTTCCGACCTGGATCGAGCCGGTCGTGGCCGACCCGTGGACCACGGTCACGTTGTGCTCGTTGTAGTCCGCGACGTACACCGCGGAGTCCACGGGATCGAAGATCTCGGCGCCAAGGCTGTCGAACGGTTCGACTTCGATCACCGTGTCGACGGTCTCGTTGGATCCGTAGATCAGCGTGATGTTCCCGCTGTAGTAATTGGAAACGTAGACCAGTTCGTTCGACGGATCATAGACGGCGCCCTGGGAATCGAAACCGAGCCCGAGGGTCGCCACCACAGCTCCCGTTGCGTTGTCCACGTTGACCTCGCCCGTCGGCCCGCTCACCAGGTACAGGTCGTCCGTGGCGGGATCGAACGCCGAATCGCCCGGCTGCGGGGATGCCGCCGGGGCGATCCCGGTCTCAAGGTTCGTCGACTCCGAGATGATGTCGGCGCGATCTCCGCCATAGTCGGACACGTAGAGGTCGCCGTTGGGGGCCGCGGTCAGGCTGGTCGGGTACGCCTCCAAGAGGACGGAGGCGATCGGCAGTGAGGTCGATCCCGAGATGACGGTGAGGTTCGAATCTACCTCGTCGGTCCCCAGGTTGGCGACGTAGACGTTGCCATTGTTCGTGTCCACGGCGAGGTCCTCCGGGAAGTTGCTCGTGGCCACGCCCGCCTCCCAGGCGTTAGTGGCCGGGTTGACGATGCTGACATTGTTGGCGCCGTACGTTGCGAAGTAGACGTACCCGCTCGACGGGTCGTACGCGGCCCCCTGCGCTCCGTGCCCGATCCCGATGCTCGCGATGGTCTTGTCCTGGGGCTCCTGGATGACCGTGACATTGTCCGAGGCGCCGTCCGCCACCAGGAGCGTGTCCGTGGAGGGCACGTACGTGGCAGAGGTGGGAATCGACCCCACGGCGACGGAGGTCATCGCGGCATTCGTGCTCCCGTTGATGACGGAGACGTTGTCGGTGAGCGAGTCGACGACGTTGACCAGGTCATCGTCGGTGTCCAACGTCAGGGCGACCGGTTCCGATCCCGTGACCCCGGTCCTCGGATTCGCCACGACGCTCTCGGTGGTGGTATTGATCACGGAGACGTTGCCTGTGTGGAAGTTCGACACGAACACTTCCGTGTCGTTCGGGTCGTACAAGATCGCGCCCGGCTCCCCTCCCACGGGGATGCTGGCGACGACCTTGTTGGTGGTTCCCGAGATCACTGAGACGTTGTCGCTGTACCAGTTGGTCGTGTAGAGGTTCCCGTTCGACGGGTCGAATACGATCGCCTCGACGCCGGCGTGGACATTGATCGTGGTGGTTAGCGTGTTCGTGGAGGTTTGGATGACCCCCACCGTTTCGAGCATCGGATTCACTTCGTAGAGGTTGCCGTTGGTCAGGTCGTCGGCGATCGTTGCGACGTTGGGAACGTAAGCGCTCCCGCCGAACCCGACGGTGAGACTGGTCAGTACCTTGTCGGTCGAGGCGTTCACGACACTGATGGTCGAGCCGTCGGTCCCACGCACGTACAGGTTGCCGTTCGAGGCGTCGTACAGCACCATCTCGGGGCCGGCTTGGACCGGGGGCGCCTGGTTCCCCGGCAAGAGGTGGTTCGTGGCCAGGTCGAGCGTCGCGATCACCGAACCGACGCCGCCCGACGCGGGGACAGGCCGGGCGTTGGCTTGCGAACTGGGGGGAGCTGACGGCACCCCTCCCGGGGAGACTCGGACCTCAATCGATCGGCCGGCAGTCGCATTCGATAGGGCTCCCGCGAACAGAGTGCCCACGAGCACGAGGCCGATCAGTATGGCGGCAGATTTCCCCCGGACGGAGTTGCGGACTGGCCGTGGGTTCGCTCGGGACGGAACTAGACCGTATGTGACGCTCATCTTTGCGCCTCCGACCCCGACTCCTCACCAAGGGGGATAAGATTTCTCAAGGTCGTGGTCCACGGCGTAGTGCCGTGTCGAACGGGGGTTCCGGACCCATCTCCGAGGGAGAAATGTCGTACTCTTCTTCTAGACGCGGCACTATGTCAAGATAGTCGGCGGCCTCTACGGCGCTGGCCTACGCGGCGGATGACGAGATTCTGGCGCCCAATGTGATATCTGTGCGGAATGGGCTTCTGCGCAAATCCGGGAATCGAAACGAGCTTTAATATACAGATATGCCATTTGTCTGACAAAGCGCCGAGGAACGTCGGACAGACATGGCAGATACTTCCGAGCGGGTCACGGTTCGGATCCCGCAGGATCTCCTCGAGAAACTGAAGGCGATCCAGCAGTCGAAAGGCACCCCGACGATCTCGGACACGATCCGGGAAGGACTCGAGAAGTTCATCGAGATGAACCTCCCCCCCCCGAACATCAAGAAGGTCGTCGTCGACCTCTCCCGGCAGGACAATCGCCAGCTCGAGGAGTTCGTGCGGGAAGGCGCCTCGGTCTCGATCGACGACGCCGTTCGCTCCGCTGTCCGCGAGTACATCCGTGTCAAGACCGAAGCCGTCAGCGCGCCCCGGGGCCGCCGAGATGGCGAGTCGCTCACCGCCGACGAAGGGACCTCCTCCCCGTAACCCGGGAGACGGCGCCATGAAAGGGGAACCGCTCCCGTCGTGGGCGCCTTACGGTCATTCGGGCGGCTTCGCCGTCGTAGGGCTCGGGGGCGCCGGCTGCGACGCCGTCCACGACCTGATGGGATTCGGACTCTCCCCGTCGGTCAAGGCGGTCGCGATCAATACGGACGCCCGGCACCTCAGAGGCCTCGACGTGGCGGAACGGATCCTTCTCGGCCAGCGGACGCTTCGGGGCCACGGCAGCGGAGGGGATCGGGACGCCGTCCATGCGGGCATGGCGGAAGCCCACGACGACGTGGTGCCGCTCCTGGTCCCTCATGACATCGTCTTTCTGATCGCCGCCCTGGGAGGGGGCACGGGCTCCGCCCTCCTCCCGTACCTCACCTCGGCTCTGAGGGATCACGACGTTCTCGCCGTGCCGATCGCGATCCTCCCGTTCCACATCGAGATGGAGACGAACCCGAACCGTCGGGAGAACGCGCTCGCGGCGCTCCAGGAGCTCGAAGAGATGGGGGGGCTCCTCCTCGCGGTCTCCAACCAGAAGCTGCAGCGGTTCGCCTCCCTCCCCGTCCCTCGGGTGCTGCACGTCCGGAACGCGTACATGCACAGCCTCGTCGAAGGGCTCGTCGACATGGTCGAGCACCCGTCGCAGATGAACGTCGACCTGGCGAGCCTGAGGGGCCATCTGGAGCAATCCGGGGTCTCGACCTTGCTCCGCGCCGAGGAGCACATCTCGGAACCGGAGCGGCTCGTCGACCAGGCGCTGACGGAGACCCTCCTCGACTTCGAGCTCTCGGCCGGGCCGTCGGCGCTCGTGCACGTGGACGGGGGCTCGAACCTCACCCTCGAGACCGTCGACCGCATCTGGCGATCGATGCGGTCCCGGCTCGGGGAGCCCCGTCGGATGCTCGTCGGCAATCGAACCCATCCGGAGCGTCGGGAGGTCGTTCGGCTCACGGCCGTCGTCGGGGGACTCCGACCGAGCTCCGTCCGGGACGCCCTCCAAGGGAAGGCCGAGGACAACACGCCCCTCCTGCTCTAGCGGGGCGTCCGGTCGACGGGAACTGCCTCGGAGGCGCCGTCGAGGACGTTCTGGACAACGTCGAGGACTTGGGAACTGCGGAGCGATCTCGGCCCGACACGGATGGAGACTGCGCCAGATCTCTCCAGGATCTCGCGTTCCGGCGGGGTCGGGTCGGTCGGATCGCTCAGGACCGCGGCGACGTCCGATGTCGGAGCGAGGGAGGCCAGAGGAGCCCCTCCTTCCACGAGCCACCAGCAGCCGGGCTGCGAGGCGAACCGGGCCAGGTCCTCGAGCGGTTGGGAAGGTCCCACGACCATCCCCGGAGAGGATTCCACGATCCCGGGGACGTTGTGCGAGCGGATGAGCGCGTTCTTGAGCAGCGCGGCCGTCGACCGCTCGTCCGGGTTCAGCAGCCGCAGGCGCGCTCCGTAGATGTCGATCCGGCGGCTCCGGGGCGGGGGCTCGGATCCGAAGAGGACCGTGAGCTCCGTGTCGCGACGGAGGTCGTTCGATATGGTGAACGCTGTCGAGACACAACGAGCGATCTCGTCCATCCGGCCCCCGCCCCCGGCGAGGTCGTTCAGGGTGAACGCACCGTCGACCGGCACTCGGTGGGCCAACAGCAGGAAGCGACGCACGTCGGAGGGGAGACGTCCGCTCGGAAAGGCCTGCCGGGTCGGCGGGGTGGGCCTACTTCTTGACCGACTTCGCGCTCCGCCGGGGAGGCGGAGGGCGGAGAGGGCTCACCGGCGCCTCGGGGACGTCGCTCTCTTGGGGGCTGAGCTTGCGCTCGAGCCAGATCTCGTCGCCGAGGTCGTGGTAGAGAGCGTGATGGCCCGTGCCGAACTGCCCTTCGGGGGCCGAACCGAGGAACGCGCCGGAGCGCCCGGTCTTTGAGGAGTAGACGACGTCGACCTCGCCGGCCTCGGCCATCGCCTGCGACTCCTGGTGGGCGAGGTCGAAGATCCGGTCCTTTCGGAACATCCAGTAGTGGATGCGCCACTCCCGGCCGTCGTAGAGGGTCGTCTCGTCCCGCTCGGTCTCCAGGATGCCCGTATCTTCGAGCATGTAGAACGTGTCCCGGTCATCCGGTTCGAGGACATTGTCGATGATCCTCTCTTGGAAGCCGAAGAAATTGAGCACGTGGGCCGCGATGGTCCGCGCGTCCTCGGGGCGCATACCGTCGTGCCCGACCGAGCGGCGGATCGCCTTCGCCAGGGAGTCGTGGTCGACCGGTCCGGCGAGGGCGAGGGTAGGATCGGTCGGGATGCCCGACCGGGTGATCGTCATGTCGCTGGCGGACCGCAGCGGAACCGGGGTCCGGAGGGTGTACGGCTTGCCCACGTGCGGTGCCCTGGCCTTCTCCCTGCGCTCCATGGACGATTAAAGTCGAGAGCATACTATTAGAACTTTGGTCAAAAATCCGACCGGTGCCATACCCGCTTCGAACCTTTGACGGGGCGAGCGAGAACCGCACCTCCGCTCCCGCATCCGGAGCGGCCCGGCGCAACCCCCGCGCCTGTTTCGGCTCATTGTTACACGTATGGAAACGGATTGAAAGGCCTCGGAGCTCAACTCCCGGGGGCCGTTCGGCGCGGGCGGGCGGTCCGCGCCGCGAGCTCGAGCCGAGGACGCCACTCCCGTTGATCGATATCCAGCTCGAGGGACTCCAGGGCCGACGAGGCGGGAAGCCGGGCGTGACTGAGGTAGACACGGGTCAGCCCCCCGTCGGCGGGCCCGTTCCAGGGCTTCCCCAGCCGCTCTCGCTCCCGGAATTCATAATACTCGTCGGCCGGGAGGAACCAGAGGAGGCCATCGTCGGTGTAGCGGGTCCCCCCCGGGACGCGATGCTTCACTTCCAGACCGAGATACTGCACGACTGCCTCGGGCAGGTTGAAGATCATCTTCTCGGTGAGCCCAGCGGACGCGAGGAACCGGTTGCGGGTCGTCTCGATGGGAAGAACCTCGCCTCCGCGGTAGGTGGCGATGACCCGGACGATCTGCGGGGTCCGAGCGAGGAACGATATGCTCCGGGCGGGGGAGCGTAGCTCCCGCAGTTCGGAGGGGATGTAGCCGACGAGGGTCGCCACGTCCTGGGGGAGCTGAAGGTTCAGGTACGTCGGGTGGGACGCTCGGAGCGCGATGTACTCCACAGACCCTCCGGGGAGGCGGGAGGGGTGCACCATGGCATAAGGATTCTCATAACTCCGGGGGGTGACTCACACCCGCCGGGGGTGGAGGGATCCCAAGGGGGCGAGAACGGCGGCCAGATCCTCGCTGACCACAACGGCGTCGGCCGCCTCTCGAACGGAGGCATCGGGCGAGTTCAAGGCGATCCCCCCGCCGACGAGTCGGAACAGTTCGCCATCCGACCGGGAATCGCCGACGTGAGCGGTCTCGGACGCTGTCCGGTGCGCGCGGTCGAGCAGCCGCCGGAGCGCCGCGGGTTTGTCAGCTCGAACTGTGCCGGGGAACGGGACGGGGCCGTCCCCCACCGGCTCCGCGCTCGGAGTCCCCCCTTGATCGTCGAATCCGAACCGGCGCTCGTACCAGCGACAGATGTACTCCGGGTTGTGGGACAACAAGGCGACCCGCACCCCCTCCGAATGGAGGGAGTTCACCGTCTCGGGGATGTGGCCGAGCTTCGGAGTTCGTTCCAAGATCTCCTCCAGCTCCGGGGCGGTGGCGCCTTCGGCGAGCCGGATCAAGTTCTGGAGGTGCTCGTCCTCCCCGATCCTCCCGTCAAGGTACCGGGACGTGGTCGATTCGTACGCGGGGGTCCTCCCCCGCTGGGCGGCCAGGAAACGCCACCCGTGCCCGAGGGTCAGAGTGCCATCGATATCGAACGTAACGAGTCGGAACGGGAACATCAGGCTCTCCGCCGTCCCTTCCAGTACGGCCGGACCGCGTTCCCGAGGAGAATCCCGCCGATCCACAACCCGAGCACGGCGACGAGGCCGACCAGGATGCCTAGCGTCAAACGGCTCGGGGCCGATGGGAGCAGCAGGGCCAGCGCCAGAAGACCGAGGAACGTGAAGACGAGCGCCAAGACGACCTGACGTTGCCGGCGGCGTTCGGCGACCCGGGCGGCGGTGGGATCCTCGATCACGGCGGTCTCCTATCGACGGGAGGTCGAGAGCGACATAACGATGTGGCGGCGGGGGAGCGGAGAACGCGGGGGACTCTCGGCGGGTGCAGTACGGCTTTATAGCGAGCCGATATCGGTTAATCGATATCGACATGGACGACAGCGCAGCCCGATGGTGGTTTGGCGGCCACAAGCCCGGCGCCCGTCACGGCGGACCGGGACACGGCTTTGGACGTCATCGCGGCGGATTGCGCACCTGGGTCCTCATGATCCTCGCCCGATCCCCCCGCACGGGAGCCCAGCTCATCGACTCGATGGAGTCGATCTCGATGGGCTGGTGGCGACCCTCCCCGGGCTCGATCTATCCCCTGCTGGAAGAGTTGACGAAGGAAGGGGTGATCCGCCGGCAAGAGGCCGACGGCAAGTACGAGCTCACCGACAAGGGCCGGGAGACGGTGAACTTCCCGCTCGGGTTCGTCACGGGGCGGCCCCAGAGTGTGGCGGAGGTCACCCGGGAAATCCGAAGCTACGCCGGCTACCTTGAGGACCTCGCCCGAGATTACCCGGAACAGTTGAACGAGGTTCGTGGGGAGATCCGAGAGATCGCGCAGCGCCTGGAGAAGATTGGAAAATGAAGGAGAACACACGCCGGTACCGGATGACACGACCCGCAGCTGCCCCGTCGACCCCCGAGGCCTCCGCATGACCGACCCGATCGTCGCGGAAGGGCTCGTCAAGACCTACGGTGGGAAGGTCCAGGCGGTGAAGGGCGTCTCCTTCGAGGTACATACGGGGGAAGCGTACGGTTTCATCGGACCGAACGGCGCCGGCAAGACGACCACCGTTTCGATGCTCTCCGCCGGTCTCAGGCCGACCAGCGGCCGGGCCGTCATCGACGGCGTCGAGGTCGCCGCCAATCCGGAAGAGGTCAAGCGGCGCATCGGCGTCGTATTTCAAGAATCCACCGCGGACGGAGATCTCACCGGACGGGAGAATCTCGAGATCGCGGCGGGGTTGTACGGCATTTCGCGCCGGGAAGGGAAGGAGCGGGCCTCCGCTCTCCTCGAACGGATGCAGATCGGCGACGCCTCCGAACGGATGGCGAAGACGTACTCCGGCGGGATGCGCCGACGCCTGGAGCTCGGCGTCGGGCTCATCCACCGCCCGAAGATCCTGTTCCTGGACGAACCGACGCTCGGCCTCGATCCGCAAGGACGGGCCGGCTTCTGGCAGTTCATCCAGCAGCTCCGCAAGGAGGAGGGACTCACCGTCTTCGTCACGACGCACTATCTCGACGAGGCGGACCAGTACTGCGACCGCATCGCCATCATCGATCACGGGACCATCGTGGCGACGGGGACCCCGACGGAGCTCAAGGACAAGTTGGGCGGCGACGTGGTGACCCTCAAGACCTCCACCGCCCAGGACGTGTCCGAAACCCTCCGCCAGGTCCCAGGCGTGCTTACCGTTCAACGCCAGGACTCGTCGTACCGGCTGAAATGCTCGAGCGGCGAGGTCGTCGTGCCTCTCGCCGTGGAGGCGTGCTCCAAGGCGGGCTCGTTGATCTCGACGGTCTCGGTCAAGCGGCCGAGCCTCGATGAAGTGTTCTTGGAGTTCACCGGACGGGAGTTCCGCGAGGACGAGGGACCGAGCGCCACGGACAAGGCGATCCTCGGCGCGCGGCTGCAGTCGATGCGCGGCGGGAGGCGCTGATGCTGCGCGAGTTCTCCGCCCTGACCCGGCGCGAGCTCCTCCGGCTGACCCGGAACCCGCAGTCCGTCTTCGTGGGCCTGCTCACCCCGATCCTGTACCTCCTGCTGTTCGGGCAGGGGTTCAACTTGGGATCGTTGTCGGGAAGCTCGGCGGCCGGCCTGCAGTACGCCCTGCTCGGCGCCCCGAACTACTTCTCGTACTTCGCGGCGGGCATGGTCGGCTTCGTTTCCGTGACGGCGTCGCTGTTCGTCGGGGCGAACGTGATCTTCGACAAGTTCTTCGGGATCTTCAAGCGCACGCGCGGCACCCCGGCTCCCTCGGCCGCCGTGTTCGGCTCTCGACTGATCGCCGGTTCCGTGCAACCGATCGGGTTCGCCTTCCTGGTGTTGGTGCTCGCGATCCTGTTCGCCCACATCGGCGGCCTCAGTGGGCTCGATGTGACGGCGTCGGTCGGAGTGGTGGGGGCGGTCGAGATCCTCCTCGCCATCGTGCTGATCGCGTTCATGTTCGTCACGCTCGCGCTGACGCTCGGGTTCCTGATCGACACCCCCCAGACGTACTTCGCGGCTGTGAACGCCCTCAACCTGCCGACGTTGTTCACCTCGGACGCCCTGTATCCGTGGGGGACGATGCCCCACTGGCTCCAGGACATCGCCACCTACAATCCGATCACCCTGGCGGTCTCCGTTCTGAGGGAGAACATGTTCGGCGACAGCCTGTACACCTACCCCCCCGAGGTCTACCTCGCGGGGCTCGCCGCCTGGGCGGCGGGGATGGGCATCGTCGCGATCATCCTGGTGAGGCGTGCGCTGCGCCCATCGAACTAGGGGCCCGGCCCTTTCATTGCCGCGGGGCGCCTTTCCGGCCCATGGACCGCCCCCCGGACGCCTCCGAGCCCCCCCCGGACCGACGGGCCCGGGGGCGGGACGACCCGCTCGACGTCCGGCCGCTGAGGGATCTGCCGCTCGTCGCCTTCGAGGCGGTGAACCGGGCCCGCGGCAGTCGCTACCCGGTCTACCTCCCGGCGGCGCCCTCGCTGGAGGGGGGCATGTGCACGTGCGAGGACTTCGCCCGCCGGGGGCGGGGGACGTGCAAGCACCTCGAGGCGGTCGGTCTCTACGTCGCCGATCATCCCGAGGAGGGCGCCCCTCGGGCCGTTCCCCCGGTCCCGGGGGTATGGGACGAGATCGACGCCCGTCTCGCCGCGCTGGGCACCGATCTCCGACCGTGGTCGGCCCGGCTTCGCTGGGTGGGGCGAGCCTTGATCGACCCGCTTCCCGTGGGATGACCCGGCCGGCCTAGTCGGTCTCGTCGTCGTGGCCCGACTGATCGGGCAGCGGCGGCGGACCCACCTTCCCGGGGCGGGGAACGACGGTCGGGATGATCCAAGAGCTCGGGACCTCCCCGGCCTCGGGGACGTGCGTGAACACTAGCGACGGGCGGAAGGCGCGCGTCCGTTCCGCGCCTGGTCGCAGGGACGGGACCCGGTCGTACAGCTCGGTCCGGCTTGCCGGATCGGACTCCCAGGCGCGTAACGCCCCGATCGGGGAGATGATCGTCGTCACCAGACCCACGCCCGCCACGATCGTGAAGATCTCGGTGTTGAAGACCCCGAGGGAGAGGAGCGTGACCGCCATGGCGAGCTCGACGGCCCCCCGGCTCGCGACGAGGTATCCGATCGCCTGGGAGTCGGCCTTCCCCCATCCGAATGATTGGCTGACCCCGTATCCGGTCAGGAGCTTGCTCAGGAGCGCCACGCCCAGCAGGGCGACGAACTCGAAGACGAGCCACGGCGTCGAGAGGAGCCTTAGGTTCATCTCGATCCCGACGAAAACAAAGAAGAGCGGGATGAAGAACCCCCACGAGATCGCATCGAAGACGGTGCTGAAGGAGCGGTGCATCTCCGAGCCGGCACTTTCCTTGGTCACCAGGAGCCCGGCGTAGAACGCCCCCACCACGAACGTGAGGCCGAGGTATTGGGAGTACAGCGAGGCGCCCAGCACCATCACCATCAGGATCGCGAACCGGCCCTCGCGGCTCCGCCAGCCCCGCTGGTACCGCGACCGTACCGTGCCCCACCAGCCCGACGCCGCGAGCGTCCGGAGGGCCATGTGAATACTCAGCATGGTCGCGATGAACAGCCCGACGCTGACGGCGGCGACCCCAATCGCGATGGTGCCGCTCGTCCCCGAGGTGTGTAGCTCCAAGAGGATCGCGAAGACGCTGACCGCGACGAGCTCGTTGACGAGCGCGGTGTTCATCAGAAGTCGGCCGATCCGGGAGTGGAGAAGGCCGAACTCCAGCAGCATGATCCCCATCACGGGGAGGGCGGTGATGGAGAGCGCGAGGGCGATGAACAGGTCGGTATTGATGGAGAAACCCGGGAAGAAGAAGTAGGCCATGGCGGCGGTCGCGGCGAACGGGATGGAGAAGACCATGATGCCGAACGAGGCGGTCTTCAGCCCCATCTTGTAGACCTGCTCGGGGACGATATCGAGCCCCGCCAGGAAGAGGATGAACACCGTGGCGAGGGTCTGGATCCCGGTGAGCTCGGCGGGTAGCGAGCTGGTGAGGGAGCTGCCGGTGGCGAAGAATCCGGTCCACTGGCCGAGCAGGTTCGGCTGACCGAAGAGGGTCGGGCCCAGGATGACCCCGACGAGGAGCTGGCCGACGAGGGCCGCCTGGCCGAGGCGGTTCGCGATCTCCCCGGCGAGCACCGAGGCGGCCAAGAGGAGAGTGAGGTCGACGATGAACGTCGTAGTGGTGAACGTGAAGACCATGACCGACCCGGAACCCGCTGAGTTGAAGGGAGCTTACCGAGGCCTCCCTACACCGGGCCCCCCTTAACGGCGGTGGATGAGCCGTCGGTCCACTTACGGAAAAGAAGGAAAAAGGGGTTGGGAGAAAGGGTTGCGTCCGAGGGGGCCTCGGGGGAGAGCGCCTTACGTGCTGCTCATCCCGGGGGCGCCCTTCAGCGCCTTGATCCGGTAGTACTCCGGGTCCACGACGACCTCGCCGTTGACGCCCATCGTCTCGATGGTCTTCAGCGCGATCCCGCTCGAGGCTTTCGCCTTCTGCCAGTCCGGGATGGCGATCGAGAACTTCTTCTCGACCTCCGTCCGGTAGATCGGGCCCGAGTTGTACGAGCAGAACGGGATGATGCGCCCGTCCGGGACGGAGTAGTGGATATCGCAGCGCATGAGGCGCTGGATATCGTAGTCGTACGCGTCCTGGAAGTGCATGTTCCCGATGTAGAGCGTGCGCCAGGTGAACTTGGCGAGCGCTTCCTTGTTCCCCTCGGTGAAGATGCCCGCGATCACCTTGACGCAGTTCTTCTCGCTCAGACCCTCCGGGGCCTTCGAGAAGTCGAAGTACTTCGACACGTCGTGGAGCAGTCGAGCTCCTGCGACGGCCGTCCGCACCCGAGCGAACCGCGCGTCCCGGTACTTCTCGATGAGCCCTTCGACATTCTCGAAGAACCCGTCGACGTCCATGAACCGGGGCAGGGGCGTGATCTTCTGGCCGTCCTGCGAGACGAAGGCGAACGTGGCGCATCCGCAGCCCGGGTGGGTCGTCAGGGTCATCTTCTCTTCGCCGTGGATGATCGAGACGAGCTCCGAGATCGGGGCCACCGACGGCACGGGGAAGAAGTCCGACTTCTCGAACGGTCCGTCCGTGCAGAGGATCCGGACGAGGTCCGACTGGGTGAACCGCATCTGGAACCTGTCGCGGTCGGGGATCCGCGCCGTGAGGGCGACCGGCTGGAAGTTAACGCCCCGGACGACGTCCAGGTTGTCGATCGCGAACTTCACCGTCGGCCAGATCTCCTTCTCGTTGAATCCGCCCACGAGGGTCGGGACGAGCACGACGCTGAGCGGCTTGTCCGGCTTCCCGGCGGCGAGCTCCTCGGCCGAGGAGTGAGTCTCCCGCGCGGCCTGGATCGCCTTCTGCTTGACCTTCAGCATCGGGACCCCCCGGACCTTCCGGTAGATCTCGTCGTCCAGCCCATCGAACTGGAGGTAGAGCGTGTGCAGTCCCGCGTTGCGGGCCTGTTGGGCGAAGCCGGGCTCGTTCGCCATCCGGATCCCGTTCGTGGCGACCTGGATCTGCTTGAAGCCGAGATCGCGGGCCATCGTGCACGCCTCCAAGAACAGCGGGGAGAGCGTCGGCTCGCCTCCGGAGTACTGGACGGCGACGGCACCGACCGGCTTCTGCTCCCGGAGCGTCTTGAGCATGAAGTAGATCTGCTCGCGGGTCGGCTCGTAGACGTAGCCGGCCGCGTTGGCGTTCGCGAAGCAGACCGGGCACTTCAGATTGCAGCGGTTGGTCAGGTCCATCAGGGCGAGACCGGTGTGCGACTTGTGGTGACTGCACATCCCGCAGGTGGTCGGGCAGCCGCGGAACTTCTCGTAGTACGGGTTCTCGTAGCCGACCCCGTCGTGGGCATAGACCTCCATCCGGAGGTAGAAGTCGACGTCGTTCGAAATGATGTCCCAGAAGTAGCCGTGGTTGCGGCACGTCTTCTCCATGATGACGCGCCCGTCCTTCTCGCGGACGACCGCGGGGATCACCTTGATGCATTCGGGGCACACGGACGCCGTCTTACGAGGCAGTCCGCGCGGCGCCTGGAATTCCTTCATTACTCTCGCGGGCATATTTTTCCTCTCGATTTCGGCCACCGAGGCGGGTGGTCGCTGGGCGCATCATCCCCCTGTCCCTACATAATCCATCTGTCGTCACGGCAGCGACAAGTCACGCTCTACCATGAGGAGGAATCGCATGGCTTCCGTGGCGACAAATGCGCATCGAAACCGAAAATCCCTCAGGACGGCCGCCGTCCCTTCCCGCTCGACCGCCTTGTTAAGGGGAGGTGCGCTTTGGGAACTTGCTCACAGGGTTGACCCATCATGGTTTCCCGTCCGAAGAAGCGAAAGCCGGTCTCGCGCCCTCCCCGAACGTCCCGTAAGCCCGCCGGGAAACCGAAGCGCGCGGCCCCGGTCCGGTCGAAGCCCACCCCGAAGCCGAAGCCCCGTCCGAAGTCGAGGTCGTCACGGAAGGCGCCGTCCCGCGCGGCCGCCCCCGCGCGCCGATCGCCCGCTCCCCCCGCGAAGGCGACCCCGAAGTTCGTCGGTCGGGACGCGTCCCCCGTACGGGATCACTATCCCCCCAAGGAGATGAACGCCCCCGTCGCGCCCGAACTTCCCTCCTCTCCCCCACCGGCGCCCCCCGCGCCCGAGAGCCCCCCACTCGACCTGGCGCCCAACCCCCCCTCGGTGGCCGCCCCGATCGAGATCGCGTCGGCCCCCCCGGAGCCAGCGGACCCGGCCACCCCTCCGGCTCCCACGAGCCTCCTGAGCCTGGAGCGGCCTTTCGACGTCGACGAGTTCGCCCAACAGCTCGGAGAGAACCTCATCCGCGTCCGGGTGCCGCGGGAACACCTCGGAGAGGTGCTCACCCGCGTGGCGAACTTCATGGGATTCGGGATCTACGTCTACCGGTTCTCGGTCCGCCCTGCGTCGTCGGGGATGCTGAAGGAGTTCGAGGTCGAGCTAGAGCGTGTCGACTTCTCGACCACGAGCGGCGAGTGGGTGCCGTTCCAAGAGAAGGGCCAGTCCGACTCTCCGTTCGGGCCGAACTCGGATCGGTCGTAACCGCCCTCACCCTCCCTCACCCTACTAGTACACCGGCACGAACGGCGGGGCCCGAAGCCGAGCGGGCCGTCCGGGGTTCGTCGACCTCCCCTCAGGGGGGTCGACCGCCGCTCCTCCCATTTCATTAAGTAGTCGGAATAGTTCCATCATTCTAATCATATGACCCGGACCGATTCGGCGACCGCCCGCGCCGGCGCCCCTCGTGAGGAGGCACCCGTCGAGGGCTCCGTCGCCCTCCAGGAGCTCATCGGAGAGGTGATGATGTTCCAGTACGGGGCCGCCCGACGGCAGTCGCTCACCCTTCTCCAGTTGATGTTCCTCCGTCTGTTGGAGGTCAAGGGGCCCCTCTCCCCATCCCAGCTCGCCGACCGGTTCGGGATCAGCCGACCGTCGATCACCTCCAGCATCAACACGCTCGAATCGGGCGGCTGGGTCGTCCGCTCCCACCCGGAGGGGAACCGACGCAGTTTGGTGACGTCGCTGACCCCCCGGTCCCGGAAGATCTTGGAGCGGGTCGCGTCGGAGCGCCAGAAGTTCCTCGAAGAGGGGCTGGCGCGGCTCGACCCCGGGGACCGGGAACGGTTCGCCCGGGTGACCCAGGAGCTGGCGACCTCCCTCCGAGCGCTTCGACCGGCCGACGACCCTGCGTCCCGGAGCTCCTGATGGCGCTCCCCACCGCCGCGACGAACCCCGCGTCCGTTTTCACCTCCCCCATCCCGAAGACGATGGAGACGTTCGACCGGAAGTACGCCAACCGGGTGATGCTCCTCCTGATGGGGATCGTGATGATCGTCCTCTACATCGAGGGGATGCTGACCCCCTCCCTCCCAACGATCCAACGCGACTTCTCGGTGAACGCCGCGCAGGTCAGCCTGATCATCTCGGCCTACGCGATCTCGGGGGTCGCGCTCTCTCCGGTCGTCGGGAAGCTCGGGGACATCTACGGGAAGCGCAAGGTGCTGATGGGGGTCATGCTCTGCTACGCCGCCGCGGTCTCGGTGACCGGGTTCTCCCCGAACTTCACCTTCATGGTCGTCGCCCGGACCGTCCAGGGCATCGGCCTCACGATCATGCCCGTCGGGATGGCGCTGGTGCGGGAGGAGTTCCCCCGCGAGCTCGTCCCCCGCGCCCAGGGGCTCCTCAGCGCCATGTTTGGGATCGGGTTCGCGATCAGCCTGCCGCTCGGCTCGTACGTCTCCCAGAACTACGGGTGGAGGGCGACGTACCACTCGTCGATCCCGTTCGTCCTGCTGCTGACGCTCGGAGTGATCCTCCTGGTGAAGGAATCCGCCTACCGTCGTCCGAACGTCAAGGTCGATTACGTCGGCGCGGCGCTCCTCGGGGGCGCGTTGGCCGGTCTCGTGACCGCGCTCGCCCAAGGCGAGGTGTGGGGCTGGACGTCGGCCCTCACCCTCGGCTTCGCCGGGATCGGGGTCGCCCTCCTGGTGCCGTTCGCCCTCTACGAGCTGTGGTGGAAGCGCCAGAACCGGGAGCCGATCATCGACCGGAAGCTGCTCGGCCAACGGAACGTGGCGGTGACCAATACGGTGCTCACGGTGGCAGGGCTCGGGATGTACCTCGCCCTGTTCACCCTGATCTACCAGTTCGAGTACCCGCCGGCGGCTGGGGGCTACAACTCGGCGTTCCCGAGCATCAACATCCTCAACGCCGGCCTCGACATCATCCCGTTGGCCCTCGCGATGACCGGGGTCGCGGTGGTGGCGAGCCTGATCGTCTCGCGCACGGGCGTGAAGCCGCTGGCGCTCGCGGGGTGTGCGGTCACGGCCGCGGGGTTCTTCCTCGTCTCCATCGCGACGGACCTCACCCAGGCGCTCCTGTGCGAGCTCGTGATCGGGGCGGGGATCGCGCTCCTCAACGCCTCGATCATCAACCTGCTCATCCTCAGCGTCGACCCGAAGGACATGGGGCAGGCGACGGCGATGAACAACGTCTTCCGGAACATCGGCGGGAGCGTCGGGGCTCCGATCGCCGGATCCCTGCTCGCCACCTACACCCTGAGTACCGGCGTCTTCGGCGGACTCGGGATCCCCGCCCACGAGGCGTTCCAGTACGCGTTCTGGATCGCGGGGATCGCCACCCTCCTGGGCGGGATCGCGGTCCTGTTCGGTCGTGAGGTGCTCGGGCCCTCGCGCCACGCCGATTTTGCCCACCTCCCGACTCTCCCCCGGAAAGCCGCCGCCCCGGCCGCGGTCGCCCCGCCGCCACCGGTCGAACCGATCGTGGGGTAGGGGTCCGCTCGCGCCGGGGAGAGCCGCCGGATCGACCCGAACCTCAGAACTAAGTACGTCCCCCCCGTCCCCCGGCTCGATGCCCGAACAGGTCGACCTGGACCGGATCCTCGCCGAGATCAATGCACTCCGCCAGGAGATCGGCGAGATGCAGAAAGCGCAGGCCGAGCTCGGTCGGGCGATGGAGCAGATGACCCTGACGTTCCGCGCGATCGCGACACATCTCGGGATCGCGGCGGAGCCGTACCGAACCCGGAGCGCGACCCGGCGCGACGAAGGACCGCCCGGATTCGCCTGAGCGCCCGGGAATCCTCGACGAGTCGGTCCTCGACCCGTGCGCATCCGACCCCCTGGGAGCGCCCCCGGCTTCGCGGGACGGAAACTCTGGGGAGCGACCGCCGACCGTTCCGTGGCCGCAGTAACCATATGAACGGGGCCCGGTCTGGCGGCGTCCGTGGCCGAAAGTTCCTCGTCCCACCCACTGGAATACATCCTAGAATCGTTCGACGGGCCGACCCACCGGGCCCAGTTCCGCCTCCGGATCCACGGGACCCGGGGTCGGGAGACGCGGATCGTCCTGCCCGTGTGGGCGCCCGGGGCGTACGGGATCCGGGACTCTGCGAGGGAGGTCGCCGGCTTCCGTGTGACGAGGGCGCCCGGGGACGAGCCGGTGACGGTCGACCGGTTGTCCAAGAATGAGTGGCGGATCCCGTCCACGGATTCTGCCGAGCTGGACGTCCGGTACTCCGTCTACGGCCGGGAGGCGACGGATGACGGCCTGGACGTCACCACCGAGCACATCTTCCTCAACGCGACGCGCTGCCTGCCGTACGTGGTCGGGCGGGAGAAGGAGCCGATCGATCTCGTCCTCCACCTCCCCGAAGGCTGGTCCGCCTTCGCCGAGCTTCCGCGGGTCGGGGATCACCCGACACGGTTGCGCGCGAAGGACTACGAGGAGCTCGTGGACACGCCTATCGACTGCGGGACCCCCGTGGTGGTCCCGTTCCGGGCGTCGGGAGTTCCGCATCAGTTCGTCATCTGTGGCGGCCCGGGGAACTACGAGCCCCATCGGCTCGAGGAGGATGGCCGCAAGCTCGTGGAGGCGACGATGCGGTTCATGGGCGGCACCCCTCTTCACTCGTACACTTTCTTCACCCATCTGAGCGACAAGGCCGATGGCGGCCTCGAGCACAAGGCGTCGACCGCGCTCGCTGTCGAGCGCAACTGCTTCCAGCCGAAGAGCTCGTACGAGCGGTTCCTCGGGCTCGCCTCGCACGAGTACTTCCATCTGTACAACGTGAAACGGATCCGGCCGAAGGTGCTCGGACCGTTCGACTTCACGCGCGAGAACTACACGCGCCTGCTCTGGTGGATGGAAGGGACCACGGACTACGCCTCCAAGGTGCTGCTCCGCCGCGCGGAGCTCGTCACCCCGGCGAAGTTCCTCGAGATGATGGCGGACCAGATCCGGGTCCTCGAGACCGTCCCCGGACGCCTCGTGCGGAGCCTCGAGGAGGCGTCGTTCACGGCGTGGATCGACCTGTACCAGCGGTACGAGGAGAGCCGGAACCAGTCGGTCTCCTACTACCTGAAGGGTCTCGTGGTCTCCTGGTGCCTCGACCTCGAGATCCGGCACCGTACCGAGAACCGGCTCTCATTGGACGACGTCTTCCGCCACCTGTGGACGGAGTACGGTCGACCGGAGCGTGGCATCGACGACGACGCGTTCCAGGGGGTCGTGGAGAAGTTCACCGCGCTGGACCTCGGACCGTTCTTCGAGCAGTACGTCCGGGGGACGAAGGAGATCGACGCGAACGAGTTCGCCCGCTATGCGGGGCTCCGCGTCGGGCCGGCTCCGAAGGAACCAAACCCGTCCGGCGAGCCGGAGGAGGAGAAGGGGTTCCTCGGCATCGAGTTCTCCACGGAGGGGTCCCGGCTCAAGGTCACCGTCGTCCTGGACGGCGGCCCGGCGCGTCGGGCCGGCATCTCCCCCGGGGATGAGATCGTCGCCATCGAGAAGATCCGGGTCGCCCCGGAGTCGTTCGACGAGACGTGGAAGCGGTACCCACCGGGTTCCACGGTGGAACTCACCTTCTTCCGGCGCGGCCTTCTCACCTCGGCGACGGTGACGACCACCCGGCCCCCACCCGCGAAGTACAAGTTCCACGCCCTCGAGTCCCCCACGCCTCTCCAGAAGTCGATCTACGAGGGGTGGACGAACTCGAAGTGGGTCGAGGCGGCTCCGAAGAGCCCGACCCCCGCCTAAGCCCCGAGGGGTCGGCGGCCGGCTTGGACGGCGGAGGCGCTCCTACCGGCCGGCGCCGGGGGGCGGAGTTCGGGTCGTGCGGAGCGGCGTCGCCTTCCGGCCATACCGCCACTCCCCCTCCATCGGGTAGAGCCGGCGCCAGACGGTCCCGGCGCGGTCGCCGATCCGGAGCGTGCCGGGGATCGCGTCGGTCACTTGGAGAGGTACACGAATCGAGGGGGTCAGCCGAACCAGCACCACATCGTAGGCTCCTCCGACTTCGACCGGGCCATCGAACTCGCTCGGTTGCGCGCCCGCGTGGACGGTCGTGACCGTCTCCACGACCCCTTCCGAGGGGAGCTCGATCCGTCGGAGGTGACCTCGATCGCGGCAGCTCCGGCACTGACCCTTTGGGGGGAACGTGACCGATCCGCACGACGAGCACTCGTCCGCCGCGAACCGCCATCGGGCGGCGGCGTTCTCCCAGTATCGGGGGCCGGGAACGTACGCCCCCTCGGAGAGCTGCGAGAGATCGATCGGGAGTCGGGTCGGCGGTTCGGGAAGCTCGGGAGCGACCGGGGCCCGCGACGGATCCCAGGTCGCATGTCCGGGCATCGCCCCGGTGATCTCCGGGGGAAGGGAGGTCATCGCGGCGAACAGACGTTCGAGGGAGAGGACCGGCGAGCCGGGTACCGGCGCCGAAGGAACGGCCCCCGACGTCGTGGGGACGTTGACCCCCATCGACACCAACCCCTCGGGATGGAACCAGACCGCGATCCCGACCGCCCCGGTGCGCGGGATCCCGGCGGACGACCAGCGGGAGGGTTCGGCGAGCAGCAGAAGCTCGCCCTGATCGAGGGAGGCGAACCGTTGGAGAACGTGCTCGATCCCCCCCGTCCCGACGGGTTCGCGGTCGACGGGAGTCCCGGGAAGCCCGAGGGCGATGGGGAGGATCTTCTCCGCCTCGGGGCCGAACTCCCCCACCAGTCGGATCCGAGCGATCGCCCGGGGGCTCGCCTCCACAGTCGGGAGAGGGCCGAGATGGGCCGTGGCCTCGACGGCGAGCGTCAGGACGTCCTCATCGACCCCTTCGACGGCGAAGCCGTGGAGACGGCGGAGCGGGCGGGCCACGGCCGCGTCCACGAGGTGGATCCGGTCGCTCATGCCCTCTCGAACAGGGCGACGGTCGCCGTCGCTCCTGAACCTCCGACGTTGTGGGCGAGGGCCCGCTCCGCCTGGGGGATCTGCCGCGCCCCGGCCGCCCCGCGGAGCTGGAGAAAGATCTCGTACGCCTGACTGACGCCCGTGGCGCCGATCGGGTGCCCCTTCGACTTCAATCCGCCATCGGGGTTCACGGGGAACCGCCCCGAGCGGGCCGTGGCCCCTTCCAGTGTCATCTGGGCCGCCTCTCCGGGCGCGGCGAAACCGAGGTCCTCCAGCGCCAGGATCTCGGCGATCGTGAAGCAGTCGTGGACCTCGGCGAACTGGACCTTCGACCGGTCGAACGGCGCATGGCGGAACGCCTCCGCGGCGGCTCGCTGGGTCGCGTGGAGGCTGGTGAGAGACTCCCGATCGTGCACGGCGAGGTGGTCGGAGCCGGCGCCGGCCCCTACGACCCGCACCGGCGTGTCCGTGTACCGTCGGGCCACGGATTCCGCGACCAGGAGCAGGGCGGACGCCCCGTCGCTGACGGGGCAGCAGTCGTACAGCCCGAGCGGATCGGCGACGCGGGGGGCGGCGAGCACGTCCTCCACGCGGACCGCTTTCCGGAACTGGGCGTTCGGGTTGAGCAGACCGTTCGCGTGGTTCTTCACGGCCACCTGGGCGAGCGCCTCGATCGGAGTGCCGTAGTCGTGCATATGGCGGGCGGCCATCAGCGCGTACACCCCGGCGAAGGTGAGTCCGGCCAACCGCTCCCACTCGGTGTCGCCCGAGACCCCGAGCCAGTACCGACGTCGTCGGGAGCTGACGTCGGTCATCTTCTCGACGCCGACCACGAGAACCGCCTCCTGGGAGCCGCTCTCGATCGTTCGGACCGCCGCTCGGAGCGCCGAACCGCCGGAGGCGCAGGCGTTCTCGATCCGGACGACCGGGACGCCGGGGATCCCGGCCTCCTCCGCCAACAGAGCCGCGGAGTTTCCCAACTGCCAACCCGAGAAGCCGAGGGTGGCGAGGAACGCCTCGCCGACCTGCGAGCGCTCGAGGCCTCGATCGACGCTCGCGAACGCCGAGTCGACCGCCTCTCGGATCAGGGTGCGAGGAGCGTCCGGAAGCACGCCGAACCGAGTATGTCCGGCCCCGATCAGGGCGGCGCGCTCCGAGGGTGGCACTCCCGAATGCCTCAAATCGAACGAGCCGTTCCGAGCTATAACTCCGGGGGCAAGGAACGTTGGTCGAAGACGCGCCGATCCTGATCGGCGTCACGGGGGCGAGCGGGGCCCCAATCGCGCTCCGGGTCATCCGGGCCCTCCACGAAGCGGGCCGGCCGCCGGTCGTCATCATCTCCGAGGGGGCCGAGGCGGTGCTGCGCGAGGAGAGCGGGCTCCCCCTCGACGCGCTCCGGCCGTGGGCTCTCGAGATCGCCAACGACAAGGACCTCGCCCACGCCTACGCGAGCGGCTCCCGTCCGACCCAGGCGATGGCGGTGGTGCCCTGCTCCTCGCACACGGCGGCCAAGATCGCGCTCGGCCTCGCCGATACCCTGGTGACCCGCGCGGCGCACGTCCACCTGAAGGAGCGGCGGCCGCTCCTGCTCGTCGTGCGCGAGACCCCGCTCTCGCCGATCCTGCTCGGCCATCTCACCCGGCTCGCCGAGCTCGGGGTCGTCATCCTGCCGCCCGAGCCCGCCTACTACCTCCATCCGAAGACGATCGAAGACGTCACGGACTACCTCGCCGGCAAGGTTCTCGACCACCTGCACGTCCCCCACCAACTCTATCGGGGATGGAAGGTGGGGGTACCCGGATGAACCCGGTGCCAGTCCCCGATCGCGGGGTCCTCAACTGGCCGCTCGCGGGTCTGAGCGCCCTCCTGGTGCTGTTGATCGTGCTCACCCCGGACCTCGTCGCCCCGAACACTCCGACGGCCGGGTGCTTCGGCAGCGCGCCGAAGCTGGACGTCGACCAGCCCCTGGGGATGAACGTCCTGAAGCTGTACGTGGACGGGGTGGAGACGATCCGGTTCCTGAACCTCTCGATCGCGATCGCCAATGCTACCTGGCCGCCTCCCCCCTCCGCCGCAGGGCTCAACTGGAGCCGATGGGCGAACGCGTCGGAGTCGTTGTTCGATAACCTCACGACCTCGATCGATCCCGTCGCGGTGAACGTGACGGCGACGTACGTCGACCCCCAGAACGGACGCGCGGTCTACGGCGGGCAGTACGTCTTGGCCGTCTCGGGGACGACCCTCCTGGTGGCGACGTTGACCCCCGCGCTCTCGGGCACCGCGCCCAGCGCGGTCCCGCTCGATACACTCCCCGTCGAACTGCCGCTCACCCTCGAAGTGGGGGCCTGTCCGTGAAGATCGCCCGGTGGAGCATCTTCTGGATCGGCGTCGTCGGGGCGCTCGTCATCGTCGAGCTCGCCGAGATCACCCGCCTGTTCACCGTGCCCCTCGCCACCGCGATCCTCTCGCCGTACTCGATCCTCATCGGCATCCTCCTGGTGACGATCCTCGCCCTCGTCGGCGCGGTCTTCGTCGGCTTCTACCTCTCGTCCCGCATCTACTCGACCCGGTCGTTCACCCCGTTCGAGGAGGAGATGCTCCACATGCGCACGGAGGTGAGCGAGCTCCGCGAAGAGCTGAAGGAGCTCCTCGCCGCTCGCGACCCCCCGACCCCGCCCTCGAAGCCGGGGGGAGGCGGGGAGGGAGCCCGATGAAGGTACCGGTCATCGACAACGGCGGTCAGTGGACCCACCGAGAGTGGCGGGTGCTGCGCGACCTCGGGGTCGATTGTCAGATCCTGCCGAACACCGCCGCGCCCGAGGAGATCGCGGGGGCGGACGCCGTCGTGCTCTCGGGGGGCGCCTTGAGCCTGGAGAGCTCCACCGAGCCCCTCGGGCGGGTGGCGGAGTGGATCGACGTGCTGCGCCTCCCGGTGCTCGGCATCTGCGTCGGTCACCAGTATCTCGCCCGACACTACGGGGGCACGGTGAGCCACGCCGCGGCCGGCGAGTTCGGTCGCGTCGAGGTCGAACTGAGCGACCCCGTGCACCCGCTCTGGACCGGTCTGAGCTCGCCGACCCGGGTCTGGGCGAACCACAACGACCAGGTGACCCAGCCGCCGCCCGGGTGGACGACGCTCGCCCGCTCGACCGCCTGCCCGGTCCAGGCGATGGCCGCGCCGGACCGTCCGCTGTTCGGCGTCCAGTTCCACCCCGAGGTCGAACATACCGTCGGAGGGCGGCGGATCTTCGAGAACTTCCTCGCCCTTGCCCGCGGGGAGACCCCCCTTCCTCCGCCGCGAAGCGCTTAGTACGGGCCCCGACCTCGCCTCGACGATGCGCATCCGTCGGGCCTCGAATCGGTGGGAGGAGGAGTTCTGGAAGCGGGTCGAACGACTCCGCAAGAGCATCGATCCGCTCCTGCCGCGGCCGGTCGGCGACTGCCCGAAGGATGCGTTCGAGAAGCTCCACACCCGCCTTGAGGAGGTCCGGGAGAACCGCGACGATCCGAAGCGACTCGACCATCTCCGACGGTGGGGCGACGACATGCCTCGCGCGTTGGCGGGCGTCCTCCGAACGTACCTCGATGAGGAGCTGCCGCCGCTGGTCACCGTTCGGCTCGGCGACGGGGAGGTCCCGTACGCCCCGGTGGCGAGCGCCCCGAAGGAGATGCAGATCGCCGTGCAGAACTACGACGTGCCCCGGCGTCTCCTGCTCGCCTACGTGCCGCTGACCCGCAAAGGCTGGTCGTTCTTCGCCGTCAGCGACGGGGTCGTGAGCCCGGGATCGTCGTCGGTGCCCCCGCCCGAGTACCTCCAGGCGCTCGAGCGGGCGCTGCCGTATCGGGTCACTCGGCACGGGAAGCTCTCCCGCTGCTCTCACCTCGAGGCGGGCGAGCGTCGCCCGTACCTGGAGATCCACTGGACCGACGCCGACCTCGCCTGGGAGGTCTGCGACCGGTGCACCAAGGACGACCGACACCTCCTCGCCTCGATCTCCGGGGGCGCCGCGATCCGGGACCCGGAGGCGTCGTTCCCGGTCGCCGCCCACCGGAACATCGACTGCCGGGGCGGCCCCGACTGCCCCCACCAGCGCCTGCCGGAGATCGCACGGGCCACCGAGAAGCGGTACCACCTCGGGCGGATCGGCGACCGCGAGCTGCTGCAGGAGTACGTCACGGAGTGCAACCAGGCGGTTGCCCGCCGAGGCGGGACGCTGTTCATCGCGGGCGGGGTCTGCTACGGACAGAACTCGGGCGCGTTCATCGAGGCGCTGCACCCGAACGACGTGGAACGGCGGGCGCTCACGGCCGTGCTCCCCGAGGTCTCGCGACAGATCGACCTCGACGAGCCCCGGGCGAGTCGAGCCCTCGAGGAGCTGTGGCGCGACCACGCCGAGACGATCGTCGGGGCGATCGTGGACGATCCCGAACGCGCCGAGGCGTGGGTCGCCGAAGGTCGGGGTGCGCCCGGACGAGTGGCGGAGCTGCTCCGCCGTGCGGCCCGCGATTCGACGGATCGCGCGGCGCTCGGGGCCCTCCCCCAATACGAGCGGCTCGTGCCGGAGGCCGCCTTTGTCGACGCGATCGCGCGGGAGGCCCGGATCAACGGCAACCCGGCCGCGGAACGGCGACTCGAGCAGACCCTCCCCCGGGAAGGTCGGGAGCGAGGGTTGGCCTGGGGGCTGCTGCTCGCCATGGACCGCGGCCCCGCTCACAACTGGCAGTTCGCGGACACCGAGCGTCAGTTCGGGGAAGCGCTGCAAGAGCGCGCCCGAGCCCTGCTCGCGGCGACCCCGGAGACGTACGACGCCGCCCTTGGGGGCCTCTTGGCGGCCGCCGGGGTCACCAACTGGGGCGAGCGCTCCGGCCCAGGGTAGTGGAATATACCCCCGACTCGCTCCGTACCCTGGAGGGCGACCCCATGTCGACGGCGGAGGTGGAGCCTTGGACGGCCGTCGTCGTCGCCGCCGACGAGGACGTGCGGGCGTTGTTGCGCTCCCTTCTCGTTCTCGAAGGCGTGCACGTCGTCGGGGACGTGACGGGAGCCGCCGAGGCGGCCGCCCGGGTCCGACGGGACCACCCAAGCATCCTGGTCATCGAGCGATCGCTCTCCGATGGGGAGGCCCAGGCGCTCGCCGAGGAGACCAAGGCCGCCCAACCCGACCTCTGGACCGTCGTGGTCTCGTCGGAGGACGCTGCCAACGAGGACCCGATCTTGACGGGACCGAACGTCGACGGAGTGGTCCGCCGCCCGTTCCACCGGGGAGATTTTGTCCAGACACTTCCGCCGCAGTTGCGTCGGTACCGCTAGGCCGGGCTTGCGGGCCGGGAGCGCCGGTCCTCCGGGAGGCGGAATCTCACGAGGGCCGCCGCCTCCTCGAAATGCAGGGGGAGCGCCGGGACGACGAGGGCGTGCAACGGTGGGCCGAAGTCGGCCCGCGAGAGCGCCTCGATCGGACCGAACCATCCGGCGGCGTCGTCGCGGCCGACGCGAGCGGCGACGGCCACCGGTTGCTCGGGCGGGAAGAGGGGGGGCGGGAACGACGCATCCTGCTCGATCAGGATCCGGAGCGCCTCGTTCGCCGTGAGGTACCGGTCCAGGTCCGGACGGAGGTCGAGGAGCACGAGGGTGTGCAGGCCCGCCGACCGATTCCTCCCGATCGCGTCCCGCGGAGAGCGAGGCGTGAAATTCGGTTCCGGGAACGGGATCGACACGGTCCGCCCGAACCGGTACTGTTGCAACCCGAGAAATCCGGGGACGGCCGTGGCCACGGTGGCCCCGGGGACGTACCGCCACTCGTGTCCCCACGACTCGGCCGCGACCCGGAGCGCGACGTGGGTGGTCGCCACGAAAGGATCTCCGGCCACGAGCAGGACGACCTGCGCGTGGTGATGGAGCGCCTCCCGGACGAGCCCCTCGGCCTCCAACGCGGAGCGGTCGACCCGAACGATCGGACGCCCCACCTCCCGCTCTAGGGCGTCCATCGTTCCCGGGCTCACCCGGCTGGTGTACTCTTCGGCGAACACGGCACCGGCTTCGGCGGTCAGCTGCCGGACCCGAGGAGGGATCTCCTGGGGGCCGGCGAGACCGAGGCCTACGAACCAGAGGACGCTCATCGGCCCGTCCGCCTAGCCGTGGAGGGCGACGACGGGGCACGGCGCCGACCGGAACAGTTCGTCGAGGAAGGTGCGGGTCAGGATCGATCCCGTGTCGGACGTCGGGTCGTCCCCGACCAACAACAGGCCGAACTTCTCGCGGGCGGCCGAGGAGAGGATCAACCGCGGCAGCTGGCGTCGGCGGCCGAGGATGGCGTCGGAGAAGAACGAGCGGTGCATCTGCATCGGGACCCCGCGAGGGGTCCGAGACGGGGGCGCACGGTTCGAACCCCCTTCATCGCCGCGCGGCGAGATGGCGAGCGTGATGATCGGGACCCCTTGATTGTGGACCGCGATCTCCTCGGCGAGTCGGAGCACCTTCGGCGGCGGACCGGTGCCGAGCGACGGCACCAGGACCCGACGGATGCTCTTTTCGGCGAGGGCGAGGCGGTTCACCACGAGCACGTCGCACGTGGCGTGGTGCAGGATGGAGCTCGCCGTGTGGCCGACGAACGGGTTCCTCTCCCGGCGGGCGCCCCGGAGAGTCATCAGGATCGCGTCCACCCCGCCGGTCTCGGATCGCTCGAGGATCTCGGTCGCCACATCGTGGGCGGAGCGGACCTCGGGCTCGACGCGCACGTCGAGGGCCGCGCCGGCTTCGTGAGCCGGGATGACGATGTTCACGGACGAGCGCCACTGCCGAGTGACATCGGTCAGCGATTCGTTGGAGATCACGTGCAGGAGCCGGATCTCACCGTCCGCTTCGAGGAGCTGGGCCGCGAACCCGATCAACGGTTCCACCTCGGCGGGGCCGGTCACGGGGATCAGGATCTGCTTGTACATGGTAGTTCACCGTGCGATCGCGTCGGCGCCCGCGACGATCCCCCGCGACGGCGCGGGAGGCGTCGGGAATTCGACGGAGGTCCGTAGGCCGGGCAGGTACACGTAGGTTTGGGGCCACGGGGCGGAGGCGATCGAAGGGGCCCCCGGTCGCCCGGCACCTGCCGGCATCGATGGCGACCTCGATCCGTCGAACATGACCGAGGCGTTCGCGCTCGAGTTTCCCGTGCTGTTGTTGGACGGCGCCGTCGTATTGTCCGAGGCGACCGGGGTCGTGCTGGGCCCGGAGTGCAACTCCCAGCCGAGCGTGGCGATCCCGAGAGGATACGCGACGCCCGCGAACAGGATCATGATCACGAAGAAGACCAGCCCCGCACGGAGGTGCCGGGACATCGACATCGTCGGAGGGGGTTCGGGAACGCGCGAGCGGTCCCCGATCGAGATCGGGCGGATCGAGCTCCCCGACTCCTTCGGGTCCGTCAAGGGGGACGGGGCGCTCACAGGTGGCCTCCGAACTGGATCATCAACGGCAGGCTGTGGTTGATCCCGGTGATCACCGTCTGCCACCAGCCTTGGCGACCGAGCCAGTTGAGGGCGGCGTAGCAGAGCCAGATGCCGGCGAACGCCGAGACGAGGCCGCCGAGGCCGTAGAAGAGGACGTTCTGTCGGAGGAGGTCGATGGCGCTGCGGGGTCGGAAACGTACGCCGTACAGGGCGAGAGGAATGAGGATCGGGATGATCAGGGCGTTGAACAGGACGGCGGCGAGCACGGCAAGGTGAGGGTCGGAGAGCCCCATGATGTTCAGGGCCGCTACCCCGGCCAGGAAGCCGCCGTTGGCGGTCACGAACAACGCCGGGATGATCGCGAAGTACTTCGCCACGTCGTTGGTAACGGAGAAGGTGGTGAGTGCGCCGCGAGTGATCAGCAGCTGCTTGCCGATGGAGATGATCTCGATCAGCTTGGTCGGGTCGTTGTCGAGATCGACCATGTTCCCGGCCTCCTTGGCGGCGCCGGTGCCGCTGTTCATGGCGAGGCCGACGTCCGCCTTGGCGAGGGCCGGGGCATCGTTGGAGCCGTCGCCACTCATCGCCACCATCCGGCCCTGCGCCTTCTCCCGCTCGATGATGGCGAGCTTCGTCTCGGGCTTCGCTTCGGCCTCGACCTCGTCGACGCCGCTCTCCCGACCGATCGCGAGCGCGGTCAATCGGTTGTCCCCCGTGCACATCACCGTGCGGATCCCCATCATCCGCAGCTCGCGCAACCGGTCGGTGATGCCGGGCTTGATGACGTCCTTCAAGATCACGAGGCCCATGATGCGCTTGTTCTCCGCGACCGCCAGCGGGGTCATCCCCTCCCGGGCGGCGCTGTCCGCGGCCTCGGCGAGGCTCGGGGGGAGGGCGCCCGCGTACGCCTCGATCGCCTTGACGGCTCCTTTGTAGATCTCCCGGCCGTCGGTCATGGTGATCCCGCTGGTCCGTCGTTCCGCCGTGAACGGGATCACCCGGTACGACCCCTCGGCGAGCGAGAGGTTCGGGGCGCCGCGGCGGGCCGCCAGCCGCACGATCGAGCGGCCTTCGGGGGTGACATCGAGGCTGGAGGCGAACAACGCGCTCGTGAGCAGCTCCTTCTCCGAGATATCCGGGGCGGCGATGAACTGGACGGCGAGGCGATTCCCCACGGTGATCGTGCCCGTCTTGTCGAGGATCAGGACGTCGAGGTCCCCCGCCGCTTCCACCGCCTTGCCGCTCTTGGCGATCACGTTCGCCTTCGCGACCCGGTTGATCCCCGAGATGCCGATCGCCGGCAAGAGCGCCCCGATCGTGGTAGGGATCAGGCAGACGTAGAGGGCGATCACGGTGCCGACGTCGATCGCGACGTACGAGAAGGAGGCGATCAGCAACAGGAACGTGAGGACGACGATGAGCAGCGCGATGGTGAACGCCGCCAGGATGGTGTCCAGGGCGAGCTCGTTCGGGGTCTTCTCCCGGTTCGCCGCTTCCACAAGACGGATGAGCCGGTCCAGGAACGACTGGCCCCGGATCGCCGTGACGCGGATCTGGACGGTCCCCTGGACGACGTGGGTCCCGCCGAGGACGCTGGTCTTGTCCCCCCCCATCTCGCGGGTGACGAGCGCGGACTCCCCCGTCATCATCGATTCGTCGATCTGCGCGGCGCCGAGGATCACATCCCCGTCCAGGGGGATGACCTCACCCGGCACGACCTCCAAGGTGTCCCCGACGCGGAGGAGCTCGGCACCGACCCAGATGCGCTTCCCGTCCGCGAGGACCTGGCGGGCCCGGATCCCGCTGCGGACCTCCCGGAGCGCGTCGGCCTGCGCCTTCCCTTGCGCCTCGGCGATCGCCTCCGACAGGTGGGAGAACCACAGGGTCAGGAACAGGATGAGCGTGATCGCCAGGTAGTACGAGGCGCTGTACGAGCGGTCGATATCCGGGAACGCCTGGGGGAAGAGGGTGACGACGAGCAGGAACCAGAACATCACATAGACCGTGAACATCACCGGATGCTGGATCTCGCGCTTCGGGTGGAACAGCCGGATCGAATGCGCCAGGATCCGGCTCACCGAGGTGTGGGGCACGCGGCGGACCGGGCCCTCGGGGGACTCTCCGTTCGCCACGTCACCCTCCGAGCTGGGCGAGCGGGCCCAGCGCGATCACCGGCAAGAAGAGCAACGCCGAGACGATGATCAGCAGGACCGTGAGATAGAGCATGAACGTCAGGCTCGACGTCTGCAGCGTCCCGGGACCCGGCGGGATCGGTTGGCTCTTCGAGAACTCCGAGCCGATGCGGAGCATCGCGAGCATCGGGAGGAACCGGCCCACCAGGATCACGGCCGCGCCCATGAGATTGAAGAACGGCGTGGCGTCGTTGAACGTCGACATGGACGACCCGTTGTTGGCGCTCTCGCTGGCGAACTCGTACAGGACCGTCGTGAAGGCGTGCGAATTCATGCACGTCGCCGAGGCACACCCCGGAAAGCTCCCGAACGCCACCGCCGGCGGGACGAAACCGCCCAGGTACGCGATGGCCGTGGGGATGAGCACCATCGCCGGATGGTACAGTAAGACGAGAGCGGTCCACCGCATCGTGGTGACGTTGATGTGTTTGCCCAGATACTCCGGGGTCCGGCCGACCATCAGGCCGCCCATGAAGACGGCGAGCAGGGCGAAGACGAGCAGCGTACCGAACCCGACCCCGTCGGATCCGGGGGTCGCTTGGGTGAACATCCCGAATAACAACGTCATCTGGGGAATGGGAGAGACGTAGGCGATCTGGAGGTTGTTCGCCCCCGTGTTCGAGTAGACGCTGGCGAACTGGAACGTCGAATCCGGCACGAGACCGAACCGATACCCCGCGGCCGCCTGGCTCGCGACCCCCTCGAACGAGATGAACAGGATCAGACCGACCGCGAAGGTGATCAGCACGGCCCCCAGGTACGGCCACGCCTCCCCCGGTCGGCGCACCATCGTCGCGAAGGCGAACGGGAAGGCGAACGGCAGGAGCAGGAACAGCCCCATGCCCATGTACTGGGTCCAGATCGACGGATTCGCGAGCGCCGACGCCGCGTTCGCCGACGTCCAGCCGCCCCCGTTGCTGCCGACGTAGACGATCGACTGCATCGCGGCGACGGGCCCGGGAAATCCGGGGGTGTGGACGCCGGGACCGGCCCACGGGAGCGCCGGGTACGACGCCGGGACCGAGAGCAGGAGAAGTACGATCGCTCCGAGGATCGAGAGCGGGATGATGATCCGGGTGGTCGTCCGGATCATGTCGACGTAGAAGTTGCCGAGCCGCCCGTCGTGGCGGATGAACCCCCGCACGAACGCCGCGGTGACGGAGAGCGCGGCCGCGGGGGCCAAGAACATCGGGACCTCGAGGCCGAGCAGGTTCCCCCACTGGGTCATGTTCACCTCGGGGGCGAAGTGGGTGAAGTCGGTCGCCGTGAGGAAGCTGACCGTCGTGTGGATGTTCGTCTCCCAGGTCATCGCGGTGAACGGGACCGGGCCAGGGAACAGGGAGGCTTGGAACGTGAGGATGAGGAACGTCCAGACGGCGATCATCGCCGAGGAGAGGAGGAACGCGATCGAGTACTCGCGGTACCCCATCGCATCCCGGGGGTTGACGCCGAGCAGCCGGTAGAGCCACCTCTCGACCGGCACGAGGAACCGGTCGCCGAGCATAGGTCGGTTGGTGTACACCCGACCCATGTACGACCCGAACGGGATCGCGACGCCCAACAGGAGGGCAAAGAACAGCAGGACTTCAGTGACAGCGGATACTTCGACCACGGTCCACGCTGCCCTAGAAACGCTCGGGCCGGGCCATCGCGTAGGCGAGGTAGGCGAACAGGATCAACGAAATGACCGTGAACGTCACCGAACCGAGGTTCGCGGCGAGCAGTTGGAGCCAATCCATGGGATTGGGCCGTTCGAGTCGGAAGTGGCTATTTAGACTCCTCTTCCAACGGGGCTCCGTCGATGGATTTATCTCCCGCCTTGGCTGCGGCGGCGTCCCGGAGCTTGTCGGCGGCCGCCCGGGCCCTCCCGCGGCGCGAAATGCCGCGAATGACCCGGACCATGGAGGCCTCCCGGCGGACCTCGGCCTTCTGATACCCGATGTCCCGGGTGCCTTCGGTCAGGAGGATCACGACCCGTCCGACGGCGTTCCGTCCGGTCCGTCCCCGGCGTTGGATCGCCCGGATCTCGCTCGGGACCGCCTCGAAGAAGACGACGACGTCGACGTCCGGGATGTCGATCCCCTCCTCGGCGACGCTGCTCGCGACCATCACTTCGAAGCGGCCGTGCCGGAAGTCGTCGAGCACCTGGTGCTGCTCCTTTTGGCTCATCCCCTTGTCCCCCGCGTCCCGGGTCGACTGTCCGACGAACCGCTCGACGCGCACCCCCTCGACCTGGAGCGCCGAGACGATGCTCTCGATGGTGTCCCGGTACTGGGCGAAGATGAGGATCCGGGGGAGGCGGTCCCGAGGGACGGCCCGCTCCGCCGCGACCAGCCGGCGGAGCACGTCGATCTTCGGGTGCGAGGCGTCCGGGTTCTCGGCGAGCCAGGCGGCGGCCGTGGTGCGGGCGGCGACGACCTCCGGCCGCTTCAGGAACGACGAGTCGGCCCGGCTCTTCTTCGGCTTCGCCTCGACCCGGTCGAGATAGGCGAGGAACGGACCGACCCCCTGGGTCTCGAGCCGCTCCATCGCGTGGGAGAGGTGGAGGATTACCTGTTGCCGGAGCAGCGGCCCGAACTTGCGGACCATCGGACCGGGCCGGGCGAAGATCTCCGCTCGCACATGGAGGATCTCCGTGACGGTGAGCGAGGTCAGGGGGCGTCGGCGAAGGAACCCCATCCGCTGCAGTCGAACCCCCTCGTCATGGATCGCCTGGCGGAGCGAGTCTTGGAGCTGCTGAGAGACCCCCGTGAGCTGGACCCACTCCGTCTCGACCTTGACCTCCGGAACGAACTCCTGGACCCCTTCGTCGGTCCGGTGGCGCGCTTCGACCCGGGTCACCCCGAGGGTCGCCACGACGCCCTCGATCCGCTCGAGTTCGCCCCCGGGGGAGGCGGTCAGGGCGAGCAAGCGGGAGCCGGGGGACCGGTCGGAACGGAACCGTTCGGCGATCGGGACGTAGGCGTAGCGCCCCACGGCCCGGTGCGCCTCATCGACGACGAGCAGCGCCACCGAGGAGAGGTCGTACCGCCCCGCCGTCAGGTCAGCGACGATGATCTGGGGGGTGGCGAAGACGACCTCAGCGCCCTCCCAGGAGCCCTCCCGGACGGGCGCCCGGACGCTGCCCATGAAACGGGCCCGTCGCGTCGGCCCGAGCCACTTCGCGAACGAATCGGCGTGCTGATCGACGAGGGGACGGGTGGGGGCGACGAACAGGATCTTACCGGTCCCCCGTCGGAGCACCTCCGCCGCCACCAACGCGGCGATCACGGTCTTGCCCATCCCGGTCGGCAACACGAGGAGAAGGTCTTCGGCGACGCCGATGCGCGCGAGATCCAGCTGGAACGGACGGGCGAGGAGCGTTCGCGGCTCGATCAGGGGATGCCGGATGTATCCGTCGTCGACCTGCCAGATCCCCGGGAGCTGGTCCGGACGGGGAGGCGGCGGGAGGCGGATCGGGGCCCCGTCCGGGGCGGCGGAGAACTCGTCCAATCGCCTCTGCGCCATGCGTCCTCCGAGTTGCTCCGGACCCGACCTCGGCCTTATCGATGGCGTCGAGGGGACGCGGCCCTAGAGGAAGTGGAGTTCGTTCGGGAGGGGCTCCGCATAGCGGCGGAATCCGTCCGGCCAGCCATCCACATCGAGGCCTTTCTGGGCGAGGAACGCCACCATCCATCGCTCAAGCCCGATGCCCGTGCAGCCGCTCCACAGCTCGCCCTTCTGCGTCTTGATCGTGAACGCCTTCGTGTACTTGTCCCCGACGATGGAGAGGTTCTGGAACTCGAGCCACTCCGAGCCCTCCCGGGTGCCGCGGTACGGAAGCCACGCCTCGAAATCGATGGTCCCCTGGATCCGTTGGTGGGGATCGTCCGACGCGATGACCCCGGCCTGCTGCATGAAGAACGGCGTCACCCAGGCGGTGCGCCACTCGAGTTCGAGGATCTTGTCGAAGACGTGGATGTACCTCTCGAGAAGGCGCTCGCGGAGCGCGACCAGCTGCTCCGGCGTTCCGAGGTATACGGGCTCGATCCGGTGGAACTCGTCGACGCGCTCCAGCCCGTGGCGCCCACCGCTCTCGTACCGGTTGGAGACGGCCGCCCGGTCGAAGACCAAGAGGGGGAGGCTGTCGGTCGCGAGGGTGCGCCCGGAGAGCCACCAGTACGTCGTCGGACACTGGGCGTAGCAGAGGACGGCCGTCGGGCCCGTGACGAGCCGGGCCAGCTCCTCGGTCGGAACCGCCTGGGTGATCTTCACGAGGTCGGTGAACCGCTCCCAGACGGCCGGGTCCCGGCTCTTCGGTTCGACGACGTAGTAGAACTCCCCGGGCAACCCTTCGAGATGGCCGGTCTTGAGGAGGGTCTCGAACGAGTCGTGATGGGGCTGCACGACCTCGCGGAATCCGAGGGGCAGCAGCACCTCCTCGCGGGCGATCCGCTCCATCGTCCGGAGGAGGTGGGCCGCGGACGGGCCGAGGAACCACTTCCCCTTCGTCGGGCCTCCCCGCACCCACTGCCGCTTGATCATCGCCTCGGTCGGGTCCTGGAGGAACTTCGGTTCGCGAGCGATCGGAGCTCGAAGCAGCGTCCAGTACTGCTCCTTGCCGGCGTACGATTGTCGGCGGATCTTCTCCTCCAACAGTTTGACTGCGCGGTCCGCCCAGTTCTCCCGAAGCGCGGTCTCGTCGAGGTCGAGGAGCGTCAGGGTCGCCCGGTCACCGTCCAGCGTGAGGGTGTGGGGGATCGGGATCGATACCGGGGTCGTCGGGAGGACGGCGAGGATGAACTCGAGGCGGTACTCCGGGGCCCGGAGGGATCGCACCCCGATCTTCTGGGCCCGGCCGAGCTCTTCCCCGAGCCGGCGGGAGAATGCGAGGAGGGTGCCGTGCGGGCGGGCCTCGGGGGCTTCGATCGTGATCGACAACGTCGGACCCGCGAGCTCCCATTCGACGACGCGACCTCCGCCTCGTCGGTTCAGCGTCTTCTCGATCGCCTCGTTCGCGAGGGCCGTGACGATCGGCTCGAGCGCCGCTCGGCCGCCCTCGGGCGCGGAACTGAGCAGGACCTCGGCTCGCAGTCGGTTCGGCACGGCCCAACTACCCCGACCGTCCCTTAAATCCTGCGGCTTACCCGGCCGGTGCGGCCCCCGGGACGGCGACTCCTTATTGAGGCCCGAGAGTGTCGAGCCCCTCCAGAGAGCTGGTGCGAACTTTGACAGCAACCGAGTACGGACTCTACATCCATGGGACCTGGGAATCGCCTCCGAACGCCCCTCGATTTCAAACGAAGAACCCGGCCACCGGCGCCCTCGTGGGGAGCTTCGTCTCGGCGACCGCCGAGGATGCCACTCGCGCGGTCACGGCCGCGGCGCAGGCGTTCCCGGCGTGGCGGGACACCCCCGCCCCCCACCGAGGGGAACTCCTCCGGCAGGTCGCCGACGTTCTCCGGCGCCGTAAGCCGGAGCTCGGGCGTCTCGTGACCGAAGAGATGGGCAAGGTCATCGAGGAGGGCTTGGGGGACGTGCAGGAGTCGATCGACTTCGTCGACTACATCGCCTCCGAAGGGCGCCGCCTCGCGGGGGAGACGGTTCCGTCGGAACTCCACCACAAGTTCTGCCTCACTGTGCGCCAACCGAAGGGCGTCATCGCCAGCATCACCCCGTGGAACTTTCCCACGGCGATCCCGAACTGGAAGATCGCCGCGGCCCTGGTGGCCGGCAACTCCGTGGTGCTGAAGCCGGCGTCCAACACGGCGGGCTGTGCGGCCGAGATCGTCCGTGCGTACCACGAGGTCGGGTTTCCCCCCGGGGTCCTCAACCTCGTGACCGGCGCCGGAGCGACGGTCGGAAACGCCCTGATCGACGACCCACGGGTCCGAGCGGTCTCCTTCACGGGGGGCGTCGACACGGGGCGACAGGTCAACGTTCGGGGCGCGCAGCACCTCAAGATGGTGCACCTCGAGCTCGGCGGAAAGAACCCGATGATCGTGATGGGCGACGCCAACCTCGACCTCGCCTTGGACGGCGTCCTCTTCGGCGCCTTCGGCACGGCCGGTCAACGGTGCACCGCCACGAGCCGTCTCCTGCTCCAGGATTCGATCCACGACCAGTTCCTGGCGAAGCTCCTGGAGCGCGTGAAGACGTTCAAGGTCGGGGACCCGCTGGACCCCGCCATCGACATGGGGCCCGTCGCCTCCGCCGACCAGGAGCAGAAGATCCTCGAGTACATCGAGATCGGCAAGGCGGAAGGGGCGAAGCTCCTCTGTGGAGGCCAGAAGTTGACCGGCGGCGTCTACGATCGCGGTCACTTCATCGCCCCGACGATCTTCTCGGTCCAGCACGGCTCCCGACTCTCCCTCGAGGAGATCTTTGGACCGGTGCTGTCGGTGATCCGGTTCCGGGACTACGAGGAGGCGGTCCGCATCGCCAACGGCGTCGACTACGGACTCTCCTCGTCGATCTACACGCAGAACGTCAATCTGGCGTTCCGCTCCATGGACGACCTGGAGGCCGGCATCACCTACGTGAACGCCCCGACGATCGGGGCGGAGGTACAGCTGCCGTTCGGGGGCATCAAGAACACCGGCAACGGCGGTCGGGAGGCCGGCAGCGTCGCCATCGAGGAGTTCACCGAGCTCAAGACGGTCTTCATCGACTTCTCCAACCGCCTGCAGAAGGCCCAGATCGAGGAGTCCCCGTAACCCGTCTCCCGGGACTATCCGCCCCACTTTCGGTGAGCCATCCCAGGCGGTCCATGTCGGAGTTCCGTGGGTCCGACGAGGTGCTGGACCGAGAGATCGACACGTTGGAGACGATTGCCCGGCACCGGCTCCGACGGGCCGCCAAAGAGCTCCGCGAGCTGGATCGGGAGATCGCCGCCTTGCGCCGGGAGCGCCGCCGCCGTCGCTCGGGCGATATCGCCCTCGACGCGCCCGTGACCGTGGGCGCCGCCGCCGAGCCGTAGGCGGCGTGAGCCCCCTATTCGAGGGGGGGAGTCTCGTCGGGTCCGGCCTCGAGCGCCGGCGGTGACCTCGGGGGCCCGATCCGGAACGGATCTTCCTTCACGGGTTCCGGGGTCTCGGGGTGCTGCCGCCGCTGGCGGGAGCGGGCCTCGAGGACCATGATCAACATCCCGGCCACGAGGCCGACGAGGAACGCGGGAACGGCCGTCTCGGCGGCCCCGATGAGCCCCGCGTTCGGCGCGGGGGTCGGGTTGACCACGACGAGGACGTATCCGACGGCGGTGTAGTTGGCAGCGTCCGTGACGCTGACGACGACATTGTACGAGCCCGCCGTCAGATAGCTGTGGGTGACGGAGGGGCCGGTGCCGTCCGCGCCGTCGCCGAACGACCAGAGATATCGGAACGGTTGGGTCCCCCCGGTCACGTTCACGAGGAACGGGGCGGAGTCGCCGGGTTGGAGCGGCCCCGGAGGCCCGATGCTGGTCACCGAGGGGGGGGGCGCGATCGAGATCTCCCACGACTGGTTCAGGAACGACCCGACCGCGTCCTCGAGGGTCAATCGGACCGTCAGCACGCCGGTCAGGTAGTACGGGTGGACCACGAGCGGGGCGGTTCGGCCCAGTCCGATCGTGCCCGACGAGCTGTTGCCGTCACCGAACTGGAGCGTGTAGAGGAATGGGGGGGTCCCGTTCAGCGCGGCGAGCTTGAACTCCTCGGCGACCCCGGAGTCGGTCGCCGAAGGGAACCCGAGACGCCCGGTGGGCGTCGCGTTCGCGAAGACTTCGGTCGTCGCGTTGATCGTCGCCCCGGTCCAGTCCGTCACTTGGAGTCGGACCGTGTAGTTACCCGGCGCGTTGTAGACGTGGGTCCCGTTCGGGGTGGTCAACGGTCCCGTCGGGTCCCCGAACGTCCAGAGGTACGTGTACGGGGGCAAGCCGCCGAAGAGATTTGGATAGAACGTGAGGCTCTGTCCCACGTCGGTGTATAGCGGCGAGAACACTTCGATCCCTCCGGGCCCGAGGTAGTAGGGGGCTGCATCGAGGGGTGGCGAGACGTACACGGTCACGTTGGAGCTGATGTTCGCGTCGGCCGTGTCGCGCACGACGACCGAAACCACATTCGGACCGTCGATGTACGGCGAGTCGACGTAGGTGGAGGCATACGACACGTTCGCCAAGAGGAACCCCGAGGCGTTGTCCGACCAGGTGTAGTTGTACGGCCCGGTCCCGCCCGAGACCAGGGCGGTCACGTGGAAGCTGTGGCCGATGTCATCGTTCAACGCGCTGGCGGTCAGCAGGATCGCCAACGGACCACTATGCGTTCGAACCCCGAAGGTCGGTCGGAGCTCCACGGTTGGCTGCACGTTGGTTCGGGATTCCGGTGAAGAGGCCACCGGGACGGTGTTAGAAGGGCCCTTCCCCGTCCACGAGGAAGGGACGAAGCGAGCGGCCAAGGTCGAACTCTCCGCGTGAACTTCCGAGAAGGTGGAGGGGGAGCTCCCCGATCGAACCGAGCGGTCCCCACCACTGGATGGGAGACCGAGACCGACCACGAGGACCAGGACGAGCGCGATCGACAGCGCGGTCAGGGTCCGAGAGCGACTCCTCGTAGCTCCCCACCCAGCTCCCGACGATGCCCGTCCCACGAGTCACGCCGTGAAGGTCCGATCCGGATTGTCGAAGTTGGTGAGGATCGTCTGGCCCGGGCCTCGAGGGCGGACGAGGGGGGCGAGGAGAGGGTCCTCGGCGAGCGCCGGGAACGTCTCGGCGATCGGCACGTCCACGACGATCTCCCGGGTCCGGCCGCCCCGTCCTCGCGAGACGACGACCGCTCGGATCAGGCCAAGGTTCTCGAGCTCGGAGAGATAGTTCGAGATGCTGCGGGAGTGGAGGGGCTCGAGCCCAAGGCGCTGGCAGAGACGCGAATACGCCTCGTACACTTCGCCCGTCAGCACGCCGGCGCGCCGCCTCTCGTACATCTGCAGGATCGAGTAGAGCAGGATCTTGCACTGGGAGGGGAGGGTCCGGCAGCACTCGGCGATGATGTCGAGCTCCAGGCGACTCTTCGCCTTGACCACGTGCTCGGACGTGATCCGTTTCGCGTGCTCCCGCTCCGCGATCTCGGCGGCGAGACGCAACAGGGCAAGCGCCCGGCGGGCGTCACCGCTCTCGAGCGTGGCGTAGGCGGCGCACCGCTTGATGACCCCGGAGTCGACGACACCCTCGCGGAAGACTTCCTTCGCCCGGTCCTGGAGGATGTCCTCGAGCATGGCGGCGTCGTAGGGGGGAAAGACCAGCTTCTCCTCGTTGAGCCGGCTGCGGACCCTCGCATCGAGGTGGCTCGTGAACTTCAGGTCGTTGGAGATCCCGATGAGGGCGACCCGCGAACGGCTGAGCTCGGTGTTGATCTGGGCGAGCGTGTAGAGCACGCCATCCCCGCTCCGCGCGACGAGACGGTCGATCTCGTCGAGGACGAGCAGGTAGATCCCGCCCTTGCGGTCGATCTGGTCGCGGAGCGCGGTGTGGACCCGATCGAGGGACCACCCGGTCGGGATCCGGTCGGACTCCGTCGGTGCGAGGGAGTTTCCGATCGTCTGGAGGAGCGAGTACGGGGTGTCGATCGTGGCGCAGTTGACCGCGAGGAACGTGACCTTCCCCTCCGCCTCAGGGCGTCGCTGGAACTCGTGGCGCACTTGCTGGACGACGACGGTCTTGCCGGTCCCGATCTTCCCGTAGATCAAGAGGTTCGAAGGCAAGTCGCCCCGGAGCGCGGGGACGAGGATCTCCGCCACCTTGCGCGTCTGCTCCTCCCGGTGGGGCAATCGGGCCGGGACGTACGACTCGCGAAGGATCTCTCGACTCCCAAAGAAGAGGTCGGACTTGCCCCGGAGCACGGCGTCAATGACATTCGTGCTGGAGGAGGGGGGAGTTCGAGAGGGCGGTTCCGGGATCGGGAGAGCGGGGGCGGAGGCACGGTCCGTGTACGACCCGGTGGAACCGGGACTCATTCTCGCCGTGTCGGGAAGCTTCTCCAAACGCGGCCGGTCGGTGCCTTCCCCTTCCATGGACAGCGCCGGAAAAGTCCTCCGGCCAAGAACGTCGAATGGACCGAGCCATATCTACTTTTGCCGCGGGCCTCGTCGTCTCCGGTCCACGGCGCGCAAACCTCGACGGCGCGAACGCTCCGGGGACGTTCGGACTCCGCCCACGCTCGGTCCCAGAGAAGAGAAGGAAAGAAAGGTAGGAAGGGGTTGAACCGTCGCCCTCGAAGAGGGCTTCCACCGGTCTCAGTTGGTTCCGGGTCCGCCCGACGTGCCGTCGTTGACGGACATGGTGTCGCCCGAGTTGCCAGCGGCGGTCGAGGAGCTGCCCTGCCCGTCGTCCCACTGTTGCTGGCCGCCGCGGCCGCCCTTACCGCTCCGCATGAGCATCACCGCCGCGAGGATCACGACGATCACGATGAGGAGGCCGATCCCCGCTTCTTCGATGAGGGCGTTGTTGTTAGCGGGGGCGACCGAGGTATTCGTTCCTTGCTTCGAGCAGTTCGCCAATTGCGGATCGTTCGTGCAGTTCTGGGGGTTCGTGCCACTCGTCTTCAGGATGAAGATGAACGGCGTCGCGTTCCCCGGGGTGATGTTCGCGTTGGTGTTGTTCGCGGTGTATCCCGCGGCCTCGACCGTCACCGCGTAGACTCCCGTCGGGAACGACTGGTTGAACTTCCCGCTCTCGACCGTCACGAAGCTCTTGCCGACCAGGATCGTCGCCGTCGCCGGGGAGACCGTCCCGACGAACCAGCCGTGGTTGACGAGGATGATGTTGAGCCCGCTCAGGTTCTGTCCTGCCGCGACCGTCACGTTCTGGCTGAAGACACTGTAGCCGGCGTCCGACGCCGTCACCTTGTACGTGCCCGCGAGGCCGCTCCAGTTGTACGAGTCATCGGTGTAGTTGCCGTTGCCCGGTCCCAACAGGATGCCATTGATCTTGACGATCGAGTTGATCGGGGCGAGCGTGCCATCGATGTGACTGCCGTACAGCACGAGGTTGTGCAGGCTCCCCGAGGTGCCGGGGGGTAGGGTGATCGTCCCCGAGTAGCTCGTCATCCCGGTCGCGGTGGCGTTCAGCCAGTACGGCCCCCACGGCGCTTCGAGATGGAAGAGACCGGAGGTCGGCGACACCGAGAACGGATAGCTCACGCCCGACAACGACTCGAGCGTCACGGTCAATCCCTGGGGGACCCCGCCGGTCGCCGCCGTGATCGTGTCGTTCAGATAGCCGGCCTCGGGCACGAGGACGAGGCTCGTCGTGCAGACCGTGAAGGCGTTCACCAGGCACTGCGCGGACGTCGAGTTGTAATCGGTCGCGGTCGCCGAGACGGTGTAGGAGGAGCCGGCGAGCACGGTCTCATTGAACCAGTACGAGTGCCCCAGCACCTGCAGGTCGGTCACCTGGACGTCGTTGAGGTAGACCTTCGGGTTCGCCGAGGTCGGCGTCACGGTGCCGTTGATCCATCCCGCGGGCTCGGGGGTGAAGATCGCTTCGATCTGGCTGCTCGAACTGCTGACCGTCCCCGTACCGGGATTGGAGAGCGTGTCGATCGTCCCACCGCTGAACTCCTGGAAGCCGAGCAGGAACGTCGCGTTGTACGACATCGACGACGCGGTCTGCGCCGAGACCGTCGCGCCCTCGTCCAAGGCGACGAGTCCGGACTGGGAGGGCGTCACGTCGACCGTCACGCCCGACCCGAGGGAGTTGATGGCGACGCTCGCCGAGAGCGGCCCAAAGCCGTTCGCGCCCGAGGCGTTCACGGTCAGACCCAAGACGTACGCCGCGAAGATCGAGGAGTTGCCGGTCCCCGTGAGGCAGTTCGACGCGTCCCGGCAGTCGGTCCAGGTGCTGAACAGGCCTTCGGTCGTCGCCACGATCCCGTTGATCGCCGGGGCCGCCCCGTCGGTCGGCTCTTGGAACCCGGGGGTCCCCGTTGTGATGTAGTTCCACGAAGGACCGAGGAAGATGTTCCCGTTCCCCCACGGGAAGCCGAGACCCGGCCCGGTGAAGTACGGGGCGATCAGCGGATTGTTGTCGTACAGGAACGCGACCGTGGTGCCGATCGCGGTCGCGGTGTCGGAGACCGCGAACGGGCTCGACCACGTCGCTCCCGCGTCGGTCGATACGAGCACCCACTCCTGGGTCGAGGCGCTGGAGGTGTCGTATCCCATGACCGTGACCCAGACGTTGCCGTTCGGGGTCACCGCGACCTGGGGCGTATAGAAGACGACGGCGGCGCCGCCACAGTCGGCGGGGGTCACCAAGCAGTCCGGCGTCACATTGACGGGGGTGCCCCACGAGACGCCGTTGTCCGAGGAGACGACGATTCGCACGCTCGGGTCGCCGGTGCCCGAGGTCGGGTCGACCGCCGTCCGGTTGTCTCCGAAGGCGACGTAGAGGTTGCCGGAGTACGGCGACGAGGTCCAGTTGTCGACTGTGAGCGACGGCGCCTGGTTGCTCCACGGCAGGTTGCCGATCGCCACGAACGGGGAGGCGGTGGTGTTGTCGAAGTTCACGAGAAGCGTGCCGTCGATGTCCCCCGGGGTCGACCACGTCGCCCCGTTGTCGGTGCTCCGAGCGAAGGCGATGCTCGTCTGGTCGGTCGTCTGCGGTTGATCGACCCACGCGGTGGAGTTGTCGCCGTCGAACCACGCGTCGTACTCGTCCCCGTTGAGGGTGTTGTAGGCGCCGGTCGAGAACGGCGTGTAGTTCCCGCCGATGCTCGTCACGGTCGACCAAGAGGCGCCCCCGTCGGTGGAGTAGCTCGAATACGTGCCCAAGGTGACCGTGCCGCCGGAGCTGTAGGCGCTGTCGGAGCACGTCCACGCCGAATCCACGAAACTGAGGATCTGCACGACGACCGAGAGGTCCTGGCCGTTCGCGCTCGAGAAGATCTGGGGCGAGCCGTAGGTGAAGTTCCCGAACACGAGCTCATTCGTCTTCGGGCAGCCGCCAAAGTCGAGCTGCTCGTATACGAGCGGCTGGAACGAGTCGATCTCCGTCGGGGCCGCCCAGCCGCCGCCGGCGGGCATCTCGTCGAACGAGTACCCTTCGGGCGCGCTGATGTTGACGGTGGAGTTGCAATACGTGGAGGGGACGATGCCGTTGTTGCTCTCCCACTCGTCCAGGCCGTAGTAATCCGCGTAGCAGACCTGGGCGTACGTGGAGACGAGGAACAGGTCCCCCGTGCTGTCGGAGGCGATCGCCGAGGATCCGTCGTTCACGTCCCCGTAGGCGGGAGCGGAGGGAGTCGCGGTCCACGCGGACGCCTGGCCGGGCCAGGTCGTCTTCCACGTCTTACCGCCGTTCGAGGTGGTGCTGACGTAGGTGAAGCCGTGCTGGTAGAAGAAATACGAGCCGTTGAGGCCGTTTACGCTCGTCCCCGTCAGGGCGAGCGATTGGTTGCTCGCTCCGACCTGGATCACCTGGGAGTCGCTCGACCAGTTGTTCACGTACCAGTTCTGGGACGTCGAGGCGTCCTCCGATACGGGGCCGAAAGAGGTCGGGCTCGAAGAGGTCGGGCTCGAAGAGGTCGAGCTCTTGTCGGTCGAGGGCAACGTCACGCCGGCCGGGAGGAGGCTATGGGGAGAGAGGCTCGCGGAGGGGGCGCTGTGCAGGAAGGAAGGACCCACGGGAAAACTCGCACCGGCCGAGCTGGCCAGGGGCGTCGTGGTCGTTGGGGCGGCGGCCGATGGGGACGCCCCCCGCGAGACGGCGTGCGCCATCGACTGCGGCTCGGCGAACGGCATCCCCGGCTGGGGAGCCGCGTGCGTCGTCGAGGCGAACGGGACTCCGGTGATGGCGAAGATCAACACCGTGGAGGCGATGAACATCCCCGCCAACGCGACGGCCATGAGGCGTCGGGAGTTCCCAGCGGCCGCGGCCGGGGTTGCGTTCGTCGTCGACAGGTGCTCTTGCGGGCCATTCTCGATCATTGTGGTTCCTCTTAGGGAGTCGATTCGTCTTCGACGGGAGGCGGGGGCGATGACCCCACTAGTTCTTGAGCATTTGCGGTCGAAGAACTACCGTCCTCGCCGTCCGGGGAGCCGCCGGTGTTCTGGCGGCGCTGGACGATCAGGATCGCGACGACGAACAGCGCGATCACACCGATCAAGATGGCGATCTCGGTGTCGCTCAGCGACAGGCCGCTCAGCGGAGGCGGGCTCGTCACGATGACGGTCATCGACTGGGTGGCGACGCGGTGTTGCGGGTCCTCGACGGAGACCTTGACCGTGTACGTCCCGGACGACGCATAGGCGTGGCTCGTGAAGTTCGCGGGGGTGGTATACGTCGTCCCGTCCCCGAAGTTCCACGTGTAGTTGTAGGTGTACGGCGGGATCGGCGAGCCGACCGTCACTTCGAACAGGATGAGCGTCTGCGTGTACGAGCTGTTCGCTCCGGAGAGCGAAATCGCGAGCGGGATGTAGCCGTACTCCGCGGTGACGATCCCGGGTCCGAGGACGCGGATCGTCCCGTTGGTGACGTTGAGCCCCCCGGTCGTGTTCCAGCCGAGCAACTGCTCGCCGGCGCACGGCGCGGCCGAGATCGAGTACGACCCGTTGAGCAGCAGGACCGTCGAGTTGTTGCCGAACCCCTGATGGTCGAGCTCGACGCTCCCGCAGCTGACCCCGCCCAAGAGGACCGTGACGGCAAAGTGAGCCGGGATGAACACCGCCGTGAGGATCGCGGGGCCGGTGACCGTGACCTGGCCCGGGGAGAGCTCGCTGCCGGTGCTGTTCTGCCAGTCGCTGAAGACGTAGCCGGCGCAGCTGCCGGCGCTGAGCGGGTACGACTTCCCTTCGGGGACCTGCACGACCGCCCCGTTGCCGTAGGCGACGCCGTTCAGGTTGACGCCGCCGCCCCGCGCGACGTTCCCGCACGACGTCGGGATGGTGTACAGGTCGAGCGCGACCAGCGGCTCGAACAGCGCCTCGATGGAGCCGCTCGCGTTGATGTACGCGGTCCCGGCGACGATGGAGATCCCGTTCGTCGCCCCGGAGTTGGTGATCCACGACACGAACCCATAGTCGGTGCAGGCGACGGCGGTGATGGTGAACACGGTGCCGGGCCCGACGTGGGTGTACTGGCTATTGTTGTACTGTTGGCCCTCGAGGTAGATCGAGCCGCACGACGGCGGGGAGGTGAGGAATCCGACGAAGACGTTCGGACTGCCGCTCAGGAAGTCGGCCTGGAGCGAGCCCGAGGCGTTGACGTAGACGGTGTTGCCGAGCACCGAGACGCCGCCCATCGCGAGGAAGCCGATGAAGTAGTAGCCGGCGCACGGCTCCCCGATCGCGGTGTGCACGGTGTGGTTGGTCAGGTTGAGGTCGGAGTCGGGGCTGCCGCTCGCGTAGTCGACCCCGTCCCAATCAACGGTCCCGCACGCCGCCGGGTGGGTGAGGAGCGTCACCTGCGTCAGGTGGTAGTTGTTCTCCGTCACGATCCCGCCTTGGGCCGCCGTGACGCTGCCGTCGCCAATCGTCAGCCCGTTCGTCAGCGAGAAGTTCGTGAACCCGTAGTGCGCGCACGGGTCCTGGTGGATCGCGTACGGGGTGTTCGGGAGGACGTCGAGCGACTGCCCGTTGACGTACCCGACCCCCTGGAACAGGACCCCCGGGCATGACGCCGGGATCGTGTCGAAGTCGAGCGCGACAGGGTTCGAGGAGAGGCTGACGAAGTTCTCCGTGATCGTCCCGTTCCCGGTCAGATTGAAGTTGTTCCCGAGGATCGAGATGCCGCCCGCGGACGGCTCCGCGTTCACGACGGTCCATCCGCTGAAGTCGTAGCCGCCGCACGCGGCGACGCCGAGGGTGTACTCCGCCACGCCCCCGGGGATCGCGGGACCGGGGAGCTGGACGACCAGGGGAGTGGTGTAGTCCGTGTTGTTGACGTAGACGGCCGCGCAACCGCTCGGGTTCGAGTCCAAGGTCACGGAGTCGTCCGGACGGATGTACGTCTGGTTCTCCTGCAACGTCCCGGAGGCCGAGATCCCGACGGTCCCGCTCACCGAGGGGGGAGGTTGCACGCCGGGTGACGTCCACCAGTTGGCGAAGACGAACGGATAGCACGCGATCGCCTGGAGGGAGAAGTACCCGGGGGTCGTCGTGATGACCTGGCCGCCGGCGTACTCCGTGCCGTTGAACAGCACCCCGCCGCACCCGGGCTGCGTGGTGAGGACCGAGACCTGGAAGTTGGGGAGCGCGCCCCGGTAGACGATCGAGGCGTGGGCGGGCGGGGACGGTCCGGGGACGATCGCCCCGGCGAGGTCCGTCGCCCAGATCCGGAACGCGATCGTGCCGTCGGCGCCCGAAGGGATCGTAGCGGTGTAGTTCCCATCCTCGGTGTTCCCCGAGGTGAGCGTCATCGTGAGGTTGTTCCCTCCGGCGCCGTTGATGGTGTAGTTCAGGGACGCCTGGGTCACGGTGCCGTACGCGGCGATGCGGGCGTGGACCGTCAGGCCGCTCCCCGAGGGGATGAAGCCGTCATCGGACGAGTTCACCGGATTGTCGGGGAAGAGCGGGATGTCGTCCGTCAGCCCCCCGTACGTCCCGAACTCGACGAACCCTCCGCCCCAGGTGACGATCGACCACGGCCAGGTGGAGCCGAAGTTGAGACCCGTGCCGTTGAAGCTCCACGCCGGATAGAAGCCGAACGATTGCGCGGGCGTCGAGCATTGCACGACGGTGGGGGGCATCGTGCTCACCCCGGAGCAGTGTCCCGAGAGCGACTGCGGCGCGAGCACCAGGTACTGGCCCGAGTAGGTGCCCCCCGACATGTACTCCGGGACGCCGATCTCCATCGGGGAGCTCTCATTCCAGTACGAGTCGTCGTAGGAGAAGCAGTCGCCACCGATGATCGTGCTGTCGCAGAGATCGACCCCGACCCCGAGGCCGAACTCGCCCGACCAGTTCAGTTCGCACGCATCCAGGCACGCGCTCTTGAACGCGGGGGTGAACGTGAAGTCGCTGCTGGTGTCCGTGCCCGACAGCTGGTTCGACGTGTCCGTGGAGGTCGTGGTGTCGTTGACCCAGACCATCATACCACTCGAGGCGGCGGGAGTGCCGGCCATGGCGACGAGCATCGAATCTCCGCCGGCGAAGCTGCCGAGGCTCTCGCCATCGCCGCCGTTGAGGGCGTCGACGATGCAATACGTGCCGCTGGTCCAGACGGCGCCCTGGGACTCCCCGCCGCAGCTGGCCGGGTTCCCTCCCGACGGAGGGGAGTACCACAGGGTACTCTGCGTCGCCGACCAGACGGCGAGGAAGCCGTCCCAGGCGTTGGAGCCGGTTTCGGGGACGAAGTAGACCTCAGCCCACGACTGGCCGCCGAGGGACTTCGAGTCGCCCTGAACCACCATGCCGACGTTGATGTCGACCAGGATGGTCGATTCGTTCCCGGCCGGATTCTCCGGCAGTCCGACCGGTACCTCGAAGTGGTCGCCGGAGCCAACCTCGGCAGAGGAGAACGAGTCGTGCACCGTGTCGAAGAACTCGAAGCAGCCGGGGCTCCCGTCGACCCAGTTCGTGGTGTTGTCGACCGCCGGGTACGGGGGCAGGAGATTGTTGGCTCCCATCGGGAGGAAGATGGGTGGATTGGGGCAGGCCGCGGGGCCAGGCGTCGCAGGGGTCGGACCCGCCCGCGAGCCGCTCGAATCCTTGAACGTCGGAGTCGCGGAGGACGTGTCGGGGGCAGCACTCGGGGAGGAGGCGGGGTGGGTGCTCGGCGAACTCGTCGTCGGCAGGGAGATCTTTTCGCCGGGGTTGACCGAGGTCGGAGAGGGGGTCGCGGAGATCCCGGAGTTGGCGATCCCCCACGCGAGAAGGATCGCGACGATGCTCACACTGAAGGCGACCTGGGTGGACCACGCTCCGGCTTTCATCGATTACGTTCCGTTCGTCCGGTGGATCGGGGCCGTTCGGCGCGCTCCGAGCTCCCGCTCGAAACTGCCGAGGGCGCGGACGAGCCCCTCTCCGTCCGGCGCATATCGGGGGGGGAGAGAGGCGCACCCCTCTTTAACACTAGTTTTTGACACAAGTCTCACCTCGTCGCGAGACCCCGGTACGGCGTCAGGAGGAGGGAGGCTTCGGGGGGGTGTACACCTCGAAGCTCGGGAGCTGGGCGAGCCGCTCCTCCCGGCCTTCCTGGGCGCGGCTGCGCCGGAGCAGCTGCCAGCGGGAGATGGCGATCGAGCCGACCGCGCCGCCCGCGATGGTGAACGGGAACGCGAGGTACTCCCACGGGTACCCGTACCGGAACGGCATGTAGACGCCGACCGCGAACACCGTCGCGGCCCCGATGAGGACCGCCAGCCAGAACGCCGGGTCTTCCGTCCGGGGGACGGGGAGGTCGTCCGGGTCGACTCGAGGAGGGAGGCCGACGGAGGAGATCTTGTCCCGCGACGGCCGGTCCGATGGGCGGGGGCGCCCGCCCTCTGTCGGTCGGACGAGCTCATCCCCGGGTTCCATACGACTTGATGAACTCCTGGGCCCACGCGAGCGTTTCGGGCGTGATGCTCGGCTTCTGCTTGGCGATCGCGGCGGTCAGGTCCTGCATGCGCACCCCCGCGACGTCCGCCTCGGGGGCCGCGGCCTGGTTCAGACCGGTCGGATCTCCCATGCCGAAGACGTGCTGCGGTTGGCTGGCGCGTGCGGTGCCGGCCGCGAAGAGACCACCGGCGGGTCCCCCGACCGGGGTCGGCGCGCCGGTCTCGAGGACCAGCTGCGAGCGCAACGCGATCAGCTTCGCCTCGTCGACGGCACCTGCGATGTCCGCGCCCGAGTACCCTTCGGAGTTCTGCGCGAGCACGCCGAAATCGACCGCGCCATCCACCGGGACTCCCTTCAGGTGGATCCGGAAGATGTCCTGGCGGGCCGCGAGGTCGGGCGGCGGCACGTAGAAGATCTTGTCGAACCGGCCCGGACGGAGCAGCGCCGGATCGAGGGTCTGCGGACGGTTCGTGGTGGCGATGATGATGACCTTGTCCTTCGGGCGAAGGCCGTCCATCTCCGTCAGGAACTGGCTCACGGCGCGCGACACCTCGGGCGTGCGCATCGAGTCCTTCGACGCCAACGCATCGATCTCATCGAAGAAGACGATGCTCGGCGCGTTCTCCCGGGCCCGGTACAGCACGTCCCGGACGGCCGCTTCCGACTGTCCCGCGAGGGCGCTTACGAGCTCGGGGCCGTTGACGATCTGCATCGGCACGTTCAGCTCGTTCGCCGCCGCGCGCATGATGTGCGTCTTGCCGCATCCCGGGGGTCCGAAGAGCAGGATGCCCCGACCGGTCTTGATCTTGTAGCTCTCCATCAGCTCCGGGCGAGTGAGCGGGAGCTCGACGTACTCCCGGATCGCCGACTTGATGTCGGTGAGACCGCCGACGTCGTCCCAGTGGACGACGACCTTGCGTTCCATCCGCTGGACCTGGTGCATCTTGCGCTCATAGTCCATCTTCATCGTCTCGTAGTCGGTGAGCATCCGCAGCGAGATCGACGGCTTGATCCGGCCAATGACCTGCTGGAAGTCCTCCATGGTCATGGAGCCGCTCGCGTCCTGCTTCATCATCTCGCGCCGGACGGCGATGGTGGCGGCTTCCCGCACCAGGTTCGCCAGGTCGGCTCCGGAGAACCGCTCGGTCTTCTTCGCGATCTCAGCGAGGTCGATCTCGCCCGAGACCGGCCGTCCCTGCATGTGCACGTGGACGACCTCCATCCGCTCATTGAAGTCGGGCGGCGGGACGTAGATGATCTTGTCGAGACGGCCCGGACGCATCAGCGCCGGGTCGATCAGGTCGGGCTTGTTCGTGGACCCGACGACGATGACTCCCGCGGACTTCTCGATCCCGTCCATCTCCGAGAGTAGGATCGAGAGAAGGCGCGGCGTCACATCGTCCGCCGTGTACATGTCCCGGCGCTTGGCGATCGAGTCGATTTCATCCATGAACAGGATGCACGGCGCTCGCTCGCGCGCGGTGCGCAAGAGGTCCGCGATCTTGTTCTCCGACTCGCCGTACCATTTGCTCATGACGTCCGAGCACTTGATCGAGATCATCTCGACCCCGAGCTCGCTCGCGAGCGCCTTCATGAGCATCGTCTTGCCGCACCCGGGCGGTCCGAACAGCAGCAACCCCTTCGGCGGCTCCAGTCGGAACCGGGTGGTGATATCCTTCCGCATCAGCGGGATGATCATCGACTCCTTGATGTCGGCCTTGACATCGTGGAGACCCCCGACCATCTCGAACGTGACCTTCTGGAGGCCTTTCATCTCGGCGACGCGTGTTCCGACGCTGGTCGCTCCCATGCGGCTCGTGAAGTACGCCTCGAACGTGTCGCGCACGACGAGAGCTCCGGCCGCGACCGCGACCATCGCGGGCAGGAAGAGGAGCACGACGAGCATCGGCCACTGGATGTAGTTGAACGAGGCGAAGCCGACGAGGGCGACGGCCGCGACGACCGCTCCGCCTGCGAACGAGGTCCGCAGCAGGTTCTCCTGGGACTGCTTCTCGCGGTCGTGGAGCTGCGTCGCGATCAGCCAAGCCGCGAAGCACCACGAGCCAATCTCCGCCAGCGGGATCGCGATGGATCCGAGCCCACCCCAGCCGGCCGCCAGGACCGTGAAGTTCGGGCTGAAGAGATTGCTGTAGGCGGCCCCGACGGAGCCGAGCGAGAAGAACGTCCACGGGAGCGCCGGGAGTAACGCCGCCGAATGCCCGGCCACCAGGGACGGGTTCGACGAGGCGCCCGGTCCCACCAGGTACCCGAACATCGGGAGGTTCCCGAGCGTGACGAAGATCGTGATGAGCAGTCCGCCCGCGACCGCGACCGCGAGGCCGAGATACAAGGAGAAGATCAGCGCCATGAAGATCGGCACGGCGAACGACAGTCCGACCGGTGCGAGGAACAGGGTGAGGAGGGCGCCGAAGCCGAACCTCCAGTCCACGAGCCCCGCGTACAGGATCGGGATGAGCGCGACCAGGAAGATGAGGCCGAGCGCGCCGCTCTGGTACGCCACTTCCGGCACGACGATCAGACACAACATCACGAGGGAGAGCTGGGGGAACTTCCACGCGACGGCCATGATGCCGGCGACGAACAAGAGGACGTACGGCCACGGATAGAACGGCATGAAGAAGCCCGCGAACGCCGTCATGGCGCCCATCAGGCCGACGACGAGGTTCTGGGGGTCCTTCGTCTGACTACGAATCCACCGCTCGAGGCCGCCCGCGAAGAACAGCTCGCCGAGGACGATCAGGCCGCCGACGATGGCGAGGAAGATGAAGAGACCTTGATAGTCGACGTTGAAGCCGGGCTGGATGTACTGCTGCCCGATCGCCGGGGACGCGAGCCCCGTCGGTCCGCCCGGGGAGAGCGAGGCGTGCGTGGCGTCGGCCGCCGCATCGAGAGTGAGGTACGGCTGGGAGGTGTAGACCCCGCCGGGGAGCTGGGCCTGGACGATCGTGAACGTCATCAGGATCTGCTCGCCGGATTTGAGCCATGAGATCGAACCGGAGAACGTTCCGAACAGCAGCTGGGCCAACGACGACTGCGTCGCCCGTTCGTTCGTCGGTTCGTTCGAGATCGATTGGAATGTCAGTAAGGTGACGCCGGCCGAGGCGTTGTACTGGACGGAGCTTACCGTATCGAGGATGTAGACCGAGGCCCCGACCTTCTCACTCGAGCTGGTCAGGTGGACGGCCTTCACGCCCGGGTCGTTGGTGAACAGCTGCGCGTTCGAGGTCGAGAGGAACCCGGCGGCGGTCTGGGTGTTGGCGATGACCGGGTAGAAGGTGAAGTACAGTCCGACCCCCGAGCCGAGCAGGATGATCCCGGCGACGAGCAGGACGAGACCGGTCCGGTGTCCCATGGTGCCGCGGGGCGGGACGAATCCTCCGAGCGACATGCCGCCCTGGGGAGGGCGACGGGCCGGCGGCGACGCGCCCCGCGGACGGGCGGGCGTCGTCGGGCGGCGCGGCTGGGTGGCGAGCGGAGCCGAAGTTCCCTTCGGCTTGACCCCGGCGGGAGCCGCCGCGGGGCGGGGCTTGGCCGGAAGACCCGGCGTTGCCGGAGTTCCGGCCTTCACCGGAGGCCGGGGCAACGACGGTGTCGCGGGTTTGGCCGGCGCTGGCGCGGGAGCGGGTGTCGCCGGAGCCACAGGGGCGGGAGTGGGAGCCGCGGCGCCTGCGGGCACAGCGGCCGCGGGGGCCGCGGTGCCAGTGATCGTTCGACGGGGGGCCGGCGTTGTCGGTTCGTTAGGGTCTCCACTCATCGTTTGGCTCCTCTTTCCTTACAGCGTGACTCGCCGCTGCTCCGCGAGCGCCTTGGCGCGGCGATCGCTGAACCAGGGCACGGTGACTCCGGCCGCTACGGCGGCGAAGATCAATCCGCCCCCGCTCGCGACGGTCATCACGGGTAGATTGGACTCGCCGGTCGGGGCGATCGGCTGCGAGGCGAAGTAGAAGAGGACCGTGAACGGATTCCCCGGTGCGACGTTCACCGTCGCCGTCTGGGTCTGGCCGAACGCCGTCACGGTCAGCAGATAGGCGCCGGCCCCGAGCGGGAGCAACAGCGTCTCACTGCCCGGGATGAGCGGGAAGCCGAAGCCGAGGGAGCTGCCGTTGCGGCTCTCGCTCCACGTCGCGTTGGAGATCGTGAACTGGAGGTTCGGGATCAGCCCGGTCCCGGAGATGTCGAGCCCTTCGAAGAAGAAGAGGCCCCGACCTCCCGGGAGAGTGGCCGGGGGGGAGGTGGAGGTGCGGTAGGTGAAGTTCTGGGAGAAGACGGGGTTCCCCATGAAATCCTTCGCTTCCACGAAGAACGTCAGGGTCGTATCCGGGGGCAGCCCGGGGATCGTGACCGACGAGGCGTTGTTCGCCGAGCTGAGGGTCATCGGGAGCGTGCCCGAGTGCCGACCGACGCCATCGGTGAAGACGTAGTTGATCTGGGAGAGGCTCATCGTGACGTTGGGCGTCGGCTCATTGATGTTGCACGTCACGGGCTGTCCCGCCGGGATGACCGTGTTCGGAGCCGAGAGGATGTCCGGATTGCAGTACATGGCGACGTTGTTCAGGAGGGGCTGGTCCGGGAAGACCCAGCCGCCGTTCGGGGACCACTTGAACTCGTAGATCGGGCTGTAGATCGGATCGACCTCGCCGGAGCCCCCGTTCCACGGAAGCCACGCGGTGACGTTGAAGAAGATCGTGGAGTTCGGGAACGGTCCGATCGGCGCCGGGAGGTAGGCGAGCGTCCCGTTCGGGGGGATGAAGTCGACGATGTAGACGTCGTGCTTGACCCCTTGCACCACGGTGTAGTTGATCTGGGCCGCGGGGATCGTCGCGGTCGGGAATCCCGGAAGTTGGACCGGCGTGAGGTAGATCTGCAGCGTCTGCACCGAGTTCGGCTCGTACGCCGGGCTCGTCAGGACCGACGGGGAGGTCGAGACGATGATCGAGCTGTTGAACTGGGGAGAGATCCACGGGGTCTGGACGTTGGCGAGCCACGTCGCATAGTCGGCGCTCCCCGCCGGCCACTCGGACGCGTACTGACCCGCTCCCTGCCCCGGAGGTCCCGCCGACCACAACGTTGAGGGGCTCGGATGGTACGACGGGTTCCCAGTGACGCTCAGGTTGAACCCGAGGCTGGAGCCGGGCCAGAAGTACTCGAGGCAGTTGAAGTAGAATGAGGCGGTGTTGTTCGCGGGGGCCGGGTTCACCAGCATCGAGAACGTCGCCGGGGCCGAGGGGTTGAACCCGGAGATCGGTTCGGAGACGTTCCGGTCCGGCCACTGGTTGCCCCAGATGGTGATGTTCGCGGTGAAAATCGGGATGTCCGTGGAGATGTTCAGCCAGAACCCGGTCGCCGCCATCGGGATCGTGTTGATCGTCGGGACCGTGGCGAACTGCGAGAACGGACCGACGTACGGGTCGGAGACCGTCACTTGAATGTTGTTGAAGAACGAAGACGTTGTCCAAGTGCCGTGCGTCGACACGAGGGGCGTCGAGCCGGACGCGGTGGTCACCCGGGAGTCGGGGGCCGACGGCGTGAGGATCTTGAACGGCATCGGGGCGGCGTGGGAGACCGGGGCGCTCTCGGTCGTGTACGAAACCGCCGTGACGAGTCCGGAGAGGAGGAAACCGGCCACCAGAACGACGGCCCAGACGGCGGCTCGACTCATAGGGTGATCCGTTTCTCCTGTTCCCGGCGTTTCGCCCGGATCTGCCGCCACCAGAGCAGGAACCCCAGCCCGGCGAGGCAGGTCACCAACAGTGTCGCCAACGGTGCGATCGCCAACGACCCGTCCAGTTGGGCGGGGTGCGAGTACGCGGGCCCGGGCGGCGTGGCGTTCAGCCAGAAGTAGATGCCGAGCCCCGACTCGATCACGGTGTAGGTCGAGGCGACCGCGATGGGGGCTTCGGTCCCTGAAGGGTTCTTCGCGATCCCCGACTCCGGGGCCGCGAGGAAGAAGACGGAGACCGGGTTACCCGCGACCGCGCCGACCGGCTGGAAGCTCGGGTCCCGGACCGTGATGTTGTACGTCACGTTCGCCGGCAGCAGCAGCGGGACGTACGGGTGGCCGGTGGTGTTCGGATAGGTGACCCCGTACGTCGTCGTCGACACCGAGTCGATGAACCCGTTGGAGCCGCTCACGGTGACCTGGGCTCCCGTGACCCACTCGTGGGTCCCGTTATCGTAGACGTAGACGTTGAAGAACGCCAGGTTCGGCGCGACGGTCGTCACCGCGTTCGCGAACGTCGTCGTGGAGTAGGTGTAGGTCTTGGAGATCTCCAGGTTGTTCACGTAATCCCAGGCGTAGACGGTGAAGTTGACCCACGCCCCGAGGGGGAGCGCGGGGATCTGGCCCTGCTCCGTCGTCGAGTTGATCCGGCTGAGCAGCACGGTCCCGCTGGAGGCGCCCGTCAGACCGGGGAAGGAGAACGAGTACTGGACCTCGGAGGTCAGGATCGCCGTCGAGGTGTCGAGGCTGGAGAGCACCAAGCTGACGTTCGTCCCTTCCGGGATGCTCGGCGGCGGCGCTCCCCCCCGTGGCGTGGCGTTCCAATCGACGATCGCGGTCGACGGGGTGGCCACCAGCGAGAGGTCGTCCTCGAAGAGTCCGGAGAGGAACGTGCCGTTCCCTCCGACAGTGAAGGTGAACGCGGAGGTGACGATCTGGTCCGTCTCCCCCTTCGCCGAGTCGTACGCGGTGATCGAGTAGCTGACGATCGTCCCAGGGACGGCCGAGTACGCGTTCGGGATCGTGACGGTGGTCTGGACGGCGCCGACCGACCCACCTTGGAGGGTGACGGGGAAGGTGAGGGTGAGATTCGGAAGGACGAAGCCGGCGGGCGTGATCGCCCCGACGGTCAACCACGCCGCCCCGATCGTCGTGCGATTGAGGATATCGGCCTCGGTCGTCATGATGGAGACGATCACGGAATCGTTCCAGTTCGGCGCGAGCGGGGTCTGGTGCTCGTACAGGTCCTGGTCCCAGGCGTCGGCCCCACCGTACTCTCCGGCGCCGGCGTAGGGAGAGTACGCCCAAGCTCCCGCGATCCGGTAGTGGAACGTCGGGCTCTGGGTGTGCGTGTAGCACGACGGGGTCGAGCAGGAGTTGTTGGAGAGGATGTAGATCCACCAGGTCACGAACTCACCGGCGAAGAAGTTGGGGCCTCCGTTCTCCGAGTGGTTGGCGATGGTGACGCTGTACCAGTACGGGTAGGTCTTGTTGTTCACCGTGTTGAGCGGGGCCGGCGTGTAGTACGGCTGGCTGCTGGCGCCACCGCTCCCGCCGTCCGCATGCCAGACGGTCCCGTCGTACGGGTTCATCCAGAGGTTTCCGTTCCAGAGAACGCCACTGACGTTGATGCGGATCGGTGCGTAGACGCCGCTCAGCGCCGCGTTGATCCAGGTGAGGGGGAAGCGGGACTTGATCCAGAGGTTGACAGAGTCGGTCGCGTTCGGCATCACGGAGGAGACGAGGTTCCCGGGGTTCGGCACGATATCCGGCGAACCGTTGTAGACCGCGACGCAGATCGTCGCATTGATCTTGGAGCAGTACTCGTTATTGTCGGTCGAGGCGGCCGGGTGGACCGCGCTCAGCGCGTGGGTGCCGGCGCCGGTGGGGGCCGCCACGTTGAGCGTGGGGGTGGCGACCACGCGGCTGCCGTTCCCCGAGAGCGCGGAGATGAGCAGCACGAACAGGATGAAACCGGCACCGAGCCAACGACCAGCTTGCCCGCTGCTAGCCCGTCCCACGCCGCGGTGATGCGCGCATGCCCCAACCTGCAAGTTCTACCGTCCCTCCCTCAGGTCCAAGCCGGCGATGCCAGGTGTCGTGGAATCCGAGACCACATCGATGCTCGGCAGGGGGGACACACGCAGGGATATAGACCTCTCGGTCCCCCGTTTCGCCCACACGTCCCGGCCCGAGTTCCGGCGCCCCTTCGGAGGGGGCCGGGCCGGATTGGCGCCCGAACTTCCATCGACGTAAAATACCGCTCCCGACCGAAAGATCCCGACGTGGATCGTCCCCTCCGTCGGGCGGATCGCGCGCCGCTCGTTCGATGCCGGGCTGGCGGCGAGCGTCCCCAGAGCTACGCTCCGCTGCGCCCGCGGGCGCTCGGTCGCGGCGGGTCGAGCGCGGGGAGGCGGAGCGAATCGAGCCAGCGCTCGTACTGTGGTCGGGTCGGGAGTCCCCAGCGCACGACGTACTGTCGGTCGAGCTTCGGCGCTGGAATGGAGAGGGTGAACGTCGAGCCATGGACGAGGAACCCGTCCTGCCCGCCGGAGTTCTTCTCGAGGTGGACGATGCGGGCCTGCTCCTCGGCGTCGACGCGCCGCACGTCACCGACGGCGTGGACCATGAAGTCCGCTCCATGGAACGGGTATCCCTGGGGGAGGACGAGATGGACCCGGAGCAGCGGCGTCGCCTCGGGAGGACCGCTGCGCCCGGGGATCGGCAGCCCCTCGAGCCCGACGCTCTCGAACTCGTACGGCGAGGTCGCCGAGGAGCGGTCGGTGCTGAACGGCGTCACCGCGCCTTGGTACATCCGGAACCGGTGGATCGCGTCGTTCCCCCGGGAGAGCCGCTCCCAGCGGGCGTCGCGCGCGCTCAAGGCGGGATCGAACGTGAACTCGGCGACGGGGAGCCGGGGCTCCTGCGAGCCGACGGGGAGCCAGCGGAGCTGCGTCGGGGAGGAGAACCACCACTGCAGGTTCTGGAACGGGCCGTTGAAGTTCAGTCGGTACCGGCTGACCCGCCCGGCCAAGACCCGAAACTCGCGGGTCTCGTGCTCCCACGCCGAGCCGTCCCCGTGGACCACGGTCGTCCACTCCCAGAGCCGGGTTTCGATCAGGATCGGGGAGCGCGCTTCCCGGGCCTCGGGCGGACTGTAGCGCCCGTTCGGAAGCACAGCGAGGTCGCCGAACTGGACCAGCCGCTTCAACTGGCGCGCGACGGTGGATCGGGAGACGCGCAGACCCCCGCAGGCGGCGGAGACGATGTCCTGCCACCGGGATTCGGGGTGCGCTCGGACGTACTGGAGCAGGAACGCCTCGATGCCGCGTGGCGAGCCGTCCAACGACTCCTCGTCCTTGTGGGTCGGATTCGCCATGAACGGGCCGTCCTTCCCGGGGAGGTGTTCGGCCATATATCCTATGGCCGAGCCACCGAGGAGACGCGGGACCGGTACGCGCGCCTCCGAAGCGGGGGCCGAGGCGAAGCGCCGGCGCGCTCCGCGCCGAGGAGTTCGGCCGTACGTCGGCGCACGGCGAGGTCACCGGAACGACGGCGGTCGGTTCGGTCCGGAGAGATGGGCGGGCATCGGCCGGACCTTCCAGGTCTTCGGTCTCTTCCGAGCGGTGTAGACGAACACCCCACCGAGGAGCAGTGCGGCCGCCCCCGCGACCGCGGCGTAAGCGAGCCAATCCCCCATCGACGACCCGCTCGTGGCGGCCGGGAGTACCGTCGACGGAACCTGCTTCAGCGAGAGGACGACCTCTTGGCTGCTCCCCGCCGGGGTCACCGTGCGGCTCGCGGTCTGATACCCGATCGCCGTGGCCGAGATCGTGTACGTACCTTGGTAGAGGGGGATCGAGACGGTGCCGAGCTCGGTGGAGGCGAACGTGGAGGACCACGGGACGCCCGAGGACGTCTGGCCGACGATCTGGAACGTCGCGTTCGCCACCGGAAGCCCGCTCGCCGAATCCACGACCAAGCCGTCCACGGTCGTCTTCGGCGGGAAGAGTTCGAGGTTCCTCTCGAGCGGGCCGCCGTTGACGTCGAGGGAGAACGTCGTCGCGGCGTACGAACGGTCGCCTGGCGCCTCCACGGTGAACGTGTAGCTCCCGTTGGCGAGCAGCAGCGAGAAGACGCCGTCGGCGTCGGTCGTCGCGACGACCCCCGAGGCGTTCTCGAGGGAGATCCCGCTGACCGCGAGCCCTGTCAGCCCATCCTGGACCGATCCCGAGAGACGGAACTCGCTCGGGTTGAGCCCGAAGTCGATCCCGCCGACGTCCTGATGGACCTCGACGACGCGGCTTCCGACCGAGTAGCCGGCTCCCGACACGGTGACGCTGTACCGTCCCCAAGGCACCGAGAGGGTGTACGTCCCGGTCGGACCGGTGCTCGTCGAGTACGTCCCTCCAGCGCTCACCGCGGCGTTGGCGATCGGCGCGTCGTTGGCGGTCGAGGTGACGGTGCCCGACAGCTCGAACGTCCCGCTGGAGCCGATCGGGATCAGCTCGATCAATCCCGCGGTCACCTGCGCGCCGCTCGCGACCTGGACGGAGGCGAACTCGTCTTCGTAGCCGGGGGCGTCCGCAGTCACGAGGTACGGACCGGGGACCGCCGGGAGCGTGAATCCCCCGGAGCGGTTGGTCGTCACCGTGCCCGTGCAGCTCCCGCCGACCCAGTTGGCGCAGGCGACGACCTGGGTGCCCGCGACCGGGGAGAGCGTGTCCGCCCCGAGGACGGTCCCCGTGATCGTTCCGTCCGACTGGAGCAGGACCGACCCGAGGCTGACCTGCTCGCCCGGAGCGAGGGAGATCGGCAGGTACGTCGGAGCGTAGCCGGTCGCATTGAAGACGGCGATGTAACTGCCCGCGGCGATCGATAGCTCGAACCCGCCGAGCGGGTTCGTCTGGGCGGTCTCCAGGCACGGTCCCGCGGCCTCGCCCGGGGCCGCGTACGTCGAACAGAAGCTCGCGTTGGCGCCGGGGAGCGCGAGCCCCGCCGGGATCCCCAACAGCGTCCCCGTGACGGTCGCGAACTCCGACAGCTCGGAGGTGCCGACCCACTGCCACGAGTCGGAGGCGACGCGGGCCAGGAACGAGGTGTTCGCCGCATAGCCGGGGAACGTGACGTTGATCTGATCGACGCCCGGGGGCGCGAGCGCCCAGTACTCGCCCATCTGGTTCGCCGAAGTCGTGTAGTTGGTGCACTGCGGGGTCGTCGAGGGACAGACCGCGATCGTCGCCCCGCCGAGGGTCACGTTCCCGGGCTCTCCGAGGACGCGACCGGCCACCACACCGTCCGCCGTGAGATTGACCCGGGCGACCGTGGAGAACGCGCCGGGTTCGACCGGGACGTCGGTCACGTTCGTCAGGTACCCTGGCGCCTTCACGCGCAGCTGGTCGATCGGGAACGGAGGCGCATCGGTGAGGAACGATCCGTCCTGCGCCGTCGTGATCCCGCTCCGGCCCTGGGTCGTACCCGAGGGGTCCGCGGCGAGGACCGCGGCGCCGGGGATCACCGTGCCGAGGGTCGGGTCCCAGGCCGTGCCGTTGATCCAGCCCCACGGGATCACGCCCGGTCCGACCTCGACCGCGCTCACGTTGGTGGTCGTGCTCGAGAGCACGTCGATCCCGGGCACCACCGTCGAATTGTAATCCGGCGCGTTGATGGTCAACGAGACGTTCTGGGTCGGCGGGGCGCTGACGTTGAAGTACCCGGTGGCGTCCGAGGTGCCGCTGACCCCCTCGGTCGTGCCGAGGTTGGGGAACCAGGCACTCGTGGCGACGGCCGCGTCCGGCACCCAGTGGGTGGGGGAACCGTCGGCGAACAACGGGGAGGTCACCTGCCCCGTGATCCACCCAAAATGCGTGAGCGAGAACGTCGGGAGGGTGGTGACGTTCCCGGCCGAGATCGGCGGAGAGCCGCCCGGCGAGGTGAAGTTCGACACGACGTAGGAAGTGCCCGACGCGGCCCCCGCCAGGCTCCAGCCCGGGGCGAGGAACGCGGTGAACGCCCCGCCGCCTCCGATCGTCTCGGTCACGAAGCTCGGACCGGTCGTGTTGTTGGCGCTCAGGGCGCTGAAGCTCCCGGAGCCCACGGGGGTCGTGTTGCCGGTGCTTCGATCGAGGACGAGCCCCGAGACGCCTCCGAAGATCGCGAGAGACGCCTGGAGGTACGGCGAGGCGGTGCCGTTGAGGACGTTCACGTTGCCGGTGGCGTTGACGAACCCGCCCCCGGCCGAGCCTTGCCCGCCGGCGAACGTCCCGGTAGGGAGGAACGAGACGGTGTCGTGGTACCCCGAGGGGGCGCTCACGTTGAAGTAACCGGTCGGAGAGTCCGACCCCGTGCTGCAGACGCTCCGGTCGACGATCTCGCAGATCTGCACGTCCACGCTGCCGGGGCCGATGCCGAAGCCGTTCTCGGACGCGGGCAGGGTCAGGCTCGCCCACGGGGCGATGGAGATCATCCCGTCGACGTAGCCGCTGAACGCCACGAGCCGGATGACGCCGAGGTCGAGCTGCGGGGCGAGGCCGCTGACGTTGACGAACTCGGTCGTCGGATAGTATCCGGTCTCGGTGAAGTTCGCCCAGTACTGTCCGGTGGGGACGGTGTAGTTGAAGAATCCGCCCTCGGTCAGGCCGCCGGCGAGATCGACCGGGGAACCACCGGAGACCGGATCCAGAGCGATCTGCGCTCCGGGAAGCCCCGCGTTGCTCTCGTTGTCGACCACATACCCGATCACGTACTCTTCCGGGTTCGCGGGAACTCCCGCCGGGCTCCCGCCTCCCGTCGGCGCGCCCGAGGCCGCGGCGCGCGGGCCGGCGTCGAGGAACGACGTCAGATCGATCGGCGAGGCGTTGTAGTACGCCCCCGGCGCCGTGATGTTCACCCACGTGAAGTTGCTGACGAACCCCGGCGCGCTGGCCACGATCTGGTACATCCCCTGGATCGACGCTCCGGCTCGGAGCTTCGCGGCGTACTGGCCATCGCTCGTCGTGATCCCGCCCGAGAGGACGTTGACGCATCCGCCCGTCCCGCCCCCGGTCTCCTCGGCGAGGGGGCAGGTGCTGACGGTGGCGTACGACATCGGCGTGCCGTTCGAATTGACGACCTGGCCCTGGAGCCACGCGACCGGAGTGAGATCGATGGTGCCGACCTCGGTGGGCTCGACGGTGTCGTTGACGTACACCCAGACGTGGTTCGGCTCGAAATTGGTGGCGGTCGCCGTGACCTGCATCCACCCCGGTGTGGCCGGGACGGTGAAGTTCCCGTTGAGGACTGCCCCTTCGCCCCCGCCGACCCCGGAGCCCGCGGCCGTGAGCGTGACGGTGGGGAATTCGAGGCTCGAGATCGTCCCTCCGGTGAGGGCGTTCCGGACGGACCCCGTGACGGCTCCCGAGGTCAGGTTGATCGTAGTGACGTGGGTCGAGGTCGAACCGCCCAACGTGAGATACGTCTGGAACGGCCCGCCCGGGGTCACGTACGCCCACGTGAGATTCTGGCCCTCGTCGGCGGAGATGACGGTCAGGGTATCCGGACCCGGCGGGGCCGGGACGCAGAACGTCGTCCCGCCGTGGTTCGAGGGCGAGGGACAGCCGTACGCATCATCGGGGCAGTAGCCGTACTGTCCCTGCAACCCGGCGACGCACGGCCCGTACCGCCCCGAGGTGTTGATCGCCGCCGTCGGGGGATCGCAGACCGAGACTTCGTCCGTGGAGCACGCCTGGACGGTCCACAGGCCGGCGGGTTGGACGGTCCCGGTGATGTACGTCCCCGGGGTGAAATCCTCCTCGCCGAGGTTCAT
>JAKIVR010000029.1 GCA_022750455.1 Thermoplasmata archaeon | reverse complement strand
GTCGCCCATCTTGGCCAACGACTCGGGGGTAGTCTCCATCGCCCGGCAGAAGGCTGCGAGCCTCCGGGCGTAGACGTCCGCGGTGGCTCGACTACCCTGGGCGACGTTTCGATGCCATCGGCGGCGGTCCTCGCCTTCCGCCAGGAAGGGCGCGAGGCGTGGGGTGCGATCTGGGGCCATGAAGAGGCTATGGGAGGCTGGGTTCTAATAGCTTATCATCTTAGACCCGACTGGGCCCATCAGCCCCTTCTCGAGGTGAAAGGCGAAGCGGGACGGTCGGGTCCTGGACGACCTGTGAATTATCAGCCGGGCCCTGTACGGGCGATTTCTCGACAGAGCGCGATGAATGACTCCGCCTCCCACTATTCTCCATGCCCAGAAGGAACAAGCGACCCTCCGCAGTGATTCTCACCGATGGATCCGAAGTTCACGGTCAAGGTCTACAAGGCCGAAGAGGGAGGCTATTGGGCCGAATGTCGCGAACTCCCCGGATGCTTCACCCAAGGCCAGACCCTGCCTGAGGTCCGACGGAATGCTCGGGAGGCGATTGCCCTCTACCTTGGAGCTTTGGCCAGCCGCAAGGCCGGTGCGCACTCACCCGCGCATCGCGGCCGACCCGCGGCAGAACTGAGCTTCGGGCTCTCACCCTCAGAGGGGTTCTGTGAGCGTCCTTGCGGACGTTTCGGGACCGGAGGCTATCAAAGCCTTTCGGCGTGCCGCTTGGCGCATCCAACGTCGGTCGGGCAGCCATGTTGTTCTGCTGAAGGAGGGCATCCGTAAGGCGATTGTCGTTCCCGTCCATGGAGGGAAGCCCATCAAGCGTGGGCTGCTTCTCGCAGCCATTCGGGTCGCCGGTCTCCCACCGGACGAGATTCGGGACCTGCTCTTGGGCGCGCTCGCCAGACCACTAAGACCCGACCATCGCACCTATCCTACGGTATACCAATCCGGGTCGTCCGTGCATGGTGGGAAACCACAATCTGGATCGTCGCCCGGGTCGCTCGATCGCAGCGCACTCCCATTGGGGAGCCGGCAACTACCCCGACGCCGACCCCGGCTCGGCCGAGAGTGCCGCGGCCCTTCCCTCACGCACGCACTTATGTTCCTTAATGCGTGAGCAGTCCAATCCGGAGGAGTTTCATGAGCATCGGGGAGGCGGGTCCTGGGTCGAGATCCGGACGCAGAGTTCCGGCGCGGGCCGCTGAAACGCACCTCCCAGGCACGGAGGGACGCTCGCTCTTCCCGACTCCGCAACAAGGAGCTTGGCCCCCGTTCGAAGCGATTGCCGAGACGTTCGTGGCGTCGGGCACGGCCTCGGAACTTCACTCGCACAAAGCCGAGGAAGTGGTCAACTACGTGCTGTCCGGGAGTCTGACCTGTACGAACGAAGAGGGCCACTCCGAGAATCTGACCGAGGGTTGGGTGAACATGTTCTCTACAGTTCGCGAGCGACGACACGACGTCGCAGCGATGCCGGGCTCCCCGGCTCGCTGGCTGGCGGTCCTGCTCCACATTCCTCGAACGCTCCCCGACCCCGAGAGCCCGTCCTACTCCTATCCTGCGATTCCACGGGCGCTCTCTACTCCGGGAGTTCGGTGCAAACGGGTCGTAAGCTCCGAAGGTCCACGGGGATCGCTCCGGGAACTCGAGCTCTTGGACTTCACTTTCCCGGGGGCGGTCTCGATGGACGTTCACGTCGGGCTCGGCCGGCGCACCGTGGCCTACCTCCTCGACGGGGGATTGAGACTCGATGGGCAAGATATGGCGGCAGGCGATGGCTTGCTCATGGACGACGTCCCCCAGATCACGCTGTCGACGCAGCCGGGCAGCCGAATGATTCTCGCCTCGGTGCCCAGCGAGGGGTTCTCCATATGACCCGATTGGGCACGCCCCGTCCCCACGGGAATCAGGGACACCACCTCCTACTGCCCGGCGACAAGGCCCCTAACTTCTCGTTGAATGCCACTCCCGATCAGAAAGTCTCGCTCAAGGATTTCCGGAACCACCCGTTGATCATGGCGTTCTACCCGGCCGACTGGAGTCCGGTCTGTTCGGACCAACTCGTGTTGCTCAATCAGCTCCTCCCCGAATTCCGACGATATCACGAGGCCGCCCTCGTGGGGATCTCCGTCGATGGGGTTTGGTGCCATCTGGCCTTTGCCAGGGAGCGTCAGCTCCACTTCCCGTTGCTCGCGGACTTCGAGCCCAAAGGGAGCGTCTCCCGAATGTACGGCAGCTACCAAGAGAGTGTCGGAGAATCGTCGCGCTCGCTCTTCGTGATCGACGAGAAGGGGGTGATCTGCTGGAGCTATCTCTCACCCGTGGGAGTCAACCCCGGGGCGGATGGCATCCTTGCGGCCCTCGACACGATGCACCCTGAGATCGCTGGGCAGGTGGCGAAGACGGGATGAGCGGACCCCCTCGGGCCCCGCGACGGTCGCTCGCCGGGCCTCACTTGACGATCCCGGTTGACCCGAACCACGATCACATCCTGGGATCCCCCTCCGCCCACATGACCCTCGTCGAGTACGGGGACTACGAATGTCCGTTCTGCGGCGAGGCGTACCCAATCGTCAAACAAGTACAGGCGACGCTGGGTAGCCAGCTACGCTTCGTCTTCCGAAACTTCCCGCTGACCGAGATGCACCCGAACGCCCAGTTCGCGGCCGAACTGGCCGAGGCGGGAGGGGTACAAGGCAAGTTCTGGGAGCTTCACGACTTCATCTACGAACACCAGTCCGAACTCTCCGACCCACGACGGTTCACGCTATTGGCGAGCAAAGCCACAAATCTGGAGGTGGAAATGGTCCGGCGGCAACTCGCCGAACACGCGTATCTGCGCCGGATCCGCGAGGATTTCATGGGGGGAGTGCACAGCGGGGTCAACGGTACCCCCACGTTCTACATCAACGGTCTTCGGCACGACGGGGGATTCGAGCTCCCGACGATGATCGAGGCGCTGCGCTCCCCCCGTTGAGCGCGAGTTTTCGAACCGTTCAAGGGGGCGGGACGAGGAGATGAAATGGACCATCGATCCCAAAGATCGCGTTCAAACTCTCGAAGGAGTTCGTTCGCGGGCCCTGCGGACACCTCCCGGCCAGTTCAGGCGTCGAGATTGACCGAAGTCCCTCCCCAGTCTTCGGGAGGAACATCGGCAATCGTTTGCGAAAACGTCCAACGATTCCCTCCCAGGTCCAGAACGGTGTACTGGCGTTCCCCGTAGGGGAAATCTTTGGGGGCGGCCAGAATGGTGACCCCCTTTCCCCTCGTGAATTCAAAATGGGCATCGACGTCTTCGATGCGGACCATCAATTCGGACCGGGACGCCCGGTTCGACGATGAGACACCTTCCTGGTCATTCGTTTCCGTTCCGCCCGGCGAATTCGCTCTCTCGGTGATCGCGATGGCCCCCGTCCCATGCACGAGCTGGGCACGATGCGTCCCAGCTTCCCAACGGACCGCAAAGCCGAACGTCTCGCACAACCACCGGGCGACGGTAGGCACGTCGTCGTACTGGAGGACGGGAATCACGGTCACCTGGGGCATGGATCGATTCCGTTTCATTTAGCGCACGGACGCCCCCCCGAGTAAAGCGTTACCCCGTGCGTCATCGATCCATCCGGGGGCACGCCCCACTCCTCCCCAGCGCGAGGACTCCGAACAATTGCCTCGGGACACGGTGATGCCTCTCCCCCACACGGGAGTCGATGAGATATCCGGAGATCCAACGTGCGGCTCGATTGGGGTGAGAAATCCTCCGGCGAAGCCCGAATTCAATACGACTGGGAGTCTCATTTCGGGGTTTCCCGTACCTTCCCGGGGGGCGTGCGTTCCCTGGCCGGCAATCGAGTGCTCCCCCCCCCGTTCCGCGGTCATTGACCAGCCCATTTGCCCATTCCTCAGGTCGTCTTTGCCGTGGGTCAGCGGACGCCGGTGTCGCGATGACGCGGAGGGCCTCGGGCGGGCGCCGTGGCTCACCGGTCTTGGATCAACCCGAGCACGTTGCCATCGGGATCTGTGAACGTTGCCACCAAGCGGCCCCCACCGACGTCGTGCGGAGCTTCCTTGACGCGGGCGCCGGCGGCGGTCACCTCGTTGAGCTTCGCCTGGATGTCCGAGACGTGCCAGAAGGCGACCGGTGAGGTCATCCGCTGCGGTCCACCGCCCGGCACGAGCCCGATCTGTTGGCCGGCGACCTCGAATCCGACATAGTACGGGGAGTCTGTGGTCGGCGGGGTACCGAGAAGCGCGGTGTAGACCGCCTTCGCCTTCGCCAAGTCGGTCACGGGATGCAGAACGGTCTTGATGCCCGACGTAGAGGAACCGGTCATAGTGACTCTCGGGAATTGGGTGCGGGCGCGTGGTCGTGGGTGATCGGACTCCCCCGCCGAGCGGAGGCGTCTGGTCGACGGGCCCGGATCCACCCCGACGCTCCGATAGGGAAGCCCCTGTGCGAATTCAAGATTCGCTGGCCCCCGACAAGGAGAGTGTTCGATCGAATTCGACAGTTTCGGCCCACGGTCTTCATGGTGATCAGTTCGCTCATCGACTTTCTCCTCTTCCAGCTGGCCCGGAAGGCCGGGGACCCCGGAATGGAGCGAACATATAACCGTTGCATGATGTATTGACTTCTAGCTGGGGCAAACCCTACCGAAGACGGCACGCGGGAGTCTTATTTCCCCAGACAAATACAATGGCCTCCCCCGGATCGAGGGACCGTGAGAATGATGGATGCGTTCGCAGCGGTATCGGATGCGACCCGGCGCCAAGTTCTGGACCTGCTCTCTCGGCGGGAGCGTACTGCCGGGGAGCTCGGACGTGCGTTCCCCTCCCTGAGCCAGCCCGGAATGTCTCGCCACTTGCGAGTTCTTCGTGAGGCGGGTCTCGTTCGGGTCAGACACGAGGACCGACATCGGGTGTACTCCCTCCGCTCCGAAGGCCTCGCCCCGGTCGATGCGTGGATCTCCAAGTACCGAGGAGTTTGGGAGGCCGAGTTGGACTCCCTGGAGAACTTCCTCGAAACTCACGGACGAACGCCGCCCGGCCCTGGAAGCCGGTCGAGGGTTCCGTGACCGGGATCCCCGGCGAGAAGCTCCCTCCGGCCGAACTCCCCCCACCTGGTGGTGCCCTCGCCACCCTCGTGGTCCGGCGGTTCCTCCGACATTCGCCCCCGGAGGTGTGGACGGCCCTTACGGACCCTGATCAAGTCCGTCAGTGGTTTCTCACGGAGGCGAAGGTCGATGGGAGAATTGGGGGAACGATCGAGATGACGACCGGAAGCTTCCGCGTGCAGGCCACAGGTCGCGTGCTCTCGTGGGAACCCCCGAGACTGTACGAATATGAGTGGAACGTGGCGCCGAGACCGAGTCTACCGGAGGGAGAACGGAGCATCGTCCGGTGGGAGCTTCGTCCGGTCGAAGGCGGGACCCAGCTCACTCTGACGCACAGCCACCTGACTCGGAGTACGGCGGACGTATTTGGCGCGGGGATGGAGGCGTTCCTCGACCGCTTGGAGGCCCAGTTGGACGGTCGGCCTCTCCCCGATTGGGAGGAACGGTTGCGCGACATCCGCGGAGCGAAGGCCCGGTAGTTCGGACGACGGGGCGTTCGTCCCAAGGCCCCGATCCTAGGGGTGGCTGGGGGGCGCGGTGGGATCGGAAGCGCATTCGGAGCGTCGGATAGGTTCGCCGTCGGGGAGCCCTCGGAGTTCCGGGGCCGCGAAGCACCCTCGGAGGACGGTCCGAATTCGGGACCGCTCGACTCGAATCTTCCCGACGCGAGAACGGAAACGTTCGGATTACTGGCTCCGGGGGGTCCGGCCAAGTACCCGTCGAATTGACGCCGCCACTCGATCGGGTCGATCTTCGGGGACGGAGTGCGAGGCATCCTCGAGGGTCTCCGTCTCGTGGAGTTTGAGGTACCGCTGCCACTTCGCCATCTCCTTGGCCGGGAAACCCGGGTCGTCGTAGGTCCCCCAGAGGATCTGGGCCGGAACCTCCGACAAGCTCGGCAGCCGGGACTGGATGTCCGCGAGCCAGGAGCGGGATTTCCGGATTTGCCGGGGGAAGACCCAGGTGGGAATCCTCGATCCGGCGGTCGGGAACGGATCGGTGTACGCCTGCCGGAACTGAGCGGTCACTCGTTCGGAATGGCGGATCCCACTCGGAAGAACGGACTTGGCGAAGTAGTTCCTCCGCGTTTGGAGCCAGTATCCCAACGGCCAGCCGCCCATGACCACTGAGAACAGCCACTGAGGAATCGTGGCCGGCCAGGCCCAAGTGTTCATCACGACCAGGCCCCGTAGGTTCTCTCGGTGGTGAACGGCGTAGCTCATGCCGATCGGGCCGCCCCAATCCTGTACGACCAGCACGACGTTCGTCAAGGCCAAGTGCTGAACCAATCCGCTCACCACCTCCGAGTGTTCCTTCGGTGTGAAATCGTAGTGGGCGGGGGCCCTCGACATGCCAAATCCCGGGTAATCCGGGGCGATGAGCCGGCACTCCCCCCGGAGCTCCTTGATGACGTCTCGATAGAGGTACGACCAGGTCGGATTGCCGTGAAGCAGGAGCACGGGGGCACCGCTCCCTTCATCGACGAAATGGACGGACCCATCCCGGAATGGGAACCAATGATCCTCGAACGGATACTCGGACGGATCGACGGCAAACGGTCGAAGGTTCGGTGGCATGGATTGGAGCGGGAGTGAGGAATCGGATTCGTCGAGTCTCTAAAGGTCATCGCACCGAATCCGACGAATTCCCGTCGGATCCGACTCGGAGGCGACAGAACGTTCATGGGCCGCTCCACGACCTGACCTCCGACGATGCCGGGGGATTCGCCGATCGGGGGCGTCGGTCTCGCCCATCCCGCGCCCGCCGGCCTCGGATTCGAGATCCGCCCATTCGAGAGCCGGGACGAGAAGGCGGTCGTCGCCCTGTGGGAGCGTTGTCAACTCGTTCGAGCGTGGAATGATCCGCACAAGGATATTCGACGCAAGCTCAACGTTCGCCCGGAGTGGTTCTTGGTCGGGCGGCTTCACGGCGATCTGATCGCCAGCGTCATGGCTGGGTACGACGGGCATCGTGGGTGGCTGAACTACTTGGCGGTGGACCCCCAGTATCGTCGACGCGGGTTCGCCCGAGAACTCGTGAACCATGCGGAACGGCTTCTGCGCGCGGCCGGTGGCCCGAAGGTGAATTTGCAGGTCCGGAGCTTGAATCTACCGGTGGTCGAGTTCTACCGGCAGTTGGGATACTCGGCCGACGACGTGGTCAGTCTGGGCAAGCGGTTGGAATCGGACACCCCCCCGCTCTGAGGCGGACCGACTCTCCGAACGAGCGGGGATCGTGCTCGACCCAATGTCGAAGACGGGCGAACTTACCCGGGGGCTGGAAGTCCGAGTCCAGAGACGGCCCGACCCCGCTCGGCGGGCCTACGGCTTGAAGATCTTCCCCTTCCGGTGCCCGAACCGTATCCGCCGGGCCCCCTCGCGGAGGAGTCGTCGCTCCTCAATCGTGAGGTTGGCCGGATTGAGGAAGGTGACCATGGAGTTGTGGTGCTCCAACGCGATCTCGGTCATCACCTGCAGGAGCCGCCGAGTGCCCCTTACCGACGAGGCGTTCAGCACGGCTTCGAGCGGGACGAGCACCACACCCCGATTGGGGCCCCCCTGGAGGTGGGCCTCGCACAGGTGACCGATCCGGTCCAGGTCCCCCGGGCTCACGAACCCATCGCCCTCGAGACGGGTGACTCGGAGGATCCGTGCGTGCTCCAGTCCAAACTCATGGCCGACCGTAGCCGGGTCCTCGGGGGTGAAGATCAGGAGTCCGTCCTGGGACAGGCCGGACGCGGCGGCAACTCGGTAGGCGACTCGGGGATCGTCCCCTTCCAGAACGGTCAACGGGAAGTTGGGCCAGGCGGGGAGGTCCCCGGGCTCTCCGGAGTGATCTGGCTCCTCGAGCTCGGTGGCGGCACTCGCCCCATCCTCATCGAAGGGATCGTGGTTTCGGCGAGCGAGGGAGACTGCGCCGACCAGGACGGCGCCGGCGATCAGGCCGAGGAACAGCCACATCCATAACGGGGTCGCCCAGAAGGAGGTCGTTGGGGCAACCAGCGTGGCCGGAACCACTGTCAGACTCAGGTTCGCCTCCGAGCTTGCCCCTTGGGAATCGTTGACCCAGAAGTGCAGGGAGTACGTCCCCGCCGCTTCGTAGGTATGGGTCAGGTTCTGTGCGGAGTTCGAACTCCCATCCCCCAGCGCCCACGAGAATGAGTAGGGCCCTGTGCCGCCCGCGAACCACCCATTCAGCTCTACGGCCTCCCCCGGTGCGGACTGCTGCGGTGCGATGATCGGATTGGCGTCGGGACGGCCGTGAATGGTGATCGGAAATGATTCGTTAAAGGAGCCTCCGACGGAGTCGTTCACGAATACTCGAGGCGCAAAGTTCCCCGCGGCAGAGTACGAGTGGATCGGCGAAGCACTTTGGCTCGTGGTCCCGTCGCCGAACAACCAGAGATACGAGAAGATCCCACTCCCACCCGTTCCGTTCGCTTGGAACGGGATCCCGATCCCCACGTCGCTGAACGGCACGTCCAACGAAGCATGGGCCCCGACGGCGAGAAGGATCGTGACATTCGCCCGGTCGACGACGGATCCGCCGGCGCTATCGTTCGCGTACAAGGTCACCGTGTACCGCCCGGGGGACGCGTACATGTGCTGGGCATCCAGGCTATTCGATCGCTGGCCGTCCCCGAACGTCCATTCTGTGGTGTAGGGGCTCGACCCGTAGAGGAGGGTCGGATTCATCGCTACCACGCTGCCCACATCGGTGGTGGATGGCGACAGCAATTCGTTCGCTTCCAGGGCGGGATTTACAGTGAACAGCTCCGTGGCGAGCGAGCTTCGTTGCATCGAATCGTTCGTCCACAGATCGACGGTGAACGTCCCGGCGCGGGGGAACGAGTAATCGACCTCGCTCCCCACGGCCCGACTTCCATCCCCGAACGACCAGGAGTAGTTGATGGGGGACTCCCCGCCGAGGCTCGATCCCTGGAATTGGATCGGGATCCCGACGTCCGATTCGGAGCCCGTCGTGCGGATGTTTGCCGAGACCCCTGGGAGGACTTGCAGGGAGAGGCTCGCCCGCTTCGACACCCCCGCGCTGTCATTGATCCACACTTGGGGGGTGAAGTTGCCAGGGGTTCCGTAGATATGGCTCGCGTCGCTCCCCCCTCCGGAGAATCCATCTCCGAATTGCCACGCGATCCCGAGAGGACCTGTTCCTCCGGAAGTGTTCGCCGAGAAGTTGACTGTTTCTCCAGTCTCGGCGCGCGAGAGGGAACTTTGGACGGTAAAGTTCAATGCGGGATTGACGGTGACATTTCTCCACCCGAACACCGATTGATGGTCGGTATCGTTCGCCCAGACCTCGTTGTCGTAGGAGCCCGGACTTGCGAAGGCGTGGGAGACGTTGGCTCCCGTGACGCGGGTTCCATCTCCCAGGCGCCACGCAAATGCGACGGGAGGGGTTCCACCCAGGGGCACGGCCGTCAAATTCACGAGCTCGTCCGCGTCGGCGACACTGCGGGACTCATTGGCGCTCAACTTGAGGTGGGAGTTCACCGTCAACTGGAGGGTATTCGACGAGGTACCGATGGTCCCGTTCACCCACAAGTCGATCGTGAAAATCCCGGAGCTGTTGAAGGTGTGGTTCGTGTTCTGCGCGCCAACCATGGGCGATCCGTCCCCGAATCCCCATGCATACGTGCACCCCAGGCCGCAGCCCGTGGCCGTGGCATTGAAAGCAATCGGGAGGCCTTGATCCCCCGGATTTGGCGTGATGTTGTAGTCGATGATCATGCCCCCCAGGGCCGGAACCATGTCGGCCCGGGCCGGAGGGCCCAAGGTGGGGCCTCCGTCGTGGAACTCGACTCCGACTGCACCGGCGGGGGAGCTGAACCCGGCCACCAAGACGAGAGCTAGAACAGCAAGAACTCCAATGTAGACGGGGCACGGGGTCCACCGACCGGCTGGCCGGTCATCAAATGGAGTTGAAGGGCCAGAGGCAACGGCTCTCACGGCCGACGGGAACGGTCGAGGGGGACTATAACCTCGCGTCAGCGACCTTTTTAGGGAGGGTTCTCAAAGCAGGATCTCCATTGCTATTTCTCCAAAATCGGCGCATTTTCTTGGCCAAGCGACTGGCGATTTTACGTCGAAAGGCGCGCCTCGGATTGCAGAAGGAGCGAGGCGCACGCGAAAGGAGGGAACCTGAGATTTCGGGGTGAGCAGGACGTATATCCCGTGGTCGACGGTTGTCCTCTTGGATTAGGCCCCTCTCCCAAAAGGCGGGGGTTGCAGTTTGTCCTCAGGACCCCCCCAGAGGCAAGTCCCCCCGCAACAACCTGTAACGGACCGATAGCTTGATACCCCTTTCCCCGGGTCGTCGTGGCCATGCGCGAGATATTTTGCACGCCCAACTCACGCCACGTGGATCTGGTCGTGGCCATCGCCGTACTGGCGATTGCTGCTTTGTTCGCGATTCCGAGCGGCGCGCTCCAAGGGGTGAGCGTCATTTCGTCGAACGAACCCACCAACGTATTCACAAAGGCCGCGACCGGAGTTCCGGCCCCGTTCCATCCGACCGTCACCCTCAGTTCCGCGGATGACTGGCCCGAGCTCCACCAAATCCCCTCGCTGAAAGGATACGCCTTCAACAGCCCAATCTCCTCGGGCAACGCATCCAGTCTCGGCGTAGCGTGGGACACGTATCTATACGGCTCCGCCCTGGACTCCCCGGTGGTGGCGTACGACTCCTTGCTCGGCGAGACGTTGGCGTACGTCGGGACCGAGACGGGGAACGTCGTTGGTGTCAATGTCGCGAATGGACAGATCGTCTGGGGGACTTGGGTCGGTTCCCCGATCCGCTCGACCCCCCTCGTCTACAACGCGTCCGTGTACATCGGGACTTTCATCAACCCGACCGTGTTCAAGCTCAATGCATCGACGGGCGCGATCGAAGCCTCCGTGGTCAGCCCCCGGCCGTTCGAGGCGACTCCCACCATCGCGACCCCGCCCGGTGGCGTGACCACCTTGTACTTCGGCACGGTGGATACGGGACCGGGCCCGGGCCCCTTCCTGGCCATCAATGCGAAGAACCTTTCGATCGAATGGGAGTTCACCGGCTACAATCAGACCGCCGGTTCGTGGGATTCCGCTTCGTACGCCGTGAGCGCGAGCGGAGTTCCGATGGTTCTCTTTGGGACGGACAATCCGGACTCCTCCGTGTATGCCCTGAACGCGGTGACAGGGCGACTGATCTGGTGGTTCCAGTGCGACGAGCCGAACGATGGGGACTGGGATGTCGCTGCGGGGGTCACCATCTCGCCTCCCGGAGCCAATGGATTCGCTCAAGGCGTCGCCTACGCGACCAACAAGATTGCGAAGATGTATGCCCTCGACCTGAACAACGGTACCCTGATCTGGGAGACCGATTTCAACACCCTCGCGGGCGTGAAGTCGGGCGTCTCTCGGTCCACGCCGGCCCTGGACGGCACCAACTTGATCTTCGGATTCGCCAACGGACTCGTCGACCTGAACGCGAAGAACGGCTCGAAGGTCTGGATCTACACGGACCCGACCTCCACGGAGTCGATCGCCTCGCCGGCAATCGCGGGCGGCCACGGAACGGGCATCGTGATCACCGGGGACGTCGGCGGCGAGCTGGACGTGGTCTCCGTCGTCGGGGGAACTCAACTCTACAATTATGAGACGGGAGATTACATCACGGCCTCCCCCGCGGTCTCGGGAGGCAACATTCTGATCGTATCGGCGAACGGCTACCTCTACGACTTTGCGGTAGGAGGAGGGGACAAGGCGTCCCTGCCGACGACCTCGATGAGCTCGCCGGCGCAGGGAAGCATGCTCACGAACCCCGTCTCCGGGAGCCTCACCCTGCACGGGAACGCTACGGACTCGGTCTCGGTGTCGGCGGTCCAGGTGGCCGTCCAGGAGAATGGCGTGGGCGGTCCTTGGTGGGACGCCGCGAACGGCACGTGGTCCCCCGGGCCCGTCGACAACCCGGCCACGCTCGGCTCGCCCGGCGGGCGCACGACCTCGTGGAACCTCGTCTTCCCGGTCGCCGCGCAAGGCGCCACGTTCCAGGTGTTCGCGTACGCGACCTCCTCGTCCGGACAGTCGGACCTGGTCGGGTCGGACGTGGACTTCTCCGTGGTGTACAAGACGACCGGGCCTCACCTCGAGGTCACTCCGTCGTTCGCCGCCCCGGGTTCCATCATCACGCTGAACGGGGGAGGATTCGGAGGGTCCAAGACGGTCCTCGTCACGTTGCTCGGGAGCCCGCTCGCCACGATCTTCTCGCGGGCGAACGGCTCGCTCCCTCCGACGCGGGTGACGATCCCGTTGGGAGCCGCGTTCGGATTTACCTCGATCACGGCCGCCGGCAAGACGACGACGCTCACGAGCACCACTCCTATCACCATCGCCAACAGCTGGGACCAGCTGGGGTACGACTTCGGCCGCACCGGGTACGAACCGAACGACCCGACGCTGAACTACCTCATCTTCCCGGGAGCGAACAACTGGGTCCAGTTGGCATGGCACTTTGACCCCGGCACGGCGATCAACGCCTCTCCGGCGGTCGTCGATGGGGTAGCCTACGTCGCCGACACGGCGGGCCAACTGTTTGCCGTGGACAACCACAATGGGGGTCTGCTCTGGACCTTCACGCTCACCACGGGCGCCGCGATGGACGGCTCGCCGGCGGTCGATGTCTCGGCTGGGCTCGTGTTCGTCGGTGCGAACGATGGAACGCTCGACGCGGTGTACATCTCGAATGGGACTCTCGCGTGGTCCCAGGACCTGGGAGGTCACGTCACGGCGCCCGTCTTCGACCTCGGCGAGCTCTACGTCAGCACGAGCTCAGGGAAAGTCGATGCGCTCGCGGAGTCTACCGGGACCATCTCGTGGACCGTTACCCTCGCTTCCAAGAGCGAGTCGTCGGTGTCGCTGAACTTGACCGCCGCGCTGCTGGTCGTGGGAGAGGCGAACGGCGACGTCGTCGGATTGAACAGTTCGACCGGCGCGTTGATCTGGACGTTTGTCACCGGGGGGGCGGTCACTGCCCCGGCCCTCATCTCGGGGGGAACCGTCTACGTGGGCTCCAATGACCACAGCGTGTACGCGCTCCACCAGGCGACCGGGGTCAAGATCTGGTCGTTCAAGACCCAGGGCGAGGTGCAGGACACGGGGAGCCTCTCGGACAACTACACGAACGGGGGCTATTCCTTCTTCATCGGATCGAACGATGGGTATCTGTACGCGCTCAAGGCGACGACCGGCAAGCAGCTCTACAACGTCTCGATGGGCTCCGCCATCGTCGGCGTGTCGACGGTGAAGGGCGTCGCTGTGTTTGAGACCGCTGGAGGCACCATCTCCGCCAGTCGGACCTACGTCGCCGAGGACGGATGGCGCTACTACACCGGCGGGCACCTCGCGTCCACCCCCGTGATCGTCGACGCGACGATCTATGTCTGCGCGGAGGACGGGAACCTCTACGCGTTCACCCCGACGGGTTCGGCGCCTGACTGATACCGACCGAGGTCAGATCGGCCCGTCGGTCGACCGGCGGCCGGGGGAAAGGCTCCGGCTCACGGGCCGGCCGACCGGACCCGACCCCCGCCCCCGGGAGGGGTGGAGGTCTGATACGTCCGGACGCACAGGAACCCGACCGCCACCACGAGGAGGGACGCGAAGATGATGCCGGCCGATGTGAACCCGATCCACTCGGAGGCCTCGGCGACCCCGATCGTCGGCACGGCGACCGACAAGTAGCCCGCGACATAGAATCCGGCGAGGAGTTCGTCCCGTTCCGATTCGGGGGCGAGTCGGTCGATGAGAGTGACACTGCCCATGAACGTCAGGCCCACCGAGACTCCGAGGACGGCCGTGATCACGAGAAGTACGACCCAGCTCGACACGAAGAGGACGGCCGCGAGAGCGACCAAGGCGACGATCATCACGGGAAATCCAAGGAGCAGCGCGCGGCGGTCTCGGACCTGGGCCGTCGCGAGCTGGCTCAGCGCCGCGATGCCGAACATGGCGGCAACCGCCGCTCCGATGATCGCAGGACTCGAGATCCCGAGCGACTCGCGAAGGTAGGATGGTACCAACGCCCCAAACAGACCGTAGATCGAGTAACAGGCCGCGACGCCCCCCGCCGCCATCCAGAACGGGCTCCGAATGTCCGCCGGCACGGAGATCCGCTGGATCCAGGGCCGGGGGTGCCCCGGAGTCGGCTCCAAGGTCTCCTCGGTCCCGAGGAGTGCCCAGAATCCAGTGCCACATCCGATGATCGCGAAATAGAATACCAAGTGGGGGAACTCCGGGAGCCACGTGGCCAGGAGGCCGCTCAATAGGACCCCGATCGCGAACCCTCCGAAGTTGGCGCCGACGGAGACCCGAGCGACATGGTGCTGGTCCCGGTACGGCTCCAGATCGCTCATCGCGGCGGTGGCGACGCTGGTGGACGCTCCCACCGCCAGACCGGAGATGACGCGGGCGAGGACAAGCCACTGGACACTCGTCGCTTCGACGAACGCGAGGCTCGCCGCGGCCGCGAGGAGCATTCCGAGACCGAGGAGGGGCCTCCGACCGAACCGGCTGGCTTGAGGAGCGACGAAGAACTGGGTCGCGAGGACTCCGACCGCGTACGATCCAAAGACCAGGCCGAGCGTCCCCGACGAGAAATGGAACGACCGGGCATACCCGGCGTAGAGGGGCGTGGGAATCCCAGCGACGAACGCCGTCAGGGCGAGGACGTAAGCCGTCCGTCGAAATCCCCCACGACCGCCCACCGGAGACGAGGGGGGGACCAATTGGGCGACCGGGGTCAGGGACCCACTCACTCTGGGGGGACCGGAGTCGGTGGAATGAGGTTTCCGTCCGTGCTCCGGTCGGCCGGGCCGGGGAGTGAGAGTCCTCTTTTCCTCCGGTGTATCCTCCTCGGGCGCCCATGACGGATCTGGACGGAACCTGCGTCAACACGCTTCGATTTCTCGCCGTGGACGCTGTCGAGAGAGCGAAGTCGGGCCATCCCGGGCTTCCGCTCGGTGCGGCTCCGATGGCGTACGTGCTCTGGGACCGGTTCCTGCACCACAATCCCGCCGATCCGCACTGGCCCGACCGCGACAGGTTCGTGCTCTCCGCCGGGCACGGTTCCGCCCTGCTCTACGCCCTGCTCCACGCCACGGGATACGACCTGCCGATGACGGAGCTCCAGAAATTCCGCCAATGGGGCAGCCGGACCCCGGGACATCCCGAGTACGGACACACCCCGGGGGTGGAGGCGACGACGGGCCCGCTCGGCCAAGGGTTCGCGATGGGCGTCGGAATGGCGATCGCCGAACGCCACCTCGCGTCGACGTTCAATCGGGACGGATTCGCCCTCGTCGACCACTACACGTACGCCCTCGTCTCGGATGGGGATCTGATGGAGGGGATCGCCTCGGAGGCGGCGTCGCTCGCCGGCACCTTGGGGTTGGGAAAGCTCGTCTATCTCTACGACGACAATCACGTGTCGCTGGAAGGCCCGACGTCGTGGGCGTTCACGGAGGAGGTCGGTCGGCGGTTCGAGGCGTACGGATGGTTCGTGATCCGGGTCCCCGATGGCAACGACCTCGGGAGCATCGACGCCGCGATCCGTCAAGCCCGAGCGCAGTCGACGAGACCGACCCTGATCTGCGTTCGAACCCATTTGGGGTTCGGAAGTCCCGTCCAGGACACCCGGGAGGCCCACGGCGAACCTCTCGGGCCCGTCAACACCCGATCGACGAAGGAGAAGCTCGGGTGGCCTGTCGAACCTCCGTTCCACGTCCCCGCGGACGCCGGCGCGCACCTCCGGACCGCGAAGGACCGGGGGGCGGGTTGGCAGAAGGCATGGGAGGCCGTTCGGGAGCGGTACCGCGCCCAATACCCCGCGGAGGCCCGAGCGTTCGAGGCGCAGCTCTCCGGAGAGCTGCCGGGCGGATGGGAGACCCATCTCCCCTCGTTCGTCGTCTCCGAGGGTCCGATGGCGACGCGAGACGCGTCCCAGAAGGTGTTGAACGCGCTGGCCCCCCTCGTGCCGGCGCTGCTGGGGGGCGCGGCCGACCTCTCCCCCTCCACCAAGACCCTGCTGCCCGGATCGCCGGACTACTCGGCGACCGACGGCGTCGGTCGAAACTTCCATTTCGGGGTCCGGGAGCACGCGATGGTGGCGGTCGTCAACGGGATGGCGCTGCACGGAGGTGTGGTGCCCTACGGCGCGACGTTCCTCGTCTTCTCGGACTACGCCCGCGGCGCCCTCCGACTGGCGGCGCTGCAGCAGACCCACGCCATCTTCGTCTTCACCCACGATAGCATCGGGATGGGGGAGGATGGACCGACGCACCAACCGGTGGAACATCTGGCGAGCCTTCGGGCGATCCCCGGGTTCAACGTCTACCGTCCCGCCGATGCGAACGAGACCGTGGCGGCGTGGGGGGCGGCGCTGAAGCGGCCGGGTCCGACGGCCCTCATCCTGACGCGTCAGAAGTTGCCGATCCTCGATCCCTCGATGTATCCGATCCCTGCGGGCGTCCCCCGGGGCGGGTACATCCTGAAGGACGCCCCCTCCGGGAGCCCGGACGTCGTTCTGCTCGCCTCCGGCTCGGAGGTAGCCCTCGTGCTGGAGGCGCAGACTCGGTTGGCCGCCCAAGGGACGCAAGCCCGGGTCGTCTCCCTCCCCTCTTGGCGACTGTTCGAGGAACAGGAGCGCTCGTACCGTGACTCCGTCTTGCTCCCGGGGATCCCGAAGGTCTCGGTCGAGGCCGGCGTGACCCAAGGGTGGGACCGCTTCGTCGGGAGCGAGGGAGAGTGCCTCGGCCTCGACCGATTCGGGGCGTCGGCGCCGGGACCGGTCGTACAGAAAGAGTTGGGATTCACCGTGGAGCACGTGCTGGAATGTGTCGAGCGAGTTCGGGCAGCCCACCACCCGGGGAGCCGGGCATGACGCGACTCGCCGAGCTTCTCGCCCAAGGCCAATCGCCGTGGCTGGACTACATCCGGCGGAGCCTGCTGACGAGCGGGGACCTGCAGCGGATGGTCGAGGTGGACGGGATCACCGGTGTGACGATCAACCCGACGATCTTCGAGAAGGCGATCGCCGGGAGCCACGATTACGACTCCGCCCTCGCCACTCTGCTCGCCCGGGAGCCGGATCTCTCGCCCGCCGCCCTCTATGAACGGTTGGCCGTGGAGGATGTCACGCTCGCGGCGGACGTCCTTCGACCGGTCTACGACCGCACCGGGGGCCAGGACGGGTTCGTGAGCCTCGAGGTCGCCCCGGGACTCGCCCACGACACCGAAGGGACCGTGGCCGAGGCCCGTCGATTGTGGAAGGCGGTCCATCGACCGAATCTGCTGATCAAAGTTCCGGGGACGAAGGAAGGGGTGCCGGCGATCGAGCGTCTGATCTCCGAGGGGATCAATGTGAACGTGACGCTCCTCTTCTCCCTCTCCCAGTACGAGGACGTGGCCCAGGCGTACCTCCGGGGGGCCGCCCGGGCCCCGAATCCGGCGAGGATCGCGTCGGTGGCCTCCGTGTTCGTGAGTCGCATCGACACCGCGGTCGACCGCATCCTGGCAGCCTCGACCACCCCCGCGGCGAAGGCGCTGCAAGGGAAGGTCGCCGTGGCGAACTGCCGGGTGATCTACGCGCGATTCCAGGAGCTCATGCAGGGACCGGGCTTCGCCGAATGGCGGGCGCGATGGACGCGGCCCCAACGCGTCCTGTGGGCCAGCACGAGCACCAAGGACCCGGCGTACCGGGACACGATGTACGTCGAAGAGCTGGTGGGGCCCGAGACGGTCGATACCATCCCCCCGGCGACGCTCACGGCGTTCGAGGACCACGGAGTCGTCCGTGGGAACGCGCTCGCCAGAGGCGCGACCGACGCCCGGCGACTCCTCCAAGATGCCGACGCGTGCGGGGTCGACCTCGGCCGGATCACCGACGACCTACAGGTGGAAGGCGTCGCGTCGTTCGCCGCTTCCTATGCCCTCCTCCTGCGCTCGCTCGAAAGCAAGAAGGAGGCGTTGCGGGCCGGAGCGGTGGACCGTCAGTCCGCCTCCCTGGGGAGTTCGACGGCCGCGGTCGCCACTCGGCTCGCCGACTGGCAGTCGGCGCACTTTGGCGAGCGGTTCTGGCGAGCCGATCCGACACTGTGGCCCGAGGCGCCGGCCGCGGACGTCACCGATCGGATGGGGTGGCTTCTTCTCCCCGAATTGATGCGCCAAGAGATCCCTCGGCTCACCGAGTTCGCGGAGGCGGTCCGAGCTGAAGGGATCCGCTCCGTGGTCCTTCTCGGGATGGGTGGCTCCAGCCTCGCGCCGGAGGTGTTCCGAGGGATCCTGGGGTCCCGGCCGGGGTTTCCGGAGCTCCTCGTCCTGGACAGCACCCATCCGCAGGCGGTCTCGAACGTTCGCCAACGCATCGATCCGCGCCACACCTTGTTCGTGGTCTCCAGCAAATCCGGGACCACCATCGAGCCTCTCTCGTTCTGCCACTACTTCTGGGAGGAAGTCCGCGCGAGCGGGAATCCTCCGGGCCCGCAGTTCATGGCCGTGACAGACCCGGGAACCCCGCTCGAGAAGTTCGCCCTCGAACAACAGTTCCGGGCGGTGTTCCAGGCGCTCCCGACCGTGGGGGGTCGGTATTCCGCCCTGACGATGTTTGGATTGGTCCCCGCGGCCCTGTTGGGCACCGACGTGGCCGCGCTCCTCGACCAGGCGGAGACGATGGCCGTGGCCTCCGCCGCCTCCGTGCCGGCCGGGGAGAATCCGGGGTTGCGGCTGGGAGCGGCCCTCGGAGAGGTCGCGGTGGGAGGGCGGGACAAGTTGACGTTCTACGCCTCGCCCGGCTTCGCCCCCCTGCCCAGCTGGATCGAACAACTCGTCGCCGAGAGCACCGGCAAGATCGGCAAGGGGATCGTCCCGGTCGTGGACGAGCCGATGGTGGGTACCGCGACCTATGGCGCCGACCGGTTCTTTGTCGAGATCCAAGAGGCCGGGAACGTGGACCCTGTGATCGCGACCCATACGGCTCGTCTCGAGGCGGCCGGTCACCCGGTCGTCCGGATCCAGGTCCCCGATCGTCTCGACCTCGGGCAAGAGTTCTTCCGGTGGGAGATGGGCGTCGCGAGTGCGGGCCAGATCCTGGGGATCAATCCGTTCGATCAACCCGATGTGGAGCTCGCCAAGGACCTCGCCCGAAGCGCGATGGCTCACCCCGGCAGCGCCAGCACGCCCGACAGTCCACCGACGATCCGGGCCGACGACGGCCCGGCGCTCACCGCCGCCGTCGGGGCGTGGCTGGCCCTTTGCCAACCGGGCGACTACGTCGGGATCCAGGCGTACCTCGCCCCGTCCGACGCCACCTGGGGCCTCCTCCAGGGGATCCGGCAGCGCCTGCTCGAGCGGCGCCACGTCGCCACCACGCTGGGATACGGACCGCACTTCCTCCACTCGACCGGTCAGTTACACAAGGGCGGACCGAACATCGGGCTCTTCCTGCAGCTCGTCGACGACGCCGCCCCGGACGTCGAGGTTCCGGGGCAGGGGTACACGTTCGGCCAGTTGATCCAAGCCCAATCGGTGGGCGATGCGCAGGCGCTGGAACAGAAGCACCGGCGCCTTCTCCGCGTCCACCTCGGGTCGGACGTGCTGGGAGGCCTCCAACGTCTCACGGGGATCCTCGATGGCTAGGGTCGCCCTGCTGCTCTGGGACATCGGGGGCGTGCTCCTCTCCAACGGGTGGGACCGTTCGGCGCGCGCCCGGGCCTCCGGCCACTTCGGTCTCGATGCGGCCGATCTCGAACACCGCCACCAACAGGTGGACGCTGCGTTCGAATCCGGCCAGTTGGACACGGACGGCTATCTCGACTCGACCGTGTTCTACCGGCCCCGAGATTTCACCCGGGACGCGTTCCGTCAGTTCATGCGGGAGCAATCGGCCGCGATCCCGTCGTCCTTGGAGCTCGCGCGACACCTTCGCGAGCGGGGTGAGTTCGTCATGGCGGCGCTCAACAACGAGTCCCGGGAACTGAACGAATACCGGATCGCGACGTTCCAACTCGGCAAGATCTTCCACGCGTTCTTCAGCTCCTGCTATACGGGCCGACGCAAGCCGGAGCCCGACGCCTACCGATTCGCCTTGCAGATCACCCAGCGTGACCCCGCGGAGAGCGTGTTCCTGGACGACCGGCCCGAGAACGTCGAGGCGGCCCAACGCCTCGGCCTGCGCACGATCCTCGTGCGCGACCCGGAGCGTCTTTCGGACGAGCTCACCCGAGTGGGCGTCGCGGCGGGTTGAGGGAGAACAACGATGGAACTCGGAATGATCGGTCTGGGAAAGATGGGCGCGAACATGACGGTGCGGCTCGTGAAGGGTGGACACCGCGTGGTCGGCTACGCGCGGACTAAATCCGTCGTTGACGCCGTGGTCGCGCAAGGAGCGGCCGGAGCGTCCTCTCTCGCCGATCTCGTCCGCCAGCTTCCGGCCCCGCGGATCATCTGGCTGATGATCCCGTCGGGAGCTCCTGTCGACCAGACCCTCGAGCAACTGCATCCCCTCCTCTCCCCCGGCGATCTGATCGTGGACGGCGGCAACTCGTACTATCGGGACACGTTGCGCCGTTCGGTCCTGGTGACCGGGTGGGGGTTCCGGTACGTCGACGTCGGGACCAGCGGCGGGATCTGGGGGCTCACCGAGGGGTACTCGATGATGGTCGGAGGCGCGAACGAGGACGTCGAGCAGATGCGGCCGGTTCTCGAGACGCTCGCCCCCGCGCCGGACAAGGGCTGGGGGCGCATGGGGAGCGTCGGTTCGGGCCACTTTGTTAAGATGGTCCACAACGGGATCGAGTACGGGATGATGCAGGCGTACGCCGAAGGGTTCGCCGTGCTCCAGGCGAAGACCGACTTCGCCCTCGACCTCCACCAGGTCTCTCAAGTGTGGCGGTATGGGAGCGTAGTCCGCTCCTGGCTCCTCGAGCTGACCGAGTCGGCCCTCGCGGAGAATCCGACGTTGACCGGCATCGAACCGTGGGTCGCGGATTCGGGCGAGGGGCGCTGGACCGTGACGGAGGCGATGGACCTGAACATACCGGCGCCGATCATTACCCTCGCGCTCCAGCAACGCATCCGATCGCGGGAGCAGGATCCGTTCTCCGAGAGGCTGCTCGCGATGATGCGTAACAAGTTCGGCGGTCACGACGTGAAGCGGGAGGCATAGAGTTGACGTCCCCGGTCCCGGCGCGGCACCTGTTCGTGGTGCACGGCGCCACCGGGGACCTGTTCAAGCGCAAGATGCTCCCGTCCCTCTACCGGCTGGCGGGCCGGGGGCAGTTTCCCCCCGGCAGCCGGATCCTCGGGGTCGCGCGGCGCCCGCTCGACGATTCCGCATTCCGCGCCCTGGCCACCGAGTCGCTCCACGACGCGAAGTCGGGGACCGACGAGGAAATTCGCGCCTTCGTCGCGTCCACGCTATTCTACCACGGACTCGGGGACGAAACCGCCACGGGGTACGCCGGCCTCCGGAGCCGCATTGAGCAGATCGAACGGGACCAGGGATTGGAGGGGAACCGGATCTTCTACCTGGCCCTTCCGATGGAAGCGTTCGGTCCCACCCTCCAGGGGCTGGGCCAATCGGGGTTGAACCGCGGCCTGGGCTGGACCCGCGTGGTGATCGAGAAACCGTTTGGCCGCGACCTCGCCTCGGCGCAAGAGCTGAACGGGTATCTCCGGGGTCACTTCGACGAGTCCCAGATCTATCGGATCGACCACTACCTCGGCAAGGAGACCGTCCAGAACCTCCTGGTCTTCCGGTTCGCGAACATGTTCGTCGAATCGGTCTGGAGTCGCGGATGGGTCGATCATGTCGAGATCACCGTCGCGGAGCAACTGGGCGTGGAGGGGCGGGCCGGCTACTACGAAGAGTCTGGCGCCTTCCGAGACATGGTCCAGAACCACGTGACGCAGCTTCTCACCCTGGTCGGGATGGAGCCACCGGCCACGAGCGATGCCGACGCGATCCGATCGGAGAAGGTCAAGGTGTTGCAGAGCGTCGCCCC